>SHYZ01000092.1 GCA_009692535.1 Myxococcales bacterium
CGGCGCTCAGCCGCGCAAGAGCTCGCGCGCAATGATCAGCTTCTGAATCTCGCTCGTCCCCTCGTAGATGCGGAGCGCACGCACCTCACGGTAGAGCTCCTCGACGACGTTGCCGCGCATGACGCCGAGCCCGCCGAAGAGCTGTACCGCTGAGTCGATCACCCGCTGCGCCGCCTCGGTGGCGTAGAGCTTGGCGATCGCCACGTTGAGCCGGGTCCGTGCGGCGCACGCCTGCTCGACGAGCGCACGCGCCGCGGCGAGGTCGACCGCCATGTCGGCGAGCCGCGCCTGCGTGAGCTGAAACTCGGCGAGCGCCTTGCCGAACTGTCGACGCCGCTTCACGTGTGCGAGCGCTTCGTCGAACGCGCGTTGCGCCATGCCGCACGCCGCCGCGCCGACCGAGGTGCGGAACGCGTCGAGGGTGCCGAGGGCGAGCTTGATTCCCGCGCCCTCCGCGCCGACCTGTCGCCCGGCGGGGAGGCGCGCACCGTCGAGCACGACCGAGCCGATCGGGTGCGGCACCGAGAGCGGCACGTCGGCGTCGATGCGCACGCCGGGATCGCCGCGCTCGACCACGAACGCAGTCGGGCCGACCTCGGTGCGCGCGAACAGCACGAACCAGTCGGCGATCGGCGCATTCGAGATGAACGTCTTTTTCCCGTCGAGCATCCAGCCATCGCCGTCACGACGCGCGCTCGTCGCCATCGCGGCCACGTCGCTCCCCGCTTCAGGCTCGGTCAGCGCGAAGCCGCACGCGGCCGTGCCCGCAGCGACCGGGTGAACCCAGCGCGCGCGCTGCTCGTCGGTGCCGGCGGCGAGCAGTGGCTGGCAGCCGAGCCCGAGCACCGCGAGCACGCCGTCGGCCATGCCGGAGCGGTAGGCGAGCGCCTCGCGTGCGGCGCAGAGCGTGCCGAGCTCGAACGCCGCTGCCGACGTCGGCACCGCCACGCGCGTGAAGCCGGCGCGCGCGAGCCGAGCACAGACCGTCGCCTCATCGGTGAACCCTTCGAAGTCCACCGCTGCGGCTGTGAAGTGCGTGCGCTGCGCCGTCGCGTCCATCAGCGGCCCTCAAAACGCGGCTCGCGCTTCGCCGCGAACGCCGCGAACGCCTCGCGAAAATCAGCCGTCTGCATGCAGATCTGCTGCGCCTGCGCCTCCGCCTCGATCGCGTGGTCGAGCGACAGGTGCAGCTCGTGGTTCAGCAGCTCCTTCGTCATGCCGTGCGCAAACGTCGGCCCGCGTGCGAGCCGCTCGGCGAGTGCCTGCGCCTCGGCGAGCACGCGGTCGGCCGGCACGACGCGGTTCGCAAGCCCGATCCGCTCGCACTCGGCAGCAGGCACCGCGTCGCCGAGCATCAGCAGCTCAGTCGCGCGCCCCAGCCCAACGACCCGCGGCAGCAGCCAGCCCGCGCCCATGTCAGCGCCGCAGAGCCCGACGCGCACGAAGAGGAAGGCGAACTTTGCCGTCTCGGACATCACGCGCAGATCGCAAGCGAGCGCGATCACCGCGCCCGCGCCCGCGGCGGTGCCGTTTAGCGCGGCGACGATCGGCTTTCTGAGCCGGCGGAGGTTCGCCACCAGCTCGCCGGTCATGCGCGTGAACTCGAGCAGCGCCGGGCCGTCGAACTTGGTCAGCTCGCCGATGATCTCATGCACGTCGCCGCCGGAGCAGAACGCCCGCCCGCGCCCGGTGATCACCACGGCGCGCACCGCGTCGTCGCGCCGGAGCGCGAACAGATAGTCGGTGAGCTCGCGGTAGACCGCGAAGGTGAGCGCGTTCAGGACGTCGGGACGGTCGAGCGTGATCGTGACGACCCCCGCCTCCGAGACCTCAGTAGCAAACGAGCGAGTGGCTTCGGGCACGCGGACCTCCTCCTTACGAATGCTGCGCGAGGCCTCGCCGCTGCTGCGCGGGGCCGGAAGGCGAACCCGCACGCGCCTACGGCGGCGCGATCGCGGCGAGCCCCTGAATCTCGACCTTGGCGCCCGGCTCGACGAGCCCGGCGACCTCGACCAGCGCCATCGCCGGGAAGTGCTTCCCCATGAGGCGCTTCCAAGCCGCGCCGACCTCGGCGAGCGCGGCGGCGTACTCCTGCTTGTCGACGACGTACACCGTGAGCGAGATGACGTCCCGCGGCCCGCCGCCGGCGACACGCACGACCGCGAGCACGTTCGCGAGGGTCTGCTCGAACTGCGCCGCGAACCCGCCATCGACGAGCCGCCCGGTCTCGTCCCAGCCGATCTGTCCCGCCACGGCGACCAGCGCGCCCTGCGCCTGCATGCCGTTGGAGTAACCGCGCGGACGCGGCCAGCCCGGGGGCTCGAGCGGAATCCCCGGCATCAGGACATCACTCCGCCGCCGTCGATGTTCCACGCCTGCCCGGTCACGCCGCGCGCAGCGTCGGTCGCGAGGAAGAGCGTGGCTGCGGCGACCTCGTCGGCGGTCATGAAGCGGCGCTGCGGGTTCATCTGCTCGAGCTCGGCGCGCGCAGCGTCCGCACCGCGGCCGGTCATGTCGTCGATCCGCGCCACCGCCTCGGCGGCCATGTCGGTGTCGACCCAGCCGGGACAGATGCAGTTGGCAGTCGGTCCCTTGCGCGCGATCTCGAGCGCGAGCGCGCGCGTGAGGCCGAGCAGGCCGTGCTTCGCTGCGCAGTACGCCGTCGTGTAGGGCCAGCCGACCTTGGCCGCGACCGACGCAATGTTGAGGATGCGGCCGCGCACGCCGGCAGCGAGCACGTCGGGCAAGAAGGCGCGGATGATCTGGAATGCGCCGGTGAGGTTGACCGCGAGGGTCTCGTCCCAGAGCGCGTCGTCGGTGTCCTGCACGCGCGCCGACCGCGCGATGCCGGCGTTGTTCACGATGATCGTCGCTGGGCCGGCCTCGCGGTGCACAGCGTCGCGCAACGCCTCGGCGTCGCCCCGCTTCGCGACATCGCAGCGGGCCGCGAACGCGCGCCCGCCGGCCGCGCGGATTGCCGCCGCCACTTGCGCCGCCGCCGCCTCGTTCCGCCCGGCCACGCCGACAATCGCGCCCGCCTCGGCGAACCGCCGCGCAATCGCGAGCCCGATGCCGCGCGTCGCGCCGGTCACTACCGCGACGCGGCCCGAGAGCTCCTGCGCGACGGACATGGCCCGTTCATATCACGGGCAAAGCCCGTGGAGCCTCCTGCTACTGGGCGCGAGCCACGCAGATTTCGGACGCGCATGCGCCGACAGCGAGGTTTCCCTTGACTCGCCGTCGGCGGCAGCGAGCATCACCACGTGCGCCTCGCGCTCCTTCCAGCGGCCATCATCGCGGCCCTCGCTGCCTGCACCAGCGGCGCGACGCCCGGTGGCGGCGACGTGCTGGTCATCGGCGCCTTCACCGCGCCACGCGAAGCGCTCGAGCGCGCCGTCCTCCCCGCCTTCCGCGCACACCTCCGCGCCACCACCGGGCGCGACGTGGCCGTACGCGCCTCCTACCTCGGCTCGGGCGCACAGGCGCGCGCCGTCATGCAAGGCTTCGAGGCCGACGTGGTGCTGCTCGCGCTCGCGGGCGATGTCGACCGCATCGCCCGCGCCGGCCTCCTCGCGCCCGACTGGCGTGAGCGCGGCGGCGGCATCATCGCGCGCACGCTCGTCGTCATCGCCACTCGCCCCGGCAACCCGCTCGGACTCGCCGACTTCGCCGACCTCGCGCGCCCCGATCTCGAGCTGCTCGCACCGAACCCGGCGACCTCCGGCGGCGCGATGTGGAACGTCCTCGCCGTCCACGGCGCCGCGTGCCTCGACAGCGGCCTCGACAGCGGCCTCGACAGCGGCCTCGACAGCGGCCTCGACAGCGCCCGCCCGCGCTGCGACGCCCCCGCCGCCTTCGCACGCGGCAGCGACCTGCTCCGCCGCGTGTTCGCGCGGGTGATCGTCATGGACAAGGGCGCGCGCGAGTCGATCATCAGCTTTGAGCGCGGCATCGGCGACGCCGCCATCACCTACGAGCAGGAGGTCCTCGTCGCACGCGCCGCCGGACGCCACTACGACTACGTAATCCCGCCGCGCACAATCGTGGTCGAGCTCCCCGTCGCAGTCGTCGACGCCCACGTCGACCAGCACGGCACTCGCGCGCTCGCCGAGGCGTTCGTCGCGTTCCTCGCCGCCCCCGCCGGCCAGCGCGCGCTCGCCGAGTACGGCTTCCGCCCCGCCACCGGCCCGCTCGCCGTCGTCACCGACGCGCGCTTCGCCCCGCTCGACGGCATCACCACCTTTCGCGTCGACGCCTACGGCGGCTGGGACACAGTCACGCGCGACCTCTTGGGCAAGGACGGCACGCTCGCCCGCGTCCTCGACCACGCAGCATCCCCCCAATGACCCGCCGCTCGCTCCTCCCACTCCTCGCCGCCACCTTCCTCGGCGGATTCGTCGCGCTCCCCGTCGTTGCGGTCCTCGTCACCGCGTTCAGCGACGGCCCCGCGGCGTTCATGGCTGCCCTCGCCGCCCCCGCCGCCCGCAACGCGTTCCGCCTCACCGTCGCGACCGGCGCGCTCGTCGCCGTCGTGAACGCCGTCGCCGGCACGCTGCTCGCGTGGGTGCTCGCGCGCTCGCGCTGCTTCGGGCGCGGCCTGCTCGACGCGCTCATCGACCTCCCGTTCGCCATCCCGACGCTGGTGACCGGCCTCATGCTCGTCATCCTCGTCGGCCCGCAGAGCGACGCCGGCGCGTGGCTCGAGGCACGCGGCGTGCGCGTCCTCTTCACCTGGGTCGCGATCGTCATCGCGCTGCTCTTCGTCACGCTGCCGATCGTCGTGCGCGCCGTGCTGCCGGTGCTCGAGGAGATCGATCTCGATCAAGAAGACGCCGCCGCCACGCTCGGTGCCTGGCCCGCGTTCACCTTTCGCCGCGTGATCCTCCCCGCGATCCTTCCCGCCGTCCTCCAGGGCGCGCTGCTCACCTTCGCGCGCGCTCTCGGCGAGTTCGGCGCCGTCGTGATCGTCGCCGGCAATATCCCGCACCGCACGCTCACCGCGCCGGTCCACGTGTTCGGTGCCGTCGAGAGCGGCGACCTCGTCGGCGCGAGCGCGATGTCGGTGGTGCTGATCGCGCTCTCCATGTCGCTGATGCTGATCACCGATCGCTACCGTCGCGCCTGGCTCGCGCCGCGCACGGAGGGACGATGAGCGCCGGAGGTCCCGCGCGCGCCCACCGCCTGCGCGACCGCGCCGCGCGCACATTCCTCGTCGGTAGCGCGTGCGGCTGGGTCGGCCTGCTCGTGCTCGCGCCGCTCGCCGCAATCCTCTACGGCGCCTTCCGCGAGGGCCCGGCGCGCTTCTTCTCCTCGCTCCTCGGCGACGGTGGCCGACACGCGCTGCTGCTCACCATCGCGCTCGCCGCGCTCGCCGCCGTCGTCAACGGCGTCTTCGGCACGCTCATCGCGTGGGTCCTCGTGCGCGAGCGCTTCCGCGGCCGCGCGCTGCTCAACTCGCTCGTCGACCTGCCCTTCGCGATCTCGCCGGTCATCATCGGCTTCGCGCTGCTGCTCGTGCTCGGCCCACACGGCTGGCTCGGCCCACTCGTCGAGGCGAGCGGCACCAAGATCGTCTTCGCGTGGCCCGCGATGGCGATCGCGACGATCTTCGTCTCGATCCCCTTCGTGATCCGCGAGGTCGCGCTGGTGCTCGAGCAGGCCGACCTCGATCAGGAGCAGGCCGCGTACACCCTCGGTGCCGGCGCGTTCACGACGTTCATCAAGGTCACGCTGCCGAACATCCGCTGGGGCCTCGTCTACGGCGTCCTCCTCACCACCGCGCGCTCGCTCGGCGAGTTCGGCGCCGTGCTCGTCGTGTCAGGCGGCATCGCCAACGCCACCGAGACCGGCACGCTGTTCGTCTTCCGCTCGCTCGACGACCGCCGCGATCTCGCCGCATACTCCATGTCGGTGGCGCTCGCCGGTCTCTCGCTCGCGCTGCTGCTCGCGATGGAGTTCGTCAAGCGCCGCGTCCGACGCAACTCGGGAGCCGCGCGATGAGTCTCCACGCAGTCGGACTCACCAAGCACTTCCCCGGCGGCGGCACACCCGCCGTCGACAACGTCACCTTCGACGCGCCCGACGGCAAGATCACCACGCTGCTCGGCCCGTCCGGCTCGGGCAAGTCGACCGTGCTGCGCCTCATCGCCGGCCTCGAGCTACCCGATCGCGGCATGCTCCGTCTCGGCGACGTCGACCTCGCCAGCGTGGCGGTGCAGGAGCGCGGCGTCGGCTTCGTCTTCCAGAGCTACGCGCTCTTCAAGCACATGACCGTGCGCGAGAACATCACCTTCGGGCTCGCCGTACGCCGCATGCCGCGCCGCGAGCAGGCCGACCGGGTCGCCGCGATGATCGAGCTGGTCCAACTCCAAGATCTCGCCGACCGCTTCCCCGCACAGCTCTCCGGCGGACAGCGCCAACGCGTCGCCTTCGCGCGCGCCCTCGCCATCGAGCCCCGCCTGCTGCTGCTCGACGAGCCGTTCGCCGCGCTCGACGCCCGCGTTCGCGTCGAGCTGCGCGAGTGGCTGCGCCGCCTGCACGACGAGCGCCACGTCACGACCATCCTCGTCACGCACGATCAATCGGAGGCGATGGAACTCTCCGAACACGTCGTCGTCATGCACGAGGGGCGCGTCGAGCAGGCCGGTCCGCCACGCGAGGTCTACGAGCGGCCCGCGTCGCCGTTCGTCGCCTCGTTCGTCGGTGGCGCAACGCTGCTCAAGGGACGCGCGCAAGCCGGCCGCGCCGCCGTCTCGACCTTCAACGTCGCCGCCCCCGGCGCGGCCGACGGTGCCGACGTTTCCGCCTACGTTCGCCCGCACGACGTGCGCGTCACCAAGCCGGCGACCGACCCAGCAACCGAGAACGACACTCTCGGCGTCAAGCTCGCCCGCGTCGAACGCCTCACCTTCCTCGGCGGCACCGTCAAGCTCGCACTCATCCTCCCCGACGGCGCGCCGATGACCGTGCACATGCCCGCAGCCGAGGTCGCCGCACACGGCATCACCGAGGGCGATCGCGTGCTCGTCGATCTCGCCGAAGCCAAGGTCTTCATCGGGGACTACTCCATATGAAAATTCACCAGAGCATCCTCTCCACCGTCGGCCACACTCCGCTCGTCGACCTCGCGAAGGTCGCCGCCGGCTGCGCCGCCCGCGTCGTCGCCAAGCTCGAGTCGCACAACCCCTGCGGCAGCGTGAAAGACCGCGTCGGCCTCGCGCTGATCGAAGACGCCGAGCGACGTGGCCTGCTCGCGCCGGGACGCACGCCGCCGCCGACCATCATCGAGCCGACCAGCGGCAACACCGGCATCGCGCTCGCCACCGTCTGCGCCGCGCGTGGCTACCGCCTGATCCTCACCATGCCCGAGCGGATGTCCAAGGAGCGCGTCGCCCTGCTCCGCCACCTCGGCGCCGAGGTCGTCTTCACCCCCGGCGCACTCATGCGTGACGCCGTGCTCCGCGCCGAAGAGCTCGCCGCCGCCACCCCCGGCGCCGTGCTGCTCGGCCAGTTCCAAAACCCCGCCAACCCCGAAGCGCACCGCCGCACCACCGCCGTGGAGATCTGGGACGACACCGATGGCACCATCGACTGGTTCGTCGCCGGCGTCGGCACCGGCGGCACCATCACCGGCGTCGGCCAAGCACTCAAAGCGCGCCGCCCCGGCGTACGCATCGTCGCCGTCGAGCCCGAGAAGGCCGCCGTCCTCTCCGGCGGCCGCGCCGGCAACCACATGATCCAGGGCATCGGCGCCGGCTTCATCCCGCCCGTCCTCGACCGCACCATCCTCGACGAGGTGATCGCCGTCAGCGAAGACGACGCCTTCGAGCACGCCCGCCGTCTCGCGCGCGAGGAGGGCATCCTCGCCGGCATCTCATCGGGCGCAGCCCTCGCCGCCGCACTCACCATCGCCCGCCGCCCCGAGACCAAAGGCCAACTCGTCGTCGTGCTCCTCGCCGACACCGGCGAGCGCTACGTCACGACGCCACTCTTCGAAGCCCTCGTCGCTCGCCCGACGCCCGCCTCCGAATAGGCCACCGCCCGCGCCGCGCCATCAGCGCCGCGCCATCAGCGCCGCGCCATCAGCGCCGCGCCATCAGCGCCGCGCCATCAGCGCCGCGCCATCAGCGCCGCGCCATCAGCGACCGGCGCGGATCGCGTCGAGCTCGGCGACGAAGAGCTCGAGCTCCTCGTCCTTCGTATAGAAGTGCGGCGACACGCGGATCCCTGCGCCCGGTCGGTGATCGCAGAAGAAGCGCCGCCGGTTGAGCTCGGCCGCGACCTTCCCCGCGCCGTGAAAGTCCATCACCACCGTCCCGCCGCGTCGCTCTGCTGCGCGCGGTGAGCGCAGCGTGAACTCGCGCTCGTCGACCATCGCGATGAGCCGCGCCGTCTGCCGCAGCGACTTGTGACGAATCCGCTCCACGCCGATCTCGCCGATGATCTCCACCCCCGCCCGCGCTTGATAGAGCGGCGCGATCGCCGTCGTACCGCCGAGGTAGCGCGCAATCCCCGGCGCGTACTGCTGCTCGGGCATCGTGAAGGCGAACGGGTGCTCATGTGCGAACCAGCCGGTCACGCGCGGCGAAAAGCGCTGGATGAGATCCTCGCGCACATACAGATACGCCGCGCCCGGCCCGCCGCAGAGCCACTTCACCGAACCGCCGCAAACAAAGTCGACGCCGAGCGCGACCACGTCGAGCGGCAGCGTGCCGAGCGATTGGTACGTGTCGAGGATGACCAGCGCGCCGACCTCGTGCGCACGCTTCACGATCGGTGCGACATCTTTGATGAACGAGCTCCGAAACAGCACGTGCGAGATCGGCACCACCACCGTCTGCTCGTCGATCGCCGCGAGCAGCTTCTCGGTCGATACGCCGACGCCGTCCGACGCCACGATCTCCACGCGCGCGCCGCGCCGCTCCTCCGACTTCCAGACGTAGCTCACCGACGGGAAATTCATGTCGGAGTAGACGACCTTGTTGCGCGCCGGCGTGTACTCGAGCGCCGACGCCAGCCCCGCCTCGATGGTCGAGACGTTCTGGTTCATCGTCACCGTGCCGGCCGGCGCGCCGAGCAGCCGCCCGATCCGCGCCGCCGCTCGGTCGATCTCGGGGATCCACTCTTCCCACGCCGTGATCGACTTTTCGCTCCAGAGCCGTGCGAACTCGGCGAGGTGCTCACCCGCCCGCCGCGGCGTCGCGCCGAGCGAGTGCGAAATGAGATGCACGCACTGCTCGAGCGACGGGAACTCCTTGCGCCACGCGAGCAGCTCGTCGGCCGAACCGCCCGAACCGCCCGAACCGTCCGCCCCCGCCGAACCGTCCGCCTCGCTCACCCGTGGTACCCCGTCTCCTGCCCCTTCTCGAGCATCGTGCGGGTCCACTCGGCGAACACCTCGTCGCGGACCTCCCACAGCGCCGGGAAGAACCGCTGCCGCATGCCACGCTCGAGCAGCTCCGACGCCTTCCCCTTCAGCGACGGCGTCCCCGCCCCGATGATGCGAAACACCAGCATCAGGTGCCGCTGCCGCCACTGCTGCAGGTACTGATCGAGATCGGTCAGCGCCTCGCAGACCGCAAAGAGCTCCGCGTGCCCAACGTGGTCCTCGTAGATCGCCCGCAGCGTCACGCCGCGCCGCGCGAGCAGCCGCTCGAGCGCCGGAAAAATGAGCTCGCCCGGCAGCCGCAGCAGCAGCTTGAACCCCGGCGACTCCTGCCCCGAGCCGTTGCCGAGCACCGTGCGCACCGTCATGTAGTCCTTCGGCGCCATCGTATCGAGCAGCGCGAGCTGATCGTGCAGCAGCACCTGCACCCGACGCACGCGATGCAGCGCGTGCAGCGCGCGCGTCAGCGCATCCTCGTCGAGCAGCCGCACCGCGAGCCGAAGCTCGTGCGCGATGAGCTTCATCCAGAGCTCGGCCACCTGGTGCACGACCTGAAACTGCAGCTCGTCGTGACACGCGAGCGCGTCGGGCGCCTTCTGCAGCGCGAGCAGCTCCTCGGTGCGAATGTATTTCTCGTAGTCGGTGAGCGGTGCCATCGCCCCGGGTGTTACCACAGGTCTCCCGCGCCGCGCCTTGCCCCCGCGTGGCCGGCGCGGCATCGTGCGCGCATGTCGCCGCTCGTCGCCATGGCGCTGCTCGTGCCCGCCGGACTCGTCGCCGGTTTTGTGAATACGCTCGCCGGCGCCGGCTCGGTGGTCACGATCCCGGCGCTGCTGCTGCTCGGTCTGCCCGCCGACGTCGCCAACGCGACCAATCGGGTCGCAGTGCTCGCACAGTCGGCCGGCGGCGTGACCGGGTTCGCGGGCGCGAAGCTCGTCGGTCGCGACGAGGCGCTACGCGTCGCTGCCCCGGCGGTGCTAGGCGCAGCCCTCGGCGCGTACCTCGCGACGCTGGTCGGGGCGCGCGTGCTCGAGCCGCTGCTCGTCGGCTCGCTGCTGCTCGTCGCCGCGCTGGTGTTGTTCGCGCCCAACCTCGTCCTTGTGTCGCCCACCGAGTCGCCCCGCTCGCTCGCCGCACGCCCCGCAGCGATGCTCGCCCTCTTCGCCATCGGCCTCTACGGCGGGCTCCTGCAGGCCGGCGTGGGGCTCTTCCTGCTCGCGTTCCTCGGTGCGGCGCTCCGCTACGACCTCGTGCGCGGCAACGCGATGAAGGTGGTCGTCGTCGGCGCGTTCACGCTGGTGGCGGTCGCGGTCTTCGTGGCGCGCGGCCTCGTGGTCTGGACGCCGGGACTCGTCCTCGCCGCCAGTTCCTTTATGGGGGCGCGGATCGGCGCGCGCTATGCCCTCGCGTACGGCCAGCGTGGGATCCGGCCGGTGGTCGTGGTGGCGGCGGTGGGCGGCAGCGTGATCTTGCTGCTGCGCTGACCCGGATCGCCCCCCAGCGGCTCACACCAGCCCGCGTGCGACGCAGATCGCGGATCTGCACACGCTCGACTTCACACGCCTATTCGCGATTTTCTGGCACTCTCCCGCCTCCCTTGACAGAAGCTCGCGCATGGCTAATCTCCCGGCGCCGCGACCAGACCGGTCGGGCGGCAAACACAAAGGCACTAGGAGATAGCTACCCATGACGATTCGCCCGCTACACGACCGCATCCTCGTCAAGCGCCTGCTCGAGCAGGACAAGACCGCCGGGGGTCTTTTCATCCCGGACAGCGCCAAGGAGAAGCCGGTCGAGGCGCGAGTGATCGCCGTCGGCGCCGGCAAGCGCCTCGAGGACGGCACGATCCGCAAGCCTGAGGTCAAGGCCGGCGACAAGGTGCTGTTCGCGAAGTACAGCGGCAGCGAGGTCAAGATCGATGGTGAGGAGCACCTCATCATGCGCGAGGAAGACCTCCTCGCCATCATCGACTAGCCCGCCCCCCACAACTCACTCCACACGCTTAGAAACCAGGAAATAGGAGAACGACCATGGCAGCCAAGGACATCGTCTTCAGCACGCAGGCTCGCGCCGAGATCGCGCGTGGCCTCAACATTCTCGCCAACGCCGTCAAGGTGACGCTCGGGCCACGCGGCCGCAACGTCGTCATCGAGAAGAGCTGGGGCTCGCCCACGATCACCAAGGACGGCGTGACCGTCGCCAAGGAGATCGAGCTCGAGGACAAGCTCGCGAACATGGGCGCGCAGATGGTGAAGGAGGTCGCTTCCAAGACCTCCGACGTCGCCGGCGACGGCACCACCACCGCCACGGTGCTCGCGCAGGCGATCTACACCGAGGGCGCCAAGCTGGTCGCGGCCGGCGCGAACCCGATGGACATCAAGCGCGGCATCGAGGCTTCGGTCGAGGCGATCATCGCGAACCTCAAGGTCCAGTCCAAGCCGACCCGCGGCAAGGCCGAGGTTGCGCAGGTCGGCACCATCTCCGCCAACGGCGACAAGGTCATCGGTGACCTGCTCGCCGAGGCGATGGAGAAGGTCGGCAAGGAAGGCGTGATCACCGTCGAGGAAGCCAAGTCGATGGAGACCACCCTCGATGTCGTCGAGGGGATGCAGTTCGATCGCGGCTACCTCTCGCCCTACTTCGTGACCGACGCTGAGCGCATGGAGTGCTCGCTCGAGAACGCGTTCATCCTGGTGCACGAGAAGAAGATCTCGAGCATGAAGGACCTGCTGCCGGTGCTCGAGCAGGTGGCCAAGTCGGGCCAGCCGCTCGTCATCGTCGCCGAGGACATCGACGGCGAGGCTCTTGCCACGCTGGTCGTGAACAAGCTCCGCAACACGCTCAACGTCGCGGCGGTCAAGGCGCCCGGCTTCGGCGATCGTCGCAAGGAGATGCTGACCGACCTCGCGGTGCTCACCGGCGGCGAGGCGATCACCGAGGACCGTGGCCGCAAGCTCGACTCGCTCACGCTCAAGGACCTCGGCCGCGCCAAGAAGATCACGATCACCAAGGACACCACGACGATCATCGAGGGCGCCGGCAAGAAGGCGGACATCGAGGCGCGCGTGCGGCAGATTCGCACGCAGGTCGAGGACACCACGTCCGACTACGACCGCGAGAAGCTGCAGGAGCGCCTCGCCAAGCTGGTCGGCGGCGTTGCGGTGATCAAGGTCGGCGCAGCCACCGAGGTCGAGATGAAGGAGAAGAAGGCCCGCGTCGAGGACGCGCTCCACGCGACCCGCGCGGCCGTCGAAGAGGGCATCGTCCCTGGCGGCGGCATCGCGCTCGTGCGTGCCCTGTCGGCCATCAAGGACCTCACCTTCTCCGACGATCGGCAGTACGGCGTAAACATCATCCGCCGCGCAGTCGAGGAGCCGCTTCGCCAGATCGCGGCCAACTCGGGCGTGGACGGCGCGGTGGTCGTGGAGAAGGTCAAGAGCGGCAAGGGCGCCTTCGGCTTCAACGCCGCGACGCTCGTGTACGAGGACCTGGTCAAGGCCGGCGTGATCGACCCGACCAAGGTCGTTCGCTCGGCGCTGCAGAACGCGGCGTCGGTCGCGGGCCTGATGCTCACCACCGAGGCGCTCGTGGCCGAGCGGCCGAAGAAGGCCTCGGCCTCCGCGTCGCCTGGCGGCGGACACGGCGGCGGCGGCGACTTCGGCGGCGGGGATTTCTAGACGTTATCGAGGGCGGCTCCGAGCCCTCGCCTCCCCCCATCGGGCAAATCCCGACGGGGCCCCCGCAGCCTCTCTGGCGGCGGCAACCCGAGCCACACAGCGCGGTCCCTTAGCGGGGGCCGCGTTTTTTTATGCCTACTCGGCCGCGAGCTCGACGCGCCAGAGCGGCAGCTCGGCATCGAACCAACCGGTGCCCTTCGGGCGCGAATGCGAAACAAAGATCGTCCGCCCGCCATCGGCATCGAGCTCCGGGTGGCGAACCGCGTCGTAGGTCCAGCTGCTGTCGTCAGCCACGTCGCCGGAATACCGTGCCGCACCCGCTGCCGGCGACGCCCACGTCCAGCACACGACGCTGGTACCCTCACCGCGTGCTCCGGCGCGCGCCACCACACGACCGCCCCGCGCCGCAGCCGCAGCCGCAGTCACCGCCCTCTTCGCAGCACCAGCCGCCGGCGTCGGTAGCACAGCCGCCGTCGCGCATGATCGCCGCCCTGCGCTCGCGACTCCTTGCGCACTACCGACGCACAGCGCGCGACCTACCGTTCCGTCGCACGCGCGATCCCTACGCAATCTGGATCTGCGAAGTGATGGCCCAGCAGACCCGCCTCCAGACCGTACTCCCCTACTGGGAGCGCTGGATGGCGCGCTTCCCTACCGTGCGCGCCCTCGCCGACGCACCACTCGGCGACGTACTCGCCGCATGGACCGGCCTCGGCTACTACGCCCGCGCGCGCAGCCTGCACGCCGCCGCACGCATCGTGGTCGATCGCTACGTCGGCCAACTCCCCGACGATCTCCTCCTCCTGCGCGCACTCCCCGGCATCGGCGACTACACCGCAGGCGCGATTGCGTCGATCGCCTTCGGCCGCCGCGTGCCCGCCGTCGACGGCAACGTCGCGCGCGTGCTCTGCCGCGTCTTCGCCATCGACGAACCCTCTGACGCTCCCGCCACCCGCCGCCAACTCTGGCAACTCGCCGGCACGCTCGTCGCACCACGCGCCGCCGGCGACTTCAACCAAGCACTCATGGAGCTCGGCGCCCTCACCTGCACACCGCGCTCCCCCTCCTGCTCCCGCTGCCCGCTCGCCCCACTCTGCACCGCTCACGCAACCGGCCGCACCGCCGAGCTACCGCGCCGAACCCCACGCCGCCCGCCCCGCGCCCTCACCATCGACCTCGCACTGATCACCGACCCACGCGGCCGCTGGCTCGTCGGAAAACGCGCACCCCAAGGCCGCTACGGCGGCCTGTGGGAACTCCCCGAACTCGCCGCCCTCCAGAGCACCGCCGCTCACCTCGTCGTCGACAACACCCCGCCACTGGCCGAGACCACGCACTCCCTCACCCACCTCGCACTCCGCTACCGCGTCCTCTCCGCCCACCTCCCTCGCCTGCCCCGCGCCGCGCCCCCCTACGAGCTCCTCCGCCGCATCGCGCCCCGCGCACTCACCCAACTCGGCGTGTCCGCCGCGACACTCCGCCTCATCGCCATGTTACAGACACCCTCATGGACGACCGCACCGATCGCGCACAGATCCTCTTCCGCGAAGGCTTCGAGAAAATCCTCGAGGGGCTAAACCACCTCGGCTACGACACCGTCTCCGACGTCAACTTCACCGAGACCCGCGACCGCGCCGCCCGCGCACTCGGCGAAATGGCCCGCCCCCGCAAGGCCATCGACAAGGAAATCTCCGAGATGCTCGCGCGCACATTTCCCGCGCGCTACGACGAGATGGTCATCTCCAAGCAGAACGTCGCCTTCGGCCTCTGCCCGCACCATCTGCTCCCCGTCGTCTACCGAATCAGCGTCGCGTACATCCCCCGCGAAAAAGTCCTCGGCATCAGCAAACTCTCCCGCCTCTGCACCGTCCTCGCCCGCCGCCCCATGCTCCAAGAGGATCTCACCCACGACCTCTCCCGCATCCTCCACGAGCAACTCGAGAGCCGCGGCGCCGCCGCCTACATCGAGGGCCTTCACCTCTGCATGGCCGCCCGCGGCATCGGCGCCCACGAAGCCCGCGTCGTCACCAGCGCCGTCCGCGGCGTCTTCCGCGACAACGCCCCCACGCGCCAAGAATTTCTCGACCTCGTCACCGCGCCGGCGATCACTCTCGTCTAGTCCACACCTCGCGCGCCCCCCCCGCCGCGCCCCTGCTCGTACCCGTACCCGT
>SHYZ01000093.1 GCA_009692535.1 Myxococcales bacterium
GTTGTCGATGGCCGCTTGAGCTGCACGTTGACCGTGACGTCTGCGTTCGCACGCACCTTGCGCGTTTCCTGCAGGTAGCCCTTCGCGGAGAACTTGAACAGGTGCACGGTGTCGGAGCGCGGCAGACGCACCGGGTTGTCGCCGCGCAGTTCGCCGTCGACCGTCAACTCGACGTCGGCCGGCGTGATAGCAAGCGTGACCGCGACCTCGGGGAGTACTACCGGAACCACGTCTGGCGTGGGCGGCGCCGCGTCGGGGCGCGCTGCGAGCGGCGCCGCGTCGGGCATCGTCGTCGTCCCCACCAGCCCGGCTACCGGCGGCGACTCCCGCATGAGCAGCACCGCCGCCACGATGACGCCCGCACCGAGCAGCGCGCCCATCGCCACCGCTGCGGGACCTACCCGCGGTCGCATCGGCAGCGCCGCAGCAGCGGCCATCGACCTCGAGGGCGCTTGGAACAGCGGCGCCACCTGCACCGCGAGGGTCGCTGCGAGCGCTGGCTCCGAGAACGAGATCTCGGTCGCCGCGTCGAGCAAGTCAACGTCAGCAAGCGGTCTCGTGCCCGTGCCGCGCGTCTTTGGCATCAGCGCGCTGCGTGAGATCGGCGTCGTGTTTACGCTGTCGAGGTCGGGAATCTCCAAGGCCGCGCGCGGCACGATGCTGGCGGCGAAGCGCCCGAGCCCGGTGGTGGAGAGGTGGATTGAGCGCGCGAGCGCAAACCGCTCAAGGTCGAGCTTGAGGTCCTCGGCCGACGCGTACCGCTGATCACGATTCTGCGCGAGCGCGTGGAGCACGATCGTCTCGAGCTCGGGCGGATAACCCTCGACGCCCTCTGACGGCGGAACGATCGGCTCGAGCGCGATCTTCCCGATCAGTGCGACGTCGTTGTCCGCCTCGAACGGGCGCCTGCCGGTGGTGAGTTGGTAGAGCACGCTGCCGAGCGCGAACACGTCGCTGCGTCGATCGACGTCAGTGCCGCGCACCTGCTCGGGGGACATGTACGGCACCTTCCCCTTGAGCGTCCCGGTGCGGGTCGCATCGCCCTCGACGTTCATCGCCTTCGAGATGCCGAAGTCGATGACCTTCACAGCGCCCTCGTAGCTCACCAGCACGTTCGACGGCGAGATGTCGCGGTGCACGACGCCGAGCGGCGCGCCCGACGCGTCGCACTTTTCGTGTGCGTGGTGCAGGCCCGCAGCCGCGCCGGCGACGATCGTGAGCGCGTGCTCGAGCGGGAACGGTTGGCCAAGGCGCTTGCACCCGACGAAGAGGCGACGCACGTCGGTGCCTTCCACGTACTCCATCGTGTAGAAGGCCCGCCCGTCTGCGACGCCGAAGTCGTGAATTTGGGCGACGTTCGGGTGGTGCAGCGTGGCCGCGAGGCGCGCCTCGGCGTCGAACATCGTCAGGAAGGACTCATCGTCAGCGAACTTCGGGAGGATCCGCTTGACGACGACGACCTTGCGAAAGCCCCGTTCTCCGTCGAGCACCGCAAGAAACACCTCGGCCATGCCGCCCGACGCGAGGTGGCGAATGATGCGGTATTTGCCTATCCGCGAAGGTAACTGTGCAGCGGGCTCGAGCATCGTGAAGAGGAGCAAACTCTAGCATCGGCGCATGCTGCGCGGGCGCGCGGCGTGGTCACGGGATGAGCGCGGCGAGCGGGGCGGGGCAGGGCGAGGTCACGGCGCCGCCAGGCCACGCGAGGTGCGCTGCGTGCAGGGCAAGGCGCGGCGAGCGGGCGGCGACGGCGGGCGGCGCGTAGAGCACGTCGCCGAGCAGCGGGTGTCCAGCGGCGGCGAGGTGGACGCGGATCTGGTGCGTGCGGCCAGTGTCGAGGCGGACCCGCACGAGCGTTAGCCCGGCGGCCGACCGGTCGACCTCGACCCAGGTTCGGGCCGGCTCTGCACCCGCGCCATGAACCGCGCGACGCAACGGTTGCAAATGGTCGCGCCCGATCGGCGCGTCGAGGGTGAACGCTGCGGTTGCCGGCGTTCCGTCGACGACGGCGAGGTACTCGCGCACGACGCGCCCCTCGTCGAGCGCGCGCTGGAGCCGACGGCGACCAGGCGCGGTGCGGGCGAAGAGCACGAGCCCGGAGGCCTCTCGATCGAGCCGATGCAGCGGGACCGCGCCGGGAAACCGGGCGGCGACCTGCTCGTCGAGCGCACCAGCCGACGCGCGCTCCGCCTGCGTCGCGAGCCCGGCGGGCTTGTCCACGATGAGCAGGTCGCGCTCGCGGTGGGCGAGTCGCCATTCGCCCGCGGGTGCGCGTGGCGCGTCCTCGTAGACAGTCACGGTCTCGGCGACGCCGAGGATCGTGCCCGGATCGCGGACACGCCGACCGGCGATGTAGACGGCGCCAGCGCGCACCAACGCGGGCCCGTCGGCGGCATCGTCACCGCTGCCACCGGCGAGCCGCGCGGTGAGCCACGAGCCGAGCTCCTGCCCGACATCGACTGCGCTAGTGCGAAACTTTCGCGCCACGTCACTCTCCGCGCAGCGTGCGGACTAGGTCGGCGCGGCGGCGGCGCGCATCGCGCACCAGCCGATGCTCCGCGTCAGCGTCGGGCCAGCGGTCGAGGAACGCGCGGTGGTGGGCCGCAGCGGCACCGGGATCCAACTTCGCCTCGGCGACACGCGCGAGGCAGTAGCGCGAGGGGGCGTAGTCCGACGCGGCGGCGTGGAGTTCGGCGCACGCGGCCGCGCCGCCGCTGAGATCGCCGGCATCGACCGCCGCGAGTGCGCGGGCGAGCAGCGCCGGCGGGCGCAGCAGCGCGTAGCGATCGAGTGCCGCGGGCGGCGGCAGCGAGGATGCCGGGGCGAGCTCCGCGGTCAGCTCGGCGATGACCCGAGCGCCGGCGAGTCGCCGACCGGCAAAGGCCAATGCCTCGTCGGCGCTAGGAACGTCGCCGCAAGCGAGCGCCGCAGCGACCCAGACCCGTACGGCGTCGGCCACGTGGGCATCGGCCGCAGTGCCGGCTGCCGCGCCCTCGCTGCGCGCATGGGCTCGCGCCGTGCGCGCTGCCGCCACGCACTGCCCGCGCGCATGCAGCAGCAGCGCCGCCAGCCGCTCGCGCGCGCCGACGCCGGCGTACACGCTGCGCGCCTCGCTGTAACGACCGCGCGCGAGCAGCGTGTCGCCGACCAGCGTGGCACTCGCTCGCCCCGGCTCGGCCGCGACAAGCGCGCGCGCGAAGGCAGTCGCCCCCTCGCCGTCCCCCAGCGCAAGCGCGCAGCGCGCGAGGTCACCCCGCACGGCGTGCAGGCCGTCGTCGAGCTCGAGAGCGCGCCGCCCCGCGGTCAGGCACGCCTCGGCGCGCCCGGCGAGGCGGTGTAGCGTGGCGAGTCGCGCCGCGAGTGCACCATCGTGGGGCGACCGCTCGGCGAGCGCGAGCAGCGCGACGAGACGCAACGGGTCGTCCTCGGCCGCGAGGAACGCCGCGTCGAGTGCGGCCTGCCGTCCGGCGTGCGCCGCTGCGCGTACTGCCAACGCGCCCTCACGAGCACCCTCGGTCACGCGCCCCCGCTCGACGAGCAGCGCGGCAAGCGCGGCGCGGGCATGGAAGAACTGGTCGTCGGCGACGAGCGCGGCACGCAGGCCCGCCTCGGCGCGCGTGAGTTGCCCGCGGTCACTCGCGTCGAGCGCACTCGCCCACGCCTCGAGTGCCGCCGGCGCGGCCGTGGTGAGCGCGGCGAGCCACTCCGGCTCTGCGCCCTCCGCGACCAACGCGAGCCGCATGAGGAGTGCGCCGACGGCGTCCTGGAGTGCGTGGGGTGCGCCTTCGCTCGGCACGCGCACCCGCTCGGCGCGACGAAGCGCGCGCGTGGCGACGTCGTGGAGCTCGAGCGCGAGGGTCTCCCCGTCGGCGTCGCTCACGAGCGTCAGCACGACGACGAACTCAGCATGACGACTCGACGGCGGCACGAGCTCCACGGCCTCCTGCTCGGCCAGCGCAATCCGCACCAGCTCGCGGGCCGCGCGCAGGCGCCAGTTCGGCGTCCCCTCGGCCACGCCAGCAGTCCCGGGCGCAACCGCGGCCACCGCCACGATCAAGCGCGGCACTGGCAGCGCCGACGGCACGACCGAGTCAGGCATGGCGCCGACAGCGACCGCGGGCACCGACACACTCGGCGTGGCGACACGCTCACGTGGACCGAGCGCGGCCCACGCGCCGGCGGTCGCGGCGAGCGCGACCAGCACCACCGCCACCACCAGCCGAGTCCGCCGCGGCCCCGCAGCGACGGGCGTTGGAGCCGCATCGAGCGCGGCGGCCGCCTCGAGGATCGTCCCGTAACGCCGATCAGGATCGCGCTGGAGGCAGCGCAAGATCGGCGCCCTGAGCGCCACCGGCAGCCGCTCAGCCGGCGCGGCGAACGGCCGCTCGCCGGTGAGCGCCTCGTAGAGCGTCACGCCAAGCCCGTGTACATCGCTCCGGTCGTCGAGCACCGCGTCGGTCCGCCCCTGCCCCACGCCGAGGTCGAGCACCACCCAGCGGCCTTCCGCGCGCCGCACGCAGTCGAGCGTCAGCTCGCCATGCACGACGCCGCGTCGGTGCGCGAAGGCGAGCGCGCCAGCGACATCACGTGCGAGCGCGCGAGCGTCGTCGACCGAAAGCGGCGACGACTCCGACGGCGGCGGCGGCTCGCTGACCACGACCAGCGTGTCGTCCCCCTCGAGCGGCTCACCCGCCGGCCAGAGCGAGGTGTGCCGCAGCCGACGCGCCCGCGCCAGCGACGCGCGCATCCGCCGCGAGTCGGGCACGACGACGAGGCTCACCCGCTCGTCGGTCTCAAGATCGGCGCCGAGTGCGCGCGGCCCCGGCACGTCGATCCGGTAGCGGCCCAGCACGCGAGCGAGCCTAACATCGGCATTCGCGCGGGGCACGATCACCGCAGCACCGCGCGTGTATGCTCGCGCGCCATGCCTGCCGCCGATCCCCACGCAGCTCCGCTCGCCCAATACATCGACGACCACTTCGACGAGTTCATCGCCACGCTCGTCGGGCTCGCGCGCATCCCGAGCATCTCCGCCGAGCCCGCGCCCGCCCCGGCCGTGCAGGCGAGCGCGCACGCCGTGAAGGACGCGATGATCGCTGCGGGCCTTGAGCGCTGCGAGGTGCTCGAGCTCCCCGGCGCGCACCCGTATGCCTACGGCGAGTGGCTGCGCGCACCCGGCCGCCCGACGCTGCTGCTCTACGCGCACCACGACGTGCAGCCGCCCGGCCGCTCCGACCATTGGCGTACGCCGCCGTTCGAGCCGACGCGCGTGGGTGAGCGCCTCTACGGCCGCGGCGTGGTCGACGACAAGGCCGGCATCGTCACGCACCTCGCAGCGATCCAAGCGTGGCTCGGGACGCGCGGACAGCTGCCGGTGAACGTAAAGCTGATCGTCGAGGGCGAAGAGGAGAGCGGCTCGGATCACCTCGAGGAGTTCCTCCACGCGCATCGCGAGAAGCTCGCGGCCGACGTCATCGTGCTGACCGACACCGCCAACCTCGAGGCCGGCCTGCCGTCGCTGACCTACCGGCTGCGCGGGCTGGTCAACGTATTCGTCGAGGTGCGCGGACTCGATCACCCGCTACACAGCGGCATGTGGGGCGGGCCGCTGCCCGATCCGGTGCAGGCGATGGCGAAGATTCTCGCCACGCTCTCCGACGACGCCGGCGTCCCCGCGATCCCTGGCCTCCTCGACGACGTGCGCGCACCCTCGAAGGTCGAACGCGCCGCGCTCGCACGTCTGCCGTACGACGACGACCAGTTCCGCGCCGACTCGGGCCTGCTCCCGTCGTGCACGCTCGTCGGTGAGCGCGAGTTCTCGATCTACGAGCGGCTCTGGGTCCGACCGGCGATCACGGTGATCGCGCTCGAGGCCTCGCCGATCCAGGGCTCGTCGAACCAGCTGGTCCCGTCGGCGCGCGCCCGCGTGAGCTGCCGCATCGTTCCGGACATGGACCCGGCGCAGGTCGGCGCGCTCATCTGTGCGCACCTCGCACGCGTCGCACCGTGGGGCGTCGAGGTGACGACCCGGGTGGAGTCGGCCTCACCGGGGTGGATCTGCGTACCCGAGGGGCCGGCGTTCGAGGCTGCCGCGCGCGCCCTCACACGCGGCTTCGGTCGCGAGACCGCGCTCATCGGCGCCGGCGGCTCGATCCCGTTTGTCGGCCCGTTCGCCGCGGCGTTCGGTGGTGCGCCCGCGCTGCTCGTCGGGCTCGAGGATCCGATCTGCAACGCGCACTCGGAGAACGAGAGCCTGAACCTCGACGACTGGAAGAAGAGCATGAAGGGCGCGGCGTACCTCTACGCGGAGCTCGCCGACTACCGCAAGGCCTGAGCGGCCAGCTCGAGCCGGAGCGTCGTCCCAAGCCCCGGGTTCGTGTTCGCCCGGCTACAGCGCGCGAACCGCGCTCGCGACCGCGTCGAGTTCGTCGTCGGCGATCGTGCGCACGTCAAGCAGCAGCCGGCCCTCGGCAATCCGCCCCACGATCGGCAACCCGCCCGCACGAAGCACTGCGTCGAGCGCCTCCGCTCCACGACCGTCACGCGCCGTGATCGCGAGCGCTCCCGACGGCGGCTCGGCGAGCGGCAGCGCGCCGCCGCCCACCGCCGACGCGACCGCCACCACCGCGACGACGACCTGCGCCGTCGGGCCCACGAGCTGCGCGAGCCGCTCGGCGCGTGCCAGCAGCACCGCCGGCGTCATCGCCAGCATCCGCACCGCCGGCACCAGCTCGTGCGCGGCACCGCGCCGATAGATCGCCAGCGTCGCCTCGAGCGCGGCGAGCGTCAGCTTGTCGGGACGGAGCGCGCGCATCAGCGGATGCCGCCGGATGCGCGCGATCGCCGCCTCACGCCCGACGATGATCCCCGCCTGCGGCCCGCCGAGCAGCTTGTCCCCCGAGAAGGTCACGACGTCGGCGCCCGACTCGACCGCCTGCCGCACCGTCGGCTCGTGCGGCAACCCCGCTCCCACGAGCGACGCCGGATCGATGAGCGTGCCCGACCCGAGGTCGATCGCGACCGGCACGCCACGCGCGGCGCCGAGCGCGACCAACTCCTTTGCCCCGACCTCCGCAGTGAACCCGAGCACGGCGAAGTTGGAGCGGTGCACCTGCAGCAGCAGCGCGGTCGCCGCGCCGACTGCCCGCTCGAAGTCGGCGAGGTGCGTACGGTTGGTGGTGCCGACCTCGACGAGCCGCGCGCCCGACTGGCGCATCACGTCGGGCACGCGGAACGCGCCCCCGATCTCGACCAGCTCGCCGCGCGAGACGATCACCTCGCGCCCCTCGGCCAACGCCGCGAGCGTGAGCAGCACGGCGGCGGCGTTGTTGTTCACCACCACCGCAGCCTCGGCGCCCGAGAGCTCACAGAGCAGCTCGCGCAGGTGATCGTGCCGTGAGCCGCGCTCGCGTCCGTCGAGGTCGTACTCGAGGTTCGAGTAGCCACGCGCCACCTCGGCGACCCGCTCCGCCGCCTCCGCTGCGAGCGGCGCGCGCCCCAGGTTGGTGTGCAGCACCACGCCGGTCGCGTTTACCACCCGGCGCAGCGACGGGCGCGCGAGCTCCTCGGCGAGCCTTAGCACGTCAGCCGAAACCACCTCCGCCGACGGCCTCTCAACCGACGCCCCACCGCCGCCGAGGATCGCCTGCCGCCGGCGCTCGATCTCCCGCCTGACCGCCTCGACCACCGCCCACCGCGGCAGCGGCAGCCCGACGAGTTCCGGCCGCTTGAGCACCTCGTCGACCTTCGGGAGCGCACGCAGCTCGTCGTGGGTGCCCACTTTGAGCGGACGCTAACACCGGTGCTACCCTCCCGCCATTGGATTTCCAGGCGCTCACGTCGCTGCTCGCGGCCCTCGTCACGCTCGCAATCGGCGCGTCAGTCTTACTCCGCGACGCGCGCCGAAAGACCTACGCCACGTTCGCGGTCTTCACCGTCACCGTCGCGCTCTTCCACATCTTCACCTTCGCGGCGCACGCCACCGACCTTGACACCTTGCGCTGGCTCGCGCTCTTCCCCGCGGCCTTCATCCCAACCAACGCGATGCGCTTCTTCGGCGCGCTGCTCGCCGAGCAGGCGTCAGGCGGCCGGCGCCGCGCCTCGACCGTCACCTACCTGTGGACCGCGCTCGCCTGCGGCGCGCTCGTCTACGGCGGCGTCGTCGAGCCGATCCACGAGCAGCGCTGGTTCCTCATCCCGTTCACCGCCTACGTCTTCGGTGGCCTCTACCTCGGCGCCTTCCAGCTCTACGCGCAGTACCGCGCGACGGTCGGCCGCGTTGAGAAAGCGCGCCTCCGCTACCTCACCATCGGCGGCTTCCTCGCGATCACAGTCGCCCTGTCCGACTACGTGCCGCGCGGCACGCTCTCGGTGCCGGCGATCGGCAACCTGCTCACGGTGCTCTACCTTTACTTCCTTTCTCAGACGCTGTTCCGCCACCGTCTGCTCGACCTCCACGAACTGGTCGCCAAGATGGGCGTGCTCGGCACGCTGGTGCTGCTGCTCTCGGTGGTCTACGGCCTGCTGCTCTCGTGGGTCGGTGGCGGCCGGCTGCAGGGCATCTTCCTGCTCAACACGGTCGTCGCCGCGTTCGTCATCCTGATCCTCTTCGAGCCGATCCGCGGCATCCTCGAGAACGAGATCAACCGCTGGCTCGTGCGCGAGCGCGGCGAGCTGCGACCGCGCATGGAGCACCTGCGGCGCGAGCTGCAAAACGTGATCGACGCGAGAGAGATGGTGCGGCGCGTGCTCGCGGCGATCGAAGAGTCGCGCCGTGTCACCCACGCATCGATCTACCTGGTCGACGGAGACGGCAGCGCGTTCGAGCTCGCTGGCCACATCGGTCCCCCTCCCGCCGATCAGATCGACGTCGCGGCGCGACGACCGTTCTTCGACCGACTGCGCGGTGGCGTGGTGCTGCTCGAGGCGGTCGAGCGCGAGCGGCACACGCTCGAGGAGGGGCAGGCCGAGGCCGCGCAAAAGGAGATCGAAACACTCGATGCCATCGCGCGCACGATGAGCGAGTTGCATGCGTCGATGGCGCTGCCGATCCACGGCTCGGCCGCCGGGCGCGGCTCGGACCGCGGCCCCGCTGACGACGTGTTGGCCGGCGTCTTCTGTCTGCGCGACGACCGCGTGAAAGACGCGTACCTGATGGACGACGTCGACATTTTCCGACAGGTCGCGGCGCAGGCCGCCGTCATCGTCGAAAACTCGCAAGTCTACGAGCGGATGAAGGAGCGCGATCGCCTCGCCGCGCTCGGTGAGATGGCCGCCGGACTCGCGCACGAGATCCGTAATCCGCTCGGCGCGATCAAGGGCGCGGCGCAGCTCCTCGTCGGCCCTGACGGACGGCTGCTCCCCGACGCGCAGCACGAGACGAGCGAGTTCCTCGGCATCATCGTCGAGGAGGTCAACCGGCTGAACCGCGTGGTGACGCAGTTCCTCGACTACGCGCGCCCCTACAAAGGCGAGCCGGTCGAGGTCGACGTCAACGACGTGGTCCGCCGCACGGTGCAGCTGCTCGAGGCCGAGCAGGCGGCGGCCGGCGTCACGTTCGAGGTGCAACTCGCCGCCGAGGTGCCGTGCGTCCGCGGTGACGCCGAGCAGCTCCGGCAGGTGTTCTTGAACCTCGGCCTGAACGCGCTGCAGGCGATGCCGCCCGACGACGGCGAGCACACGCGCCGGCTGCGCGTCGTGACTGGCCGACGCAGCGGAAGGCGACGCGGCGACTGGAGCGCGCTCGTCGAGGTCCGCTTCGCCGACACCGGCCGGGGCATCGCGCGCGAGCACCTGCCGAACCTGTTCATCCCGTTCTTCACCACCAAGGACAAGGGGACCGGCCTCGGGCTGCCGATCTCACAGCGGATCATCACGCACCATGGCGGCGTGATCGAGGTGCGCTCGGAGCCCGGCGAGGGCGCGACCTTCTCGGTGCTGCTGCCGGTGTTCGAGCAGACCAGCGTCACCGCCACCGGGTCGATCCTCCAGCGCGACGACTGACCGTCGCGTGAGCGCGTGGTAGAAGGAACCGACGATGGCCGGTGCCGCGCGCATCCTGATCGCCGACGACGAGCCGAACCTGCGGCGCGTGCTCGGCGCGATCCTCACGCGTGAGGGATACGACGTGCTGCTGGCCACCAACGGCGAGGAGGCGGTCGCCCTGTTCGACCGCGAGCCGGCGGCGATCATCACCGACCTCCGCATGCCGAAGCTCGATGGGCTCGGCGTGCTGCGCCGGGCCAACGCCGTCGCCCCCGACGTGCCGGTCATCATCATCACGGCGCACGGCTCGATCGACAGCGCCGTCGAAGCGGTGCGGGCGGGCGCGTTCGACTACATCGAGAAGCCGTTCGAGCAGGACCAGATTCGCCAGGTCGTCGCCAAGGCGGTGCGGCAGTCCGAGCACCAGCGGCGTGGGCCGCGACCGATGGGCGTGGCGCCCGGCACCGAGGCGGTCGGGCGCTTCGGTCTCGTCGGGAGGTCGGTCGCCATGGGCCAGCTCTACGCCGCGATCGACAAGGTCGCCGACACGCCGTCGACCGTGCTGCTGCGCGGCGAGTCGGGCACCGGCAAGGAACTGGTCGCCAAGGCGCTGCACGAGCAGAGCTCGCGCCGGACCGCGCCGTTCATCAAGATCAACTGTGCCGCGATCCCAAAGACGCTGATCGAGTCGGAGCTCTTCGGCTACGAGAAGGGCGCGTTCACCGGCGCGGTCGGCTCCAAGCCGGGGCGGTTCGAGCTGGCCGACCAGGGCACGCTGTTCCTCGACGAGATCGGCGAGATCCCGATCGAGAGCCAGGTGAAGCTCCTGCGCGCGCTGCAGGAGGCGGAGTTCGAGCGCGTCGGCGGGATCAGGACCATCAAGGTCGATGTCCGGCTCGTGACCGCGACCAACCGCGACCTCGAGAAGGAGGTCCGCGCCGGCAACTTCCGCGAGGACCTCTACTACCGGCTCAACGTCGTGCCGCTTGCCCTGCCGCCGCTGCGTGAGCGACGCGACGACCTGCCGCTGCTGGTCGAACACATCCTGCGCCGGTTCAACGAGCGCCTGAAAAAGCAGGTCTTGGGCGTATCGCCCGACGCGATGCTGCGGCTCGCCGCGTACGCGTGGCCGGGCAACATCCGCGAGCTTGAGAACGTGCTCGAGCGGACGATGCTATTTTGCGAGTCGGCGTCGATCGGCGCCGGCGATCTTCCCCCCGAGCTCGGTGGTGGCCTCGGTGGTACCGCCGTCGCACCGATGCTGCCGCTCGCCGCCACGCCCGCCGCCACGCCCGCCGAGCGGACCGGGCCGCAGTCGCTCAAGGAGCTGGTGCGCGTCGAGACCGATCGCGTCGAGCGCGAGCTGATCGTCCGCGCGCTCGAGGCGACCCGCGGCAACGTCACGCAGGCGGCCAAGCAGCTCCAGATCAGCCGCAAGAGCCTGCAGCTGAAAATGAAGGACTTCGGCCTTCGCGAGAAGGACTGAGCCCGCGCGCTTGCCCCCGCCCGGCGCGCCCTGCTACCGTGCGCCCGTGCGTCGGCTCGTCGGACACGCGCTCTTTGCGCTAGCGCTTCCCACGCTCTCCCTCGGCCCGTTGGCGGCCGGCGGGGTTGCGTACGCGGCCGAGGGCACCGAGCTCGCCAGCGCGCTCGAGCCGGGCGATCCGTTCGACCTCTTCTTCACCGTCGACTACAACTACGACGTCACCAGCGCGGCCATCAAGCGCGAGTACGCCGGCCTCCCGGGGACCTCGCCCGACGGTGCGATGCCGATCGTAAAGGACCTCGTCTTCGAGCGGAACCGGCACATCATCACGCCGCGCGTCCAGCTCGGCATCTTCCAGGGGCTCCAGCTCTCGGCCGCGATGCCGATCGTGCTCTCCGACGGTCGCAGCTACTCCTTCGACCAGCGCGCCGACCCGTGCATCTTCGGCAGCGATCCGCAGGCGCGGCAGCCGACCTGCATCGATCGCGACAATTCCTCGACGATCCGCGACGCGATCCTGCCGCGCGCCGGTTACGACGCGAGCGACCCGCTGACCGGCTTCTCCGACACCTCCAAGGAAATCTTCCGCGGCGTCACTCGAAGCGGCACCGATCAGCTCCACCTCGGCCTCGCGTGGGCCGCGCTCGATCAAGCGCACGACGACACCAAGCCGACCTGGGTGCTCGGCGGCGAAGCGCGCCTCTCCATCGGCGACATCATGCGCTTCAACCGCTTCAGCCCAGACTCCGACGCTGGCGTCTCGCGCGGGCTGCACGAGGTGCGCGCGTACACCAGCCTGTCGAAGCGCACGACCTGGGCCGAACCGTTCGTCACCTTCTGGTGGCAGACCCCATATGCGATCCGCAGCGAGGATCCCGACGAGCCGCAGGGCTCGCTCTTCTGGGACGTCGGCTTTGGCCAGAACAACCGGTTGCCGCAGCAACAGGCGGGCACGACCTTCGGCTTCGAGGCGATCCCGTGGGAGAACCCCGTCGAGGATCAGCGCCTCGCGGTCGAGGTGCGCGGTCGGCTCGAGGCGCACTTCGAGGGGCGCGGCTACTCCGAGATGTGGGAGCTGTTCGCGTATGCGGGCGACGCGCAGGACAACGCGACCGGGCCGCTGGTGCTCGACCGCGATCCGCTCGTAGCCGGCCGACAGGTGCTCTCGCATCCGGGCGTGACCGACATCGAGAACTACATGACCTTCGCGGGCCGGCTCGGGCTGCGCGGGCGTCTCGGCAAGTACGCACGCTTCGCCGCTTCGTTCGAGCTGGCGCACGATCAGCAGCACCGGATCTCCTGGACCGACGCCGGCACCGAGTTCCCCGCCTGCAGCGCGACGGTCACCGTCAACTGCGAGTCGATGAACGACGAGGTGATCTCGCCGGGCACGCGCGAGGTGAACCCGCTCCACTCGCAGACCATCGACGCGGTCGGGCGGCGCTACCTCGTCGACGAGAGCACGACGTACACGTTCTTCCTCACCGGCGCCGTCCTCTTCTAGTAGCGGCGAGTAGCGGCGCCGCGGGTCGGCTAAGGGCGCTCGCGCTTCCCGGCGAGGGCGAGGGCGAGCTGGTAGAGCTCGCGGCGCGGTCGGCCGGTGATGACCTGCAGCCGCGCGGCGACGTCCTTCGGGCCGTGCCCCGCGGCGAGGAGCGTAAGCGCTTCGGCCTCGACGTCGATCGCGGTGGCGGCGCGGGCCTCCTCCTCGCTCGCGCCGGCGACGACCAGCGTGCACTCGCCGCGTGGCGGTGTGTCGGCGTAGCGCGCGGCCAGCTCACCGAGCGGTGCGCGCACGATCTCCTCGTAGAGCTTGGTGAGCTCACGCGCGACGCAGGCCGGGCGCGCGGCGCCGAAGGCGTCGGCCAACGCAGCGAGGGTCGCGCCGACGCGGGGTGGCGCCTCGTAGAAAATCATCGTGGCGCGCTCGACGCGCAGGCTGCCGCAGAGCTCGCGGCGCGGGCCGTCGTCGCGCGGGGGGAAGCCGAGGAAGAGGAAGCGGTCCGATGAGAGCCCGCTCGAGACCAGCGCGGCGAGCACGGCCGACGGGCCGGGCACGACCACGACGGTCACGTCTGCTGCGGCCGCGGCGGCCACGAGGCGTTGACCGGGATCCGAGACGCCCGGCATTCCCGCCTCGCTGATCAGCGCCACGTCGTCACCGGCAGCGAGCCGCGCGAGCAACGACTCGCTGCGCCGCGCCTCGTTGCCGTCGAAGAAGGAGACGAGCCGCGTGTTGGCGATGCCGAGGTGGCGCAGCAGGAACTCGCCGGTGCGCGTGTCCTCGGCGGCGATCACCTTCACCTCGGAGAGCACGCGCGCGGCGCGGTGGGAGAGATCCTCGAGATTTCCGATCGGCGTGCCGACGACGTAGAGAGTGCCGGGCATGCTAGTCCTCGCTCGCTGGGCCGATGTCGACGGCGCTGCCGAGGGCCTGCTCGAGGAAGCCCTTCAGGCGGTCGAGCATGCGGCGCTCGAGCTGTCGGGCGCGCTCGCGGCTGACGCCGAAGCGATCACCGAGCGCCTGTAGCGTCGGGGGATCCTCGGTGAGCCAGCGCTCGGAGAAGATCTCGAGGTCACGGCCGGCGAGCGTGGTGGCGAACTCCTCGAGCTTGCGTCGGACGAGGGCGCGGAACTCGACCTCCTCGACGCGGGTGTCGGGGCGATCGCCGCCGCCGATGAGCTCCATGCGGGTGCGCCCGGCGCCGTCGTCGTCGTGGCCGATCGGTGCGTCGAGTGAGGCCTCACCGGCGCCGAGGCGGAGCTCCATTTCGGTCACCTCCTGCTCGGAGACGTCGAGGCGCTCGGCGAGGAGCTTGCGCTCGGGCTCGAAGCCGAGGCGCTCGAGGCGCTCGCGCTCCTTGCCCAAGTTGAAGAAGAGCTTGCGCTGCGCCTGTGTGGTGCCGAGCTTTACGAGGCGCGCGTTCGCGAGGATGAAGCGGAGCATGTAGGCGCGGATCCACCACGCGGCGTAGGAGGAGAGCTTTACGCCGCGGAAGGGGTCGTATTTTTTTACGGCTTGGAGCAGGCCGAGGTTGCCCTCCTGCACGAGGTCGAGGAGGTTGCGGTGGGCTTGGCGGTACTCGTGGGCGATCTTGACCACGAGGCGCAGGTTCGCGGTCACGAGGCGGCGTCCGGCGTCGGCGTCGCCGGACTCGAAGAGACGGACGGCGAGCTCGTGTTCGGCTTCGCGGGTGAGGAGGGGGTAACGACGGAGCTCGTGCATGTAGGCGGAGAGCGGGTCGTGGCGGACGAGGGCGGAGGTTGAGGAACGGGCGCGTGACGGGGAGCGGGGAGAGGCGGGGGAGCGGGGAGAGCGGGGGGAGCGGGGGGAGCGGGGGGAGCGGGGGGAGCGAGGGGAGCGGGGGGAGGGCGCGTCAACGTTTGCGTCGACATCAACGTTTGCGTCGACATCAACGTTTGCGTCGACATCAACGTTTGCGTCGCCGTCAACGTTTGCGTCGCCGTCGCTGTCGCCGTCTACGTCTACGGTTTCGTCGTCGTGTACGTCTACGTCGTCGTGTACGTCTACGGTTTCGTCGTCGTGTACGTCTACGTCGTCGTCTACGTCTACGGTTTCGTCGTCGTGTACGTCTACGTCGTCGTCTACGACTTCGTTGGCTTCGTTGGCTTCGGCGGCGAGTGCGGCGGCCTCGAGTTCGTCGGGCTCGTCGACCAACTCGGAGTCGACGGCGGTGTCTG
>SHYZ01000094.1 GCA_009692535.1 Myxococcales bacterium
GTGCGATGCCCGCGAAGGTCGCGTAGAGCGTCCCGCCGCAGAAAATGCGCACGGTCGCGGTCGCCGGGCCCGAGCCGGGCGCGACCCGGGCGTGACAGGAGCCGCAATGGGGGGCGCATAGACTACTGATACCTGCGCCAGCGTCTGGGGTGACCCGGCCGCTCACCAACCAGCCGCTCACCAACCGCTTGGACTGCGGCCCGAGATCCCCTAGTCTCCGCGCCGTGAGCGGACCCAAGGCACCCAAGGTGAACGTCGTCTTTGTCGCGCCGTACTTTGGCGCCAACATCCTGCACTGCATCCAGGGCCTCATCGGCCTCGGCACGGTGCGGCTTGGCATCGTAACGCACGAACCGGAGGAGCGGGTGCCCGAGGCGCTGCGCCGCCGCATCAGCGGCCACTTCCGCGTGGTCGACGCACTCAACGCCGACCAGTTGATCGTCGCGGCGCGCGCGTTCCAGCGCGAGTGGGGCAAGGTCGACCGGCTGCTCGGCTACCTTGAGGAGATGCAGCTCCCGCTCGCGCTCGCGCGTGAGGCGCTCGGCATTCCGGGCATGGACGCAAAGACCGCGCGGAACTTTCGCGACAAGAACGTCATGAAGGAGGTGCTCGCGAAAGCGGGCCTCCCGGTCGCGCGGCAGGCGCTGGTGGTCTCGGCCGACGACGCGCTGAGGCTCGTCGCCGAGGTCGGCTACCCGCTGGTGCTCAAGCCGATCGCAGGCGTCGCCGCGAAGAACACCGTGCGCGTCGCTAGCGACGCGGAGCTCTTCGACGCGCTCGGGCGGCTCGTGCCATCAGCCGAGCGACCGGTACAGGCGGAGGAGTTCGTCGCCGGCGAGGAGTTCACGCTCGAGACGGTGAGCGTGCGCGGCAAGCCGGTCTGGCACAGCTCGACCTACTACCTGCCCGGACCGCTCAAGGTGATCGAGAACGCGTGGATGCAGTACTGCGTGCTGCTGCCGCGAGAGCCGCTGCCGCCGCACGCGACCAAGTTCCGCCCGCTGAACCGGCGCGCACTCGCGGCGCTCGGCATGTACACCGGCCTCTCGCACATGGAGTGGTTCCGCAAGACCGACGGCAATGCGGTGATCTCCGAGGTCGCGGCGCGTCCGCCCGGCGTGAACATCATGACGATGAACGGCCTCGCCCACGGCGTGGACATGTGGGAGAAGTGGGCGCGCCTCATGGTCCACGAGACCTTCGAGATTCCGCCGCGCGCGTTCGCCTGCGGCTCGGCCTTCTTCCGCGGGCAAGGCCAGGGGCGCACCGTCGTCGCCGTCGAGGGGCTCGCCGAGATCGTACGCGAGCTTGGCGACACCGTCGTGCAGCTCAACGCGCCCAAGGTCGGCCAGCCGCGCTCGTCGCACTACGAGGGCGAAGGCTGGGCACTCGTGCGCCACGAGACCACCGCCGGCGCGATCGACGCGCTGCACCAACTCGTGACGCGGACGACGATCCGCTACGCGTAGGCGTCACGCGGACGCGGGCGCGCGCTCAGCCGTGCTCGACGCGAATCGTCTCGATCACGGTCTTCATCGCCGCCTCGACCACGCGCGTCTCGGGGTGGCGCACGATCACGTAGCCGTTCCCCTCGTAGCTCGACGAGCGCGGCTCACCGGGGCGCGGCAGCCGCGACTCCACGACCAAGTGCCCCACGCTCTCGTTCGCCTGCGCCACGCCGGTGACGCGCGCTATCCGCCCCTTCCCTGCGCCACGCAGGAACGCGATGCCGACCGCGTAACGCCGCTCAAACGGCCCGTCGAACGCGTCGTCCACGACCGCGCGCGCCCACGCTCGATGCATGTCCGCGTTGTGCGCGTAGCCGTTCGCCGTGACCAGGTTCGCGCCCGGCGGCCGCGCTGCGATCTCGCCGATCGCCAGCCGTCCGTCGTCGCGCCGAAACCACTCCATGTGCGTAAAGCCGGTCTCGAGCCCGAGCGCCTGCACCGTCCGCACGGCGAGCGCGTGCGCCTCAACGTGCCCCGGCCCATCCTGCTCGCGCGGCAGGATCACGACCCACTGGATCCAGTCCTGTTCCATCACCTCCAGCGGCGACGGGTGGTAGTTCGACACCGACGCGAACCGAACCTCACCGCCAACCGTGATGGTCTCGAAGCTGTGCTCCTCGCCGCGCAGGAACTCCTCCGCGAGCGCCGGCCGACTCGGTGACGCATGCAGCGCGCGCATTGCTGCGTCGAGCTCGCGCGCATCGCCGATCCGCCAGGTCGCCTTGCACCCCATCCCCGCCGGTGGCTTCACCACCAACGGAAACCCGACCTCCGCCGCAAACGCGTGCGCATCCGCCGCGCTCGAGCAGAGCCGATGCCGCGCACACGGCAGCCCATGTCGACGCAGCTCGTCCTTCATGCGCGACTTGTCGCGAAACCGCGCTGCCGTCTCCGGCCCCGGCCCCGGCACCCCGAGCGCCTGCCGCACCGCACCGAGCTGCACCTGCAGCGTCTCGAGGATGCCGAGCACCCGATGGAGCTTGCCGTGCCGCCGCTCGAGCAGCCGCGCCCCGTCGATGAGCTGCCGCGTATCGAGCCCGTCCTTCAGCCGCACCACGTCGGCAAAGAGCCGCGCATCGTCGGTCGAGGGCGCCTCAGCGAACAGCCCGAGCAGCCGTACCCCCGGAAGACGCGCCGCCGCCAACGCAAAGCGCATCGTCGTGGGCAGCGGAAACGGCGCCGCGAACACCACGTTTCTCATCGGCCACTTTGTAGCACGAGCAGCGGAAGATCGATTTCTTCCTGCTTCGCGCCAGCACGCGGCGCAGCGGCGGCGGCGGCAGCACGAACAGTCGCGCATTGACCTCGCGGCGCAGTGCGGAGGTAGTCGCCAGCGGGGGCTTGGGGAACCTCTCGGCGTGATGCCCCCGGACTTCATCGTGAACGGAGCATCGAGGAGTGGCACAGGCGGGGGGGCGCGATGCCGATCGACCTCTCAGAGCGCGTGCGGCTCTGCCTAGCGCGCAGGCAGTTGGTCCACGCCGCGGGCGGTCGAGGTAACATCGGCCGCGTGAAAGTCGTCTTCCTCGCGCCCGCTTATCCCCCCGAGATGCAGCAGTACACCCGCGGGCTCGCCGAGGTTGGCGCGACCGTCTACGGCGTCGGCGACTCGCACCCCGGGTCGCTGCCGGCCTCGGTGCGGCAGCACCTCACCGACTACCTGCAGGTGCCGCGCATCCTCGATGAGGAGGACGTCATCCGTCGCGTCCACGCGTGGATGCGCGGGCGCGAGGTCGATCGCGTGCTCGCCAACTGGGAGGTGCTCGTGCTCACCGCGGCACGGCTGCGCGAGCTGTTCGGGCTGCCGGGCATGTCGGTCGACGCGGTGAACGGGTTCCGCGACAAGCAGATCATGAAGGAGCGCGTGGCAGCGGCCGGGCTGCGCGTGCCCGGCTCAGTGCGTGTGCTGCGCGAGGCGGACGCATTCGCCGCGGCGGAGCAGCTCGGCTACCCGATGGTGGTGAAGCCGATCGCCGGCGCAGGGAGCGCTGACACCTACGCGGTCGAGAATCGCGCCGAGCTCGAGAGTGCGCTCGCGCGGATGGGGCACGTCGAAGAGGCGATCTGCGAGGAGTACATCGACGGCGAAGAGTTCACCTTCGACACGGTCTCGATCGGCGGCGTGCCGGCGTACGAGAACGTGGCGCAGTACCTGCCCAAGCCGATCGTCGCGCGCAGCGTCGAGTCGGTGAGCCCGGTGATCGTGACGGTGCGCGACCTCGCGCAAGAGAAGATGGCCAAGGGGCTCGCGCTCGGCCGCAACGTGCTCAAGGCACTCGGCATGGGCGACGGGTTCACGCACATGGAGTGGTTCCTCAAGCCGAACGGCGAGGCGGTCTTCGGCGAGATCGGCTGCCGACCGGGCGGCGCGATGATCGTCGATCAGATGAACTACACCAGCGACATCGATCTGTTCCGCGAGTGGGCGCGCGTCGCCTGCTGGGGTCGCTTCGACGCAGTCCGTCCGCGCAAGTACAACGCGGCGATCATCTTCAAGCGCGCGCGCGGCAACGGGCGCATCTCGCGCATCGAGGGGCTCGGGCGCTACCTGCGCCGCTTTGGCGAGCACGTCGTGGAGGCCAAGCTGCTCCCGATCGGGACGCAGCGGCGCAACTGGAAGCAGACGCTAATCTCCGACGGGCACATCCTCGTCCGCCACGCCGACTGGGACACGGCGCGCGCCATCGCCGACGCGGCCGCGAACGACGTCACGCTCTACGCGGAGTGAGCTCGCGGCCGTAGTAGAAGCCGTCGGTCCCCTGCAGCTGGTAGAGCGGCAGCAGCACGAGGCCGTCGAACGGCGCGCGGATCTCAACGTCCCCCTCGCGCGCGAGCAGCGTGCCCTGTGGGGTGCGCTGGATGTTGGCGAAGCCCGGCTCCATGCGGAACGTGCGCGCTTCGTCTACCGCGTGGCGCAGCACGACCTCGATAAGACGCGGGTGCGCGGCGCCGGCGCGCGTGAGTTGCGCTTCGGCGGCGCGGGTGTCGTCGCCGTGCGGGGCGAGGTCGCTCGCGGCGAGCGCGATCGTCACGACGGCCTCGAGGTTGGTGCGCGCTGCGGCGCTTTCGTGCTGGCCGCCTTCGATCGCGAGCGCGACGCAGCCGAGCGCGCCGAGGTGCTGGCCGAGCGTGCCGCCGCAGGAGCCCTCCAGCCCGACGAGGCCGGGGAGCGGGAAGCGCGCGGCAAACTCCTGCGTGGCGGTTGAGCCGATCACGATCGAGAACGGGACACCGTCGGCCGAGGTGGTGTGAAGGTCGACCGCGAAGACCGGGCCACGCGCGCGGGCGACGATGGCGGCGATCGCGTCAGCGAGCGCGAGGGCTGCGCGCTGCTCGACGTCGGCCACGCCGCCAGCAGCTGCGGTGCGTGCGGCAGCGATGCGCTCGGGCGTGAACTGGCGGTTGAGATCCCGCGCGAGGTAACGCCGGCCGACGGCGAGCGCCTCGGGATTCCCGGCGAGCACGACCACCTCGCCGGCAGCGGGTGGCGCCGCCGCGAGCCGCGCAAGGAGCAGCGCGCCGACCTCCACGCCGGCTGGCTCGTTGCCGTGCAGGCCGCCGACGACGATCAGCGTCGGTCCCGGCGCGACGCCGCGCACCACGCCGCGCACACAACCGAGTCGGCCGCCCTCGATCCCGGGCGACACGTTCACTCCGCGCTGCCGTCGCCGAGCTTCTCTTCGAGGAGCTTCGACGCGATGCCCATGAAGTCGGCCTCAGAAACCATCCCGACCAGCTGGCCGTCCTGCACCACCGGCAGGCAGCCGACCCGCAGCCGTCGCATCAAGCGAATGGCGTCGATCGTCGTCGTGTCAGGCGCGACGGTCGCGACGTCGGTCTTCATGATGTCGCCGACCGACCGGTGCTGCTGCGAGCCGCGCTCGATGAGATGCCGCATCGCCGCGCGGTCGGTCACTACGCCGACCAGCTTGTGGTTCTTGTCCTCGACCGGAACGTGTCGCAGGCGCTCCCAGACCATGAGGTGCGCGACCATCTCGATCGCGTCGTCGACCTGCACCGTGAAGAGGTCGGTCGACATGTACTGGTCGACCCGCAGGTAGTTGCCGCTCGACGCATCCGCCTCGTCGAGCCGCGCGCGCTCCCACTCGGAGACCGGCCGTCCGGTGAGCTGGCGCTTGACCGTCGCGGCGACGAGCGCGTTCGAGCGCTCGGCCGGGGTCGCGCGGTCGCGCAGCGAGTTCCACGACGAGAGCTGCCAGCGCGCGCCGGTCCGTGCGGTGCGGACGCGCTCCTCGACGACGCTGAGGTAGCGCGTGACGTCGGCCTCGTCGACCTTGTTCCGCCTGAGGCCCGACTGCGCGAGCGGGAGCAGCCGCTCGAGTACGAGCTCGCGCGCGGTGATGTCCTCACCGTCGAGCCAGATGAACTGCGCACCGAGTCCTTCGCGAGCCGCGGTGTAAAAGTTCGCGCCCGCCTGGTCGAAGTCGATCTTGCGAGAGATATCCTCGCTCACGTCGCTGGCGCCAAGCTCGGCCATCAGCCCGAACCAGAACGCCGCGTTCGCCACCTGATCGATCGTGCTCGGCCCGGCGGGCATCACGCGGTTCTCGATGCGGAGGTGCGCCTTGCCGCCGAGCGTGCCGACACACGGCCGGTTCCATCGGTAGATGGTCCCGTTGTGGAGCTTGAGCGCCTTGAGCTCGGGGATCTCGCCGCGGTCGAGCCGCGCCATCGGATCCTCGTCGAGGTCGGTGCCGACGAGGGTGCGGAAGCGCGCGACGTCCTCGCGGAATATCTCGAGGATCGAGCGCTTCACCCAGCGCGTGCCGAAGCTGACGCGCGCCTCGGTGTCACGCAGGTGCGAGTAGCCGCGCGTGTCGACCGCCTGTCGGAAGAGCGCGATGCGAGTCTCGGCCCAGAGCCGCTTGCCGAAGACGATCGGCGAGTTCGCCGAGACCGCCATGATCGGCCCGGCGAGCACCTGCGCGAGGTTGTACATGCGCGCGAACTCGTCGGCGTCGACCTGCAGGTGCACCTGAAAGCTCGAGTTGCACGCCTCGAGCATCACCGAGTCGTGCTCGATCAGCAGCTCGTCGAGTCCCTTGATCGAGAAGTCGAAGCGCCCGCCGCGCAGCTCGGTGACGATCTGGTTGAGCGCGCGGTAACGCGGACTCGGCACCATGCTGTCGATGCCGAGGTCCTGCTTCCGCATCGTCGGCAGGATGCCCATCAGCACGACGCCCATGCCGTGCACTTCGGCGGCGCGGCGCGCGGTGTCGACGAGCTTGTCGAGCTGCGCGTGCATCCGCGCGAGACCGTCCCCGCCGAACGGCTGCGGATCGCAGTTCGCCTCGATCTGAAACTGACCAAGCTCGGTGGTGAAGTGGTCGTCCTTCATCTGATCGAGGAGCTTCTGCACGCCACGCGCGGGCGCCCAGGTCTTGTCGATCAGGAACATCTCCTGCTCGGCGCCGATGCGCCGCACGCCCGACTCGAAGAGGCCCTCGGCGATCATCCGCTCGAGCGCCTGCAGGTCGGAGAGGATCGCGCGCATGAACTCGCGGTGGCGCTGCGCGTCGGTGACCTGCCCGACCTCCTTGTGGGAGCGAGTGCTCATCGGGTCCACTCGTCGAGCGACTTGGGCAGCATGTTCCGCCAGGTCGGCCAGTCGTGGTGCCAGTCGGTGCCCCAGCGATCGACGCGGTTCGGGATGCCCTGCCGACCGAGCACCTTCGCCATCGCGAACGACTCGCCGATCGCCTCCGCCCGCCCCTCGCCCGAGGCCATCAGGATGAAGCGCTCCCGCAGCTTGGTCAGGTGTGGCCCCGCCAGCGTCGGCACGAAGTGGATCGGCGACGAGACCCAGAAGTCGTTGGAGAACCCGTCGGTGGCGGCGTCGTAGAAACGACGCAGATCGTAGGTCCCGCTCATCGCGAGCGCACGCCCGAACAGGTCGGGGAAGCGACAGACCATCGCGACCGCGTGAAACGCGCCGATCGACGCGCCGGCCGCCCAGATGTCGGTGTCGGGCGCGTTGCAGTCGTTGCGAATCGCTGGCGCGACCTCATGCCGCACGTACTGGTGGAAGCGGTTCTGTAGCGCCATCTGGTGGTGCGCGTTGCCTTCACGCGCGAGGAGCGCCTTGCCGGCCACGCTGTCGCACGAGTAGAGCTTGATGCGCCCGGCATCGAGCAGCGGCTGCACCGCTCGGACGAGGTGCATCCGCTCGATCTCCTCCGCGTCACCGCCCGCCGTCGGGAAGACCAGCACCGGCTGGCCGAAATGGCCCCACCGCACCAGCGTGACCTCACGCCCGAGGCGGTCGGAGTGCCACTTGGCCGTGACCTTGCTGTCGCCCTTGCTGTCGCCCTTGCCCTGCACCGTCTCGGCTGCCATCACTTCGCTCCGCGTTTTGATACCAGTGGTGACGCTTGTTGCGACGCATTGTCGGCGCGCCATTCCTGAATCCGGCCGAAGAACAGGCTGGTGAACGCCTCGACCTCGTGCGCCGGGAACAGCGCATTCACCTTCTCACGCACCGCGGTCTTTGCCGCCTGCGTGCCGAAGAACTCCCACGCCACTTCGTCGAGGTGGCCGAGGTGCTTGGCGCAGAACTCCTCGAACCGCGCCGCCTCGAGGCGCTCCTCGGCGATCTTGCCGTACGCACGCAGCCGCTCGGGGTAGCTCATATCGGGCAGGTCGGCGATCGCGTAGTACGGCTCCCAGTCGAGCGTGCGCCGCATCTTTCGCTTGGTGACGGCGCAGTAGATCGACCAGCGCAGGTAGGCCTTCACCAGCCACGGAAAGTGGTAGTGGAGCGACGTCACCTGCGAGTCGGGGCACGCGTTCGCAAAATCGATCGGGTACCAGACACCGTCCCCGCCGCGCAGCGCCTCGCACGAGTTGAAGTCCCAGCCGAAGAACGTGTTGATCGTGAGCGTCGTGTCGCGCAGCGTCTGCGCCTCGGCGGCAGTGACAAAGTCCTTGTCGCGCGTGTAGCGATCGTGGAGCGGCGCGTCAGCGTCGTAGCTCACGAGGTGCGTCTGCGGCCCGAACCCGATGCAGCGCACGAAGCGATCGAACGGATCGACCGCCTTCTGCACGTGGAGCACGGTGTTGCCGCTGTCCTCGTAGCCGCGCCTTAGCTTGGCGTCGTCGTCGACGCGGCTCACACCGCGCCAACCGCCGCCGTCGTACGGCTTGATGAACGCCGGGTAACCGACCTCGCGCCCCACCGCGCCGAGATCGAAGAGCCGCGCGTAGCGCTTGAGCGTCGGCTGCAGGTCCGCCGTCGGCACGTACGACTTGGGCGGCAGCATCCAAGTCTCGGGGATCGGCATCCCGAGCTTGATCATCGCGCAGTACGACGTGTGCTTCTCCATCGCCTGCACCGACCAGGGGTTGTTCAGCACGTAGAGGCCGTCCATGAGGACCGCCTTTTTGATCCACTCGCGGCTCAGGTGGTACCAGTGCGTCAGACGGTCGAGCACGACGTCGTAGCGGCACGACTGGCGCAGATCGAACGGCTCGATCGTGACGCGCTCGGACTCGACGGCGACACGGTCGCCCTGCCAGTCGATCGACAGCGCGAGGCGCTCGAGGATCTGCTCGTAGCAGGCCGGCCAACAGAGGTCGGCACCGAGGGAGAGTCCAATCTTGCGGGTGACGTTGGCCACGGTTCGAGCTTACTCGTAGGTGAGGAGGAACGGCCCGGGAAATAGCCACGAGAGCCCGTCGCGCAGTCGGTCGCGCCAGTTCTCCCAGTTGTGCCCGTCGCGCGCCTCGACGTAGCGCACGTCCATGTTGGTGCCCTGCAGCATCGGGACAAGCGAGCGGTTCTCGTAGATGAGCGACTCGTAGGTGCCGCAGCTCACGAACACGCGCTCGGACATCGCGATCGGCTGCGCGCGGAGCTGGTTCATGAAGGACACCACCGGATCGAACAGCGGCCCACGGTGGTTGCGATCGCCGATGTCGGTGAACGCGAACGAGCCCGACTGCAGCAGCAGCTTGCCGAAGAAGCCCGGCCGGTACCACGCGGTCGACAGCGCCGCGACCGCGCCGAAGCTCGCGCCCATCAGGCAGCGTCCCTGCGGCGTGCCGTCGAGCGGAAGGATGCGCTCGAGGTGCGGCACGAGCTCATCGGCGAGGTACTGCGCGTGGCGCTCGTCGGCGGCGTACTCGCCGAGGCGGTTGGCGGAGCTCGTGAGCACGACGATCATGTCGGGGATCTCGAGCCGGTCCATCAGGTTGTCGAGGATCGAGCCGAGTGCGGCGTAGCGCAGGTAGTCGTGGCCGTCGTGGACGACGAGCAGCGGATATTTTCGCGTGAGCCGCAGCCGCGCCGGCACATACAGCCCAAAGCTGCGCCGACCAAAGACCTTGCTGTCGAACGCGATCTCATCGATCCGCCCGGGCGCGGCGGTCGGGTCGTGCTCGATCCAGTGCGGCGCCTCGTAGCCGACACCGTGCGCGACGGAGTTCGCGCCGAACGGATCGCGCGCGCGGTTCGGGTTGAGCGGATCGTTCGACCACTGCCCCCGCCCGTCCTTGACGACCTCGAGCTTGTACTCGACACGCGAGGCGGTCGGCAGCTCGAGCGTGAGGTGCCAGAGGTCGGTCTCGGCCATGCGCACGAGCGGCTGCGACGACGGCAGCCCATAGACCCAGTGCTTGAGGTTCACCGCCTCTACGTCGCCGCGGTAGACGATCGTGATCGCCGGCCCCTCGACGATCGGGAACGAGTTGCTCGACACGAACTCGTCCACCGCCTGCGGCGTGTGCGGGCCAGCCTCGAGCGCCTTGATCGCGACGGCGTGTACGCTCATGGCAGAGTCCACTCGCGCTCGTATGCGCCCTCGGTGGTGAGCCTGGCCGCAGTCGCCTGTGCGAGCCGCCCGTCTTCGAACACGACCTTCGCGCCGGGATCCATCGCGACGCAGAGCGCGGGCGCCATGCGGTGCGCGAAGCGGGCGATGCCGTCCTCCGCGTCGGTGCGCACGCGGCGCGCGGGATCGGGCAAGACGACGAGGCCCGGCGCGAGGCCGAGTCCACCGTCGAGCACCTGCGCGATGTCGGTGCCGTAGGGGGGGAAGTCGTGGAACAGCACGATGCGATCGGCCAGCACCATCGCCCCGGCCGACCAACCGCAGACATGTTTTCCGTCGAGCAGCGCGGCGAGGTCGAAGAGCTTCATCCGGTTGAGCAGCGACGCGACATGCCCGCCGGCGATGACGACCGCGGCGGCTGACTCGAGCAGCGTGGCGATTTCGGTGAGCTGCCGCTTCACGGCGGGGCGGTCGCCTACCTGCCAGCGCTCATCGAAGGTGGCGTGGATCTCGCGGCAGCGGACCACGTGATCCTGATCGAGCTGGCGAAACTGCGCGGTCGACACCCGCCACTCGGCGGCGAGCAACTCAGGATCCGCGAGCCGCACCGCGATCGTGCGCGCGGCATCTTCGATCTTGTCGAGGCGCACGCGATAGAAACTCTGCAGGTGCCGCAGCCGCTCTTGGCGCGCGCTCCACGCAGTCGCGAGCTCACGGTCCTCGCGAAAGACCTCCTCGGAGCGCGCGTGGAGCTTGAGGTTCACCGCCGTCATCCCCGCCGCGCCGAGCGCCGCGATCAGCGCAGCATCATCGCTCTCGCGCTCCTGCCAGCCGGCGGTGACCACCGCGACACCACCGCGCACGCCAAGCTCGGCGAGCACGCGCCCGATATCGAAATCCGGCCGCTGGGGGCCGAGCAGCACCACCCTCCGCGAATTGCTCACCTGGCGTGGACTCTTATGGTCTCGCCGATGGCGTCAAGCAGGCTGCGCAGCCCGTCGTAGCTCTCGTGCTTTGCGCGCACCCACGCATTCGCCATGAACCCCGCCTCGACCGGTTGCGTCGGCGTCCCGACCGGCGGCAAGTGCCAGTCGATGAGCTGCGGCGCGAGTCGGCCGCGGATCGCCTCGACGCCGCTGTAGCCGGCGATGCGCCCGTCGCGATCGGGGCGGAGCGCGATCATCCCGGCGGAGAAGCGGCGCGAGGGCCGCTGCCCGGGGCGACCGAGGCCGATCAACATCGCCCACTCGCGATAGAGGTCCATTTCGTTGGCCGCGTTGTAGAGGTCCCAGGTGCGGACGCCCGGCGGCCGACAGCCGATCTCGGAGAACTTGAGCCCCTTGGGTCCGACGAACCACTCCATGTGCGTCGCGGAGGTCTCGATGCCGAGCACCTCGGTGACCTTGCGCGCCATCGCCTTCACCTGATCGTAGCCCGACACGACGTCGACGCGGTTGGTCGTGACCACCTGCGGCGAGATCCAACGCTCGCGCATCGCCTCGAGCACGTTTGGGTAGTAGTGGCTGGCGAACTCGTGCACCACCTCGCCGCGCAGCGTGAGCGTGTCGAAGAAGCCCTCGTGCCCGTCGATGAATTCCTCGACGGCGACTGAGCGCCCGGGCCGACCGAGCGCGAGTGACTCCATCGCGGCGGGCAGCTCACTGTCGTCGGCGACGCGGACTGCACCCGCTGCGCCGGCGCCGTCACGCGGCTTTAGGATCACCGGGTAGCCGACGCGCTCGATGAACGCACGCACCTCGGCCTCCGACGCTGCCGCGGTCGACTGCGCGCAGGGCACACCGCCCGCACGGAGCGCCGCCTTCATCGCCGGCTTGTCGCGGCAGAGGAACGCGGTCTGCACTGTGGTGCCGGGAATTCCGGCGGCCTCGCGTGCGTGCGCCGCGGCCATGATGTGCGCCTCGACGGTGGCCTCGAGCCGATCGACCTGCCGTCTGCGCTGGATCGAGCGCACGGCGGCGAGCATCGCCTTCGGATCGGTTACGTTGCGGACCGGCTCGAAGTGGCTCAGGCAGCGACGGAGCTCGGGATCGAGCGTGTCGGGCGAGCCCTCCCCGATCGCGCTGACCGTGACGCCGACCTCGGCGAGCGCGTGGACGAAGAGCCGTTGGTTCACGGGAAAACGGGGTTCGATGAAGACGACGTGCATGGTCATCCCTATTGGCGATTCTGCAGGCGGTTGTAGAGCAGTTCGTAGAGCTTGCGCTGTTTCTCCCAGGAGAAGTCCTGGGCCATGCCATTCTCGACGACGCGACGCCACGTGGCAGCATCACGGTAGGTCCGCAGCGCAGCCTCGAGGCCCCACCTGACGCCGGCCGCGTCGTGCTGCTCAAACGAAAAGCCGGTGCCCTCGCCGGTGCGCGGATCGAACTGGGTGACCGAGTCGGCGAGCCCGCCGGTCCTGTGGACGATCGGCACCGTGCCGTAGCGCAGGCTGTAGAGCTGGTTCAGCCCGCACGGCTCGTAGCGCGACGGCATCAGGAACATGTCGGCGCCCGCCTCGATCAGGTGGGCGAGCGGCTCGGAGAAGCCGCGGTAGAAGCAGACCTGGCGTGGAAATGCGCGCTGCATGCGGAAGAAGAGATCCTCGAGCCCCTTCTCACCGCTGCCGAGCACGACGAACTGAAACCCGTTGCGACGGAGCAGGTCGGGCATCACCGCCTCGAGGAGATCGAGCCCCTTCTGACGCACGAGGCGCGAGACGATGCCGACCAGCGGAATCCCCTTTACGTAGGGCAGGCCGAGGCCGGTGCAGAGCGCCTCCTTGTTGAGCTCCTTGCCGGTGAGATCGTCGCGCGAGTAGGGGTGCGGGATGTGGCGATCGCGCTCGGGCGACCACTCCTCGTAGTCCACGCCGTTCAGGATGCCGACGACGGTCGAGCTGCGCGCGCGCAAGAACGGATCGAGGCCGACGCCGTGGTCGGGCCCCTGGATCTCGCGCGCGTAGGTCGGACTGACCGCGTTCACAGCGTCGGCGTAGAGCAGGCCGTGCAGTAGGAAGTTCACGCGCCCGGCGCGCAGTTGGTCCTGGTGGAAGAGGTGCGAGACGCCGGCAAGGTTGGTGTCGGGCAAGATGTGCGACGAGAAGGAGCCTTGGTAATTGAGGTTGTGGATCGTGAGCACCGACCGGGTCGTGGCGAAGAGCGGGTCGCGCGTGTGGAACGCCTTGAGGATCATCGGCAGCAGCGCCGCATGCCAGTCGTTCGCGTGCACGATGTCGGGCGCAAAGCCGGTGCGCTGACAGAGCGCGATCGCGCCGTACGAGAGCGCGAGGAAGCGGCGATGCTCGTCGTCGTCGTGCGTGTAGATAGCGCCGCGCGAGTAGAGCGCGGGGCAGTGGAGAAAGTGGATCTCGGGATCGCTCGCGCCGCGGAAAATCTTCGCTGCGTAGCGGTGCCGCCCGAGGCGCAGCTCGAGCTCGGGGACCACGGTCTCGAGGTGGAGGCGCGAGGTGTCGGTCCGATCGTAGAGCGGCATCAGCACGCGCACGTCGTGGCCGGCGCGGCCAAGGTGCCGAGGGAGCGCCGCGGACACGTCGGCGAGGCCGCCGGTCTTCGCGTAGGGCGTCACTTCCGACGCGACGAAGAGCACCTTCACGGCGGCAGAGTATCAGACGCGGCGCGTACGACCTACCACCAGCGTCGGAGCGCGCGGGCGATCGGCGGCGCGAGGTGCGCGACCTTGGCCACGCCGATGGTCATCTCGGCGAACGGCTCGAACGGATCAGCGAGGAGATCGCGGCGCACCTCCATGCAGAGCACGCGGCCGGGACGCGCCGTGACGTGGTGAAAGGCGAGCGTGCTCGGGTGGAGCGGGTAGGTCGCGCCGTCGGCGACGGGCACGTCGAGCTCGCTGCGCAGCGCGTCGACCACGGCCTGCGGCGCGAGCCAGACGCCGGCGGGATCGCGGGCGATCACGTCGACCTCGGGGCGGAGTGGCCAGGTCGGCTCCACCTCGGGCAGATAGGCGCGCCGCAGGTTGCTCACGATGTCGAGGTCGACGTCGACGTCGACGGTGCGCGGCGCGTAGCTGTGCAGCAGCAGCAACTTACCGTCGGGGGCGAGCGCGGCGGCGGCGGCGTGAACCTCGGCGAGATACGCCTCGTGCAGACCGAGCAGCAACGCGCGGTCGTCGGGCAGCGTGATCCAGGGCATCAGGCCGGGCGTCACCTTGCCGGCACGGAATTCCTCGGGCGAAGCGTCGAGCCGGCGATTGCAGTCGATGAAGGTGCGCGGGATGCGGCAGCGCAGCAGCACGGCGGTGCGCGCAGGCTCGAGCGCGACGAACTCGCGCGCGATGGCGAGGCCGAGTTCGGGCGCACCAGCGTCGGTGTTGACGTGGAAGAAGTCGACGAGTGACTGCGGCAATGGGCTCGCGAGCCGCGCACGGAGCGCGTCAAAATCGGCCGTGCGCGTCGCGCCGTGCGGGACTTCGATGAGCAGATCGGCCGGCGCGCCGACGACCGCGTGCGCGCCACGGACGAGGTGAACGTCGACTACACCGGGCAGCGTGCGGTGCGGAGCGGGGAGCGGCATCGGGGGGACAGTACCGCCGGGGCGGGCCGTGGGGCGAGGGTGGAGCCGTGGGGGGCGAGGCGCGCGGTGCTACGCTCGGAACGATGAGCCGTCCGGCCGACGACGTGCGTGCGCGGACTGGTGCCGCGTCGAGCGTGCTGCGGGTGGTCCTGTGCATGGTCGCCGTCGGGTGCGCGGGGGCGGTCCCGACGGCACCGGCGCAGCGTGTCGCTGTCGCCGCAAGCGTCGCTGCAAGCGTCGCTG
>SHYZ01000095.1 GCA_009692535.1 Myxococcales bacterium
CCGCAGGCCTCGACGAGCGCGAGGGCGAGCTCCGACGCGGAAGAGCGGAGGCCGTGACGGTGCGCCACACGCCCGAGCTCCTGCTGAAGCTCGAGCGCACTCTGGTAGCGCTCGTCGGGATCGATCGCGAGCGCGCGCCAGAGCACCGAGTCGAGCTCGGCTGGGAGGCCCTTGCGCTTCCGGCTCACCGTCGGAACCGGCATGTCGTAGAGATCGGCGGCCGAAACCGCGAGGCTCTCGGCCACATGGAGGCGCTCGCCGGTCAGGAGCTCGTAGAGGCAGACCGCGAGCGAGTAGAGGTCCGCGCGCGCGTCGAGCGGTTCGCCCTTGGCGTGCTCGGGCGACATGTAGCCGAGCTTGCCGCGCACCTGGTAGACGCGCGTGTCGTGCGCCGCGGCCTTGGCGATGCCGAAGTCGGTCAACTTCACGTCGCCGGCAGTGGAGAGCAGGATGTTCGACGGCGACACGTCGCGGTGGATGAGGCCGAGCGGCTGGCCGAACGCATCCCGCTTCTCATGCGCGTAGGCGAGCGCCGCGAGCACTTCACGCGCGATGTGGATCGCCGCTGCCGGGGCGATCAGTCGCCCACGGCGGCGCGCGTGCGTGAGCAGCTTGCGAAGGTCCGCGCCGCGCACGTACTCCATCACCATGAAGTACTGGTCCTCGGCGGTGACGAGGTCGATCGTCTGCACGATGTTGGCGTGGTGGAGCGACGCGGTGAGCTTGGCCTCGCGCAGGAAGAGGTCGGTAAACTCCGCGCGCGCGGTGTACTCGGGGAGCAGTTGCTTGAGCACGACCTCCTTCTCGAAGCCGCCGAGGCCGAGCTTCTTGCCGAGATAGAGCGCACCCATCCCGCCCTGCGCCAGGTACTCGACCACCACATACCGGTCGGTCGGCGTGGGCGCGGGGTGGCGCTCCTGCATGTGGCGGCGAGTGTACCATCGGAGCCGGTCATGTCCGACGCGCGGTACCGACTGGAGGCGCTGCTCGAGCTGCGCAAACGCGAAGAGCACGAGCGTCAGCGTGAGCTCGCCGACGCGGCGCGCGCGACGGCACATGCACAGACGGAGGTCGAGGCGTGCTCGGCGGCGCTCGACTCGGCGCGCGAGCGACAGCGGGTGGCGACGGCGGCGGCCGATGAGCGGCGACAGCGTCCGCTGACGGCGGGTGAGCTCGTGGCGCAGGAGCACTATCGCGAGCGGCGCGAAGTGGACGTGGCGCTCGCCGTCACGGCGCGGGGCGCGGCGCGGACGCAATGTGCGGTGGCGGCGCGTGCCGAGGAGCCGGTGCGCGTCGCGCTCGCGGCGGCAGCGGCGGAGCGCATGGCGGTCGAGCAGCACCGCGAGACCTGGCAGGCGGCCGCACGACGCGAGGCAGAGCGGCGCGACGAGGCGGAGCAGGACGACCGCGCGGCGAGGCGGCACGAGTGAGCGCGGGCGGCGTGGTGTGCGGGCGGGTGCTGGTGGTGCTCGTGCTGCTCGTTGGTCTTGTCGTCGGGGCGGGCTGTGGCCGTGGCCGGGCCACGTCGTGTGACCGCGTCTGTGCGCGCGAGGCGGAGTGCGCGAAAGAGCTTCGCCTCGAGGGCGACCGCTCGGAGTGCGTGCAGGCGTGCGTCGAGCTCGAGCGCGATCCGAACGTGGCGCGCGCGCTGACTGCGCATGTCGCGTGCGTCGATGGCGCGTCGAGCTGCCAGGCAGTAGTCGACTGTCCGTGAGCCGTCAGCGTCGGGGCTGACGGGGCGGGCGGGGTTGACGGGGCGGGTGCTCGGGGCGCGCGGGGGACTTCGTGCGGGCGAGGAGGCCTTCGAGGGAGCGCTGCCAGAAGATGATGGCGCGCGTCTCGAGCTCGGGTGCAGGGCCGGCGAGGCGGACGGCGCAGAGGTGCAGCAGCGTCGCGAGCGTGTGATCGGAGAGGTGGGCGCGGGGCATGGCGAGGCGGGCGCGGTAGGCGGCAATGGCGGGCGCGGCGGCGTCGGGCGTGTCGCCCCGAAGGGCGGCTTGGAGGTGCGCGGCGGCGGCGCGGTAGTCGCGGGCGAGGTCGGCTACGTCGTGCGGTTCGGTACGGCGTGCGCGGAGGCGCGTCGCGAGCGCGGCGCGGGCGGCGAGATCGCGGCCCAGGCTGGCGGCGAGTGCGTCGAAGCCGCGGACCAGGAGCAGCGTGGATTCGTCGTCGGGCGGCGGCGGCGCGTCGTCGGAATCGGGCGGGTGCATGAAGCGGAGAAAGTGGTCGAGGCATAGCTCGCTGTCGGCTTCGAAGAGATCCTCGACGGCGTCGCCGAGGCGCGCGTGCTCGGGAAAGTACGGCGCGGTCTCGATGGTGACGATGGCGCCGTCGTCGCATGCGGGTCCGAGTGCGCGGTCGAGTGCGCGGGCGAAGCGGTTGAGGCCGGCGCTGGTTGCGGCGCGGACCCGCAGGCGCAGATGTTCGCGTCGGCCTGGGCCGTCGACGTAGCGCTGGAAGAACCAAGCGGAGAGCTCGCCGCTTGCGCGGGCGGCGCGGACCAGCGGACCGACGAATGTGGCGAGGACCCACGGGGCGCGCTCGGCGTCCCCGAAGAGCTTGAAGGTGCGCCAGCCGGGGGCGGCGGCGAGGAGGCGCGGCGGGGGGACGATGGGCGGGGCGGGGCGCGGCGGTTCGCCGTCGACCTTGACCTCGACGATGGCGGCGACGATCGCCTCGACGCGGTGGGTCGACGGCGTGCGGTCGAGCGGTGGCCAGACCTCCCACGCACGAGCGCCGAGGTGACGCGCGAGCTCCTCGTGGGCGTGCCGGTCGTCGAGGTCGACGAAGAGCAGCTCGTCCTCGTGGCCGACCTGCAGCTGGCGCGGCACTCGCGCGTCTTTGCGCCAGCGACGGAGCGCGGCGGGACCGGACAGCGACGGAACGCGCCAGCTCGCGGGCATCACGACGAAGCCGTCGATGGTGATGCGCGGCAGGTGGACCAGGTCGGCGAGCGGGCCGAGGTGAAGCGCCCACGGGTGGTGCTGGCGGACGAGGCGCGCGCCGACGAGGAGTCGATCGACGCCGGCGGGCGCTGTGGTGGAGCGGAGGCGCGTGAGCGGCGACGGCGTGACGACGGCGTCACCGGCGGTGCTGCTGGTGGTGAGCGACCACGGCCCGCCGTCGTCGGGGACCGCGAGCGCGAGGTCGGCGAGGGTGAGCGTCCGCGCGTCGTCCTCGGGCCAGCTCGTGAGTGCGAGGGTGCGCGCGCGCACCGGGGGATGCGCGGCGAGATCGCCGGTGGCCGCCGACGGTGCGAAGGCGAGGTCGAGCGCCTCCTCGCCGGGACGGAGCGCGCGTTCGGCGGCGGCGAGGTCGTCGAGCGCGAGCTGGCCGTCGTCGCCGAGCGCGTGCGCGAACCGGCCGAGGCTCGCGCCGGCGGGAGCGTGCAGGCCGAGCAGCCAGTCGGTCCCCGGCGGTGCGCCGCGTGGCTCGCGGGCCGGGGTGAGGAAGAGCTCGAACGACGGCGGCGGGGGCGCGGGCGGAAGCAGGGCGTCGAGCTCGTCGGGATCGAGCGCGAGGACGGTGGAGGGGGCGAGCAGTCCGTCGACGAGCCGTGCGAGCAGCGCCGGCGGGGGCGCGGGCGAATGTGGCGGCGCGTCGTCCGTGGGGAGCGCGAGGCCGTAGTCGACGCGGGCCAGCGCTGCGAGCGGGTAGGCGCCTGCGCCGAAGATTTCGGCGATCGCAGCGACCGCCTCGCCGACGCGGGGGTCGAGGTCGCGCTCGCACGCGGGGGGCGCGAGCGCGTGCTGGAGACGAAAGAGCAGCGGCGCGATTGCGGCCGCGCGCTCTGCGGCGGTGAACGAGAGCGTCGCTTGGCCGCGCGGTGTGTGAAGCAGCACCGCATGCGTCGCGAGGCCGGTCGGCAGCGTGCGCGCAGGTGCGAGGGCGGCGAGTCGGCGGCTCATCCATTCGGCGGGGGGCGGACCGATGAGCGGCGGCGCTAGATCGGAGACGAGGAGACCGATGTGGACCAGGCCAACGAGCAGCTCGTCGGCTCGCTCGTCGTCGCTCGCAGTGTCCATGGCGCGCGCTGCGGTCACGACGTCGGGCCACGGCGTCCAGGTGGCGGCTGCGGTGAGCACGGCGTCGAGCATGGCGTCGAGTGCGCACTCGCCTCGCACGGCTTGCGGTTCATCGCCGGCGGCGAGCCAGCGCACGCGGTCCCCGTGGTGGACGAGCGACGGCGCAACGCGGAGCCGGGTCTGCACGCGTAGGTCGGGATCGTCGAGGAGCTGCACGGCGTGGGCGGCGAGCGCGGCGTAGGACGGCGTGAGGTGGGCGTGCGTGCCGGCGAGCGTGAGGCGGGTGCGCGCGCCGAGCGTGCCGGGGAAGACGCCGGCGAGCAGACCGCTCGGCGTGGGGCGGAAGGCAGCGCGGCGCGCATAGCGCAGCCGGGCGCGGTCAGCTGCGCGGTCGGACGCGGCGGCGGCTGCGAGCGACGGCGAGGCGTGCGCGATCGCAGCGCGCAGCATCGGCAGGCGTGCGCTCTCGCGGGCGGGACGTGCGAGCGCGGCCAGCGGGAGCAGCGGGGCCCGAAAGAGCACGTGCGACAGGAGGCGGATCACGCGCCGATACTATGCCGAGGACGAGCGGTGCCGAGCGGGCGCGCGCCGGGCTATCCTCGCGCCGATGCTTCGCCGCCTTGTGCCGCTTGTCGTGCTCGCTGCGGTCGTTGCGCTCGCTGCGGTCGCCTGCACTTCGGACCCTCCGCGACGGCGAGTCGGTGTAGCGAAACCGGGCGCGCCGGTCACGCTCGCGCTCGACGCCCACGCCACCGGTGCGGGGCGACACCGCGTGACGCTCCGCGCGACGGCCACAGCCGACCTGCCGTGGCTCGAACTTCGGCTCGACGGGACGCATGCGCAGAGCGGGCCGATCGCGCGCGGCGAGACGCGACAACTCGCCGTCGAGGTGGTGCTCGGGGCGGCAGCGTTCCGCGAGATCGTCGGCGTGGCCGCGGCGCCGGTCGGCTCCGGCACGCGCACGCGCGCGGCGATCCAGCGTATCGGCGTGCCGGCGACGGTGCACGCGCCGCCCCCCCCGCGCGTGGTCACGCTGCCCGGCGGTGAGCGCGTGGCTGAGGTGCGGCCGTGACGCGCGCACTCGCTCCCGTTCTCCTGCTCGCCCTGCTTGCAGCCTGCGGCGACGACGCGCCCGGCGCGCCCGACGCCAGCCCCCCCGCCCCCCCCGACGCGACGATCGTTGCCGACGGACCGCCGGCGCCCTGTGGCCTCGAAGCGCCGGGCACGCGCTGCGCATCTTCGACGCTGCTTGAGCGTTGTGTCGGCACCGCTGTCGAGGAGATCGACTGCGCGGCGCAGCGCGATCTTTGCGGGCCTGACCCGCTAGTCGAAGGCGGCGAGACCTGTATCTCAGCCGGCGCAGCGTGCGGCGTGATCGGCGATCTCGGCGCGTGCGCCGGCAGCGTGCTCGCCTACTGCGACGGCGGACGCCTCGTCGTGCGCGACTGCTTCGACCAGTACGCCGAATGTGCTTGGCAGGACGACGCGACCGGCCACAACTGTCTGACCGTCTGCGCCGTCGAGGATGTCTCCGTCGAAGGCGAGTGCGCCGGTGCTGGCATCCGTCGCTGCGTGTTCGAAGACGGCCGGTTCGTCGTGCGTACCGACGCGTGCCCCGGCGGCACGAGCTGCGACACCGTACCCGAGACCGGCTGGCCCGGCTGTCTCCCGGTCGGCTGCCCCGACCTCGGCCCGCAGGGAAGCTGCGCCGGCGAGCGGCTCACGCGCTGCGACGGTGGCCGCGAGGTCACGACCGATTGCGCCGCCGCTGGCGACGTCTGCGCCTACGCGGGCGATGTCGCCGGCTACGTCTGTGCCGCCGCAGGCACGATGGGCGCGCTCGTCGTGACCGGCGTGGTGCAGTACGAGGACCGTCCCACCGACGACGGTTCGGCCGGCGCGATCGTCTCGCGGCTCGTGCGCGGCGCAGCGGTGGCAGTCGTCTCCGACGGTGACGGCGCTGTGCTCGCCGCCGCCGTCACCGCCAACGACGGCACGTACCTCCTCCGCTACGACGCGCCGCCCGGTGCGCCGGTGCATCTGCTCACCGCGACCACCAGCACGGTCGCGACGCGGCGCGTGCGCACGATCCGCGTCGACGGCCTCGTCCACGGCTTCGCGTCGCCGTCGTTTGCCGCCGTAGCGATGACCACCGTGCCGCTCCTCGTCACCGATCACTCCGGGGTCGCCCCCGCGTTCAACGTGTTCGACATGCTCGTCCTAGGCGTCGACTTTGCGCGTGAGGCACTCGGCGTCGCCGCGCCCGCGCCGGTGCTCGCGATGTGGTCGCGCGGCACCACCGACGGCACCTACTACGTCGACCGCGACAACGGCATCTACCTCCTCGGCGCGTCCGACGACGACGACGGCTACGACGACGCCGTGATCCTCCACGAGCTCGGCCACTGGCTCGAGGACGAGCTCGGCCGCTCCGACTCCCCCGGCGGCCCGCACGACGGCACGCCGACCGATCCGCGCCTCGCGTGGTCCGAGGGCTTCTCGACCTGGTTCTCCCTCGCTGTGCGCGGCGTCCCGACCTACTCCGACTCAAACGCCGGCGGCGGCTGGGTCTGGAACGCCGAGACCAGCGTCACCGTCGCGAACCCCTCGGGCGACATGAACCAGCAGGTCGGCGAAGATCTCATCAGTGAAATCCTCTGGGACGTCTCCGACGCACCTGCCCCCGACGACGATCTGGTCAGCGTCGGCTTTGCCACGCAGGTCTTGCTCGTCGTGCACCATTACCTCACCTCGGTCTCCCCGTCGCGCGGCCGCACCGGCGTCGACCTCGTCGACTGGCTCGACGGCTGGTTCGTACGCGAAGGCCTCGGCACCTGCGCCGGCGTGCGCGACATCGTCACGACGCGACGATCATTCCCCTACGACTTCTCCGGCCCCGCAGGCGACTGCCCGTAGTCAACCGTCAGCGCGCTGCGACGACGAGGAAGTCAGCACCCTCGGCGGACAACGCGGCAACCAGCTCTTTGAAGTCGCGGTTCATCGCTAGGCTCGCCCCTCATCCGGCGTGCTTCGTTGACCACGTCCCACGCGGCCGAGAAGGTCCGCTCTGAGCCGATGCGTTGCTGGATGGTGACAGATACCCATGGCACCGAGGACTTTCCGGCCTCGCGCCGGTCGCTACTGCGTGCTGTGGGGGTCGAGGGCGTCGCGGAGGCCGTCGCCGACGAAGTTCAGGCAGAAGATCGTCACCGACATGACGACGCCGGGACCGACGAGGAGCCACGGGTAGACGACCACCTGCTGTGCGCCCTCGGCGATCAGCGTGCCCCAGCTGGCGCGGGGGGCTTGGACGCCGAGGCCGAGGAAGGAGAGGAAGGCCTCTTGGAGCATGACGCCGGGGATGGTGAGTGTGGCGTAGACGACGATCGGGCCGAGCGCGTTGGGGATGATGTGGCGGAAGAGGATGCGCGTCGCTGGTGCGCCGAGACCACGGGCGGCCTCGACGAAGTCGCGCGTGCGGAGTGAGAGGATTTGGGCGCGCACGATGCGCGACATGGTGAGCCATGAGACGCCACCGATGAGCGCGAAGAGGAGCGGCAGGCTGCGCGAGCCGATGGTCGCCATCACGACAATGACGAAGACGGTGGAGGGGAGGGCGTAGAGGACGTCGACGGCGCGCATCATGACGTCGTCGATGCGGCCGCCGCGCCAGGCGGCGGTGGCGCCCCACGTGACGCCGATGAGGAGCGCGACGAGGGTTGCGACGAAGCCGACGGTGAGGGCGATGCCGCCGCCGACCATGGTGCGAACGAGCAGATCGCGGCCGAGGGGATCGGTGCCGAGCGGGTGGGTGAGCGATGGGGGCGTGGCGCCGAGTCGGACGTCTTGCGTGGTGTCGTCGAGGCCGAGTGTGGCGCCGAGGACGCTGGGGCCGGCGAAGGAGAGCAGGGCGATGGCGAAGAGCAGCACGCCGCACGCGGTCGCGACGCGGTTGGCGAGCAGGCGGCGCAGGGCGGTCGATTCTTTGGCGGGCGTGGGCGCGGTCATCGGCGGGCCTCGCGCAGGCGCGGGTCGAGCAGGCCGAGCGTGAGATCAACGAGCAGGTTGAGCAGCACGACGAAGAGACAGTAGAAGACCATCACGCCGGTGAGCGTCGGGTAGTCGCGGTCCACGACCGAGTTGATGAAGTAGAAGCCGAGTCCGGGCACCTGAAAGATCTTCTCGATCACGAACGAGCCGGTGACGAGCCATGCGATCGCCGGGCCGAGGTAGGTCACGACCGGCAGGAGGCCTGGCCGGAGCGCGTGCTTTAGGACCACCGCTGCCTCGCCGAGCCCTTTGGCGCGCGCGGTGCGGACGTAGTCTTGGCGAATCGTCTCGAGCAGGCCGGCGCGGGTGAGCCGCGCGATCGCGCCCATGTACATGAGGCCGAGCGTGGCGGCGGGGAGGATCATCGACGAGAAGCCCTCCCAGCGGCAGGGCGGGAGCCAGCCGAGCTGGATGGAGAAGACCTGCACGAGCAGCGGGCCGAGCACGAAGGAGGGCACGCTGATGCCGACGAGGGAGGCGGCCATCGCGGCGTGATCGGCGAAGCGGCCGCGACGCGAGGCGGCCAGCACGCCGAGTCCGACGCCGAAGGTGAGCGCGAAGGCGAGCGCGAGCAGGCCGAGCTGGAGTGAGCGCGGGAAGTTTTCGGCGATGATCTCGTTCACCGTCGAGAGCCGCTTCATCGACTGGCCGAGGTCGCCCTGCGCGAGACCGGCGAGGTAGCGGCCGTACTGGGACCACCACGGCTCGTCGAGGTGATAGTGGCGCTCGATGTTGGCGCGCACCTCGGCGGGGAGGTTGCGTTCGTCGTCGAGCGGGCCGCCGGGCGCGAGGCGGAGCGCGAGGAAGCCGAAGGTCGCGACGCAGAGCACGACGACGAGGGCGCCAGCGAGGCGGCGAGCGAGCATGCGGATCACGGCGCGGCCTCACGCCATGCGGGATCGATGGAGACGCGGCGCAGATCCTGTTGGTCGACGAGGTTCACGTCGAGGCCGCGCACGTAGGGGCGAATGAGGTGGTGCTGCGTGTAGACGAAGAGCGGGATCAGCGGCGCGGCGTCGAGCAGTCGGGCGTCGGCGCGGGCGACGAGCGCGAGCCGTCGGCGGCGGTCGGGCTCGAGCTCGGCCTCGTCGAGGAGTCGCTCGAACTCAGGATCACAGTAGCGGGTGCGGTTGTCGGGGCTCGCGCAGCGAAAGCTCGAGAGGAATTCTTCGGGGTCGGGGAAGTTGCCGATGTTGCCGAAGCGGCCGACGTCGTACTCGCCAGCGACGGTCGCCTTGAGATAGGTCTTCCACTCCTGCGCCTCGAGGTCGACGGCGAGGCCGAGGTGATTGCGCCACTGCTCCTGCGCCCACTCGGCGATGTGCTTGTGGTACTCGACGCCGGTGTTGAACTTCACGCCGATGCGCGTGGGGAACTTTTCGCCGAGCTCGGCGCGCGCGAGGGCGAGCTCCTCCTGTGCGCGCAACGGATCGAACGCGGGGCCGGGCGCGGGGACGTAGCAGAGCCCCGCCTCGACGATGAGCGCGTGGAGCGGGGAGTCCTCGGCGAGGCCGCAGAGTGCGCGGTCCGCGGCGGTGAGTGCGGCGGCGGGCGTGCCGGGCGTGAGCTGAACCGAGGGGAGCTGGCCGCCCTTGAGGAGTGCGGGCAGCTCGGAGCGATCGAGTGCGTGTGCCAGTGCGCGGCGGAGGTGCGCGTTCGGGAGGCGCTCAGTGTTGACGATGTAGTAGTAGATGCCGAGGAATGGGGCGCGGGTGTAGTCGCGTCGGCGCGTGCCGCCGGTCTCGCCGGCGAGTGCGGGCAACCACGCGGCGGGGAGGTTGTTCGCGACGGTCGCGTCGCAGCCGCCCTGGTGGTAGAGGCTCGCGCTCGCCGACTGATCGCCGAGCGAGTAGATGGTGACGCGCTCGAGGCGGACGTCGGCGCGGCCCCAGAAGGTGGTCGAGCGGACCAGCTCGAAGCGATCGCGCTGGCGCCAGTGGGTGAGCTGGAACGGCCCGCTGGTGACGATGTGCTCGGGGAAGGTCCAGCGACGCGGGTGGCGTGAGACGGCTTGCCGCGGCACCGGGCGGAGCGCCTTCTGCGCGGTGAGGTCGAGGAGGGTCGGCGTCGGTCCTTCGGTCTCGAGCACGAGCGTGTACGGATCGGGCGCGCTGACGCCGAGGAGCTCGGGCAGCATGAGCAGGTCGCGACCGAGTGCGGTGGCGGTGCGGCGACGGTCGACCGGCAGCGCGCGCGCAGCGACGGCGTCGAGGAGCTCGCGCACTTGGTAGCGATGCGCGTCGTGCGGCGCGTCGAGCGCGGCGAGCGGCGCCCAGCCGTAGACCCCGTCGGCACCGGCGGCGTGGTGCAGGTAGGCGAAGCGTCGGTCGGCGCCGCCGAGCTCGATGATCGTGACGTTGCCGCCCGCCGGCACGCGGCCCCAGACGGCGGCGGTGTTGTCGTCTGGCGCGTCGCGGAGCGCGAGTGGCGTGCGCGCGCGGCGCAGGTTCGAGTCGGGTGGCGGCGCATCGCCATCGGGGAGGACCTCGACGACCTCGCCTGCACGCAGCGGCGGCGCGTCGGCGAGGAGCAGCTTCGCGGTGCCGTCGGTGTAGGCGCGACCGTGGCGGAATTTCCAGCCGGCCTCGACGTTGCGTGAGGCGGTGAGCGGGTGGAGCAGGCGCGCGATCGAGTAGACGAAGTCGGCCGAGGTGAGCGGCGCGCCGTCGGACCAGCGCGCGTCGCGGCGGAGATGAAACGTGAAGCGCCGCTGATCGGCCGAGCTCTCCCAGCGCTCCGCCAGCGACGGCATCGGCCGCCCGTCGGGTCCGTAGCTGGTGAGGCCGTCGAAGAGCGCGTAGACCACCTTGAGGTCGGTCGTCGACGATGCGAGCAGCGGGTCGATGTACTCGGGCTCGCCGCTGTTGCACCAGCGAAAGTGCGTCGGATCGGGTGTCGGCACGGCACCGAACCACTCGCCGTCGGGAAGTGCGCAGCCGGCGACTGACGCTACGAGACCAGCGAGCGCGAGCGCGCTTTGGCCGGGGCGGCGCACGGGCGTCGGCCTCGGCGACATGCCCGAGTTATAGCCCTATGATGCGCGCGTGACTTACGGCGTCGGGCTGGCGTTCCTCGCGATCGGGACGTGGGTCGCCTGCGATGCCGAGCCGTCCGGCGCCGATGCCGCTGGTGCCGACGCTGCGCCGTGCGTCCCGCTGCTCACCGGAATCACCGTCGTCGGCGCGGCAGAGCCAGGGGCGCGCGTCCGGCTCACCGCGCAGCTCGCCGCCTTCGCACCACCGGGCGTCGCCGAGGTGATCGCGTGGCGCGTCGGCGCGGGAGCCGGAGAGCTCTCCGCCACCGTCGGGCCGAGCATCGACTGGGACCTGTCGTCCGAGCTCGCGCGCCACGTCGCCGAGCTCGTGCGCGTCACTGCAACCGCAAGCGTGCCGGGGTGCGCTGTGGAGGAGACCGTCCTCGAGCTCACCGTCGATCACCCGAGCGGCCGGCGCGTCATCGTGCTGCTCGATGACCGCGTGCCCGGCGTCGAGCAGGTCGCTGACGCCTATGCCGCACTGCGCGGCGTCCCGGACGAGAACCGCTGTCGTCTCTCTCCGTCCGACCCAACCTCGCTCCCCGGCGACGAATATCCGGTCCTCCTCGACGACGTCCTCGCCTGCGTAGCGCGCGCACGGGCCGAGGTGCACTACCTCGTGCCGCTCTACGGCGTGCCATACAAGGTGCGCGGCCGCATCGGCGACCTCGGCACTCCGACGGTGAAGGTCGAGACCAGCCTCGACGCGCTGCTCGCGTTCGGCGCGCGCTCCGTCGAGCTTGCGCGGCCGATCGACAACCTGCTCTACCGGTTCGGCTCGAGCATCACCGGCACCTATGTGCCCTGGCTGCCGATCGGCGAGTACCGCGCAGCGAACCCCGAGCCGATCTTTATCGTCTCGCGCCTCGACGGTGCGACCGCCGCCGACACGCTCGCGCTCGTCGAGCGCACCGCTGCCGCCGACGTGCTCGCCGTCGCAGGCGCACTCGCTGGCACGGTCTACGTCGACGGCAACCGCGGCCTGCCGCACCCCACGATCGACCCGTTCGGCAGCTACGAGGGCGGCGAGTGGAACATCATCGGGGTCGACCGTCTGTTCACCGACCTCGGTTGGTACGAGGTGGTCGCCGACTACCAGCCCGAAGAATTCGGCACCGCGCCCGCGCCGCTCGTCGCGCCCGACGCCCTCTACTACGCCGGTTGGTACTCGTTCAACGCTTACGCCGACGTCTTTACCTGGCAACCCGGCGCGATCGGCGGACACCTCGACAGCTGCTCGGCGTGCGATCTCCGCGGCGGGCCGTCGTGGTCGGCGAACGCGCTCCGCCGCGGCATCACCGCCACCTTCGGCGCGGTCAACGAGCCGTACGTCGCCGGCATGCCGGATTACGACCAGCTCTTCACCTACCTCACGCAGGGCGCGAACTTCGGCGAGGCCGCGTACCAGGCGACGGTGGTCGGCGCGTGGATGATGGTCTTCGTCGGCGACCCACTCTACCGCCCGTACCCTCAGGGCTCGCGATAGACTGAGCACAACTAGGAGAGAGCCTGATGTCCAAGCTGGTTCACAGAGGGTGGGTGGTCGGTTTCCTTGTCGTCGCGTGCGCGAGCCTCGCAGCGTGCGGCGGACCGGAGATTCCGCCGACCGACTGTAACGACGGCGCGGACAACGACGGCGACGGGCTCCTCGACCAGAGCGATCCCGGCTGCGCCTTCAACATGGATCAGTTCGAGGCGCCCGATCCGAGCGAGTGCAACGACGGTCTCGACAACGATGGCGACGGCCTTATCGACCTCGTCGACTGGGGCTGCCCCGAGGCCTCCGACGACAGCGAGGCCGATCCGGTCGTCGCGTGCAACGACGGCATGGACAACGACGGCGACGGCAAGGTCGACCTCGCCGAGGACCCGGGCTGCGAGACGCCGATCGACGAAGACGAATACAACCCGGCCGCGTGCATGGATTTCTTGGACAACGACGGCGACGGCGTCATGGACTACCCATACGAGCCTGGCTGCGACTCCGAGACCGACGACGACGAGACCAATCCCCCGACGCTGCCCGCCTGTTCCGACGGCGTCGATAACGACCTCGACTCATTCCCCGACTACCCGGTCGACCCCGGCTGCAACAGCGCGTCGGATCGCGACGAGTTCAACGTCATCATCGGCGCGTGCGGACCGTCGCTCGTGATCACCGACATCACCGCCACCGGCGAGGGCACCGGCACGCTCGCGATGGCCGCGCCGAACGAGCTCGACAGCGACACCTGCAACGGCTACGGCGCGGAGTTCGCCTTCACCTACTCGGTGCTCACCGGTCCGAAGGCACTCGTGGTCTCGACCGACCATGCCGAGACCACGCTCGACACGGTGGTCTACGTCCGCACGCTCTGCCGGCGCCCTGACAGCGAGCTCGGCTGCGACGACGACGGCGGCTCGCTCGGCGCGGGCGCGGCCTCGACGCTGCTCCTGCCCGAGGTGCCGACCGGCACCTACTACATCATCGTCGACTCCTACGGCCCCGGCTCGCTCGGCGACTTCAAGCTCACCGTCGAGGAGCGCACGCCGCTGCACGGCGGCTGCGACCCGACGCTGCCGATGCCATGCATCCCGGGGCTGCTCTGCCGCGGGCTTCGGCCGGGCGTCGGGACGACGTGCGAGTACCACGCGTGCTTCGACAGCATCGACAACGACGCGGACGGGATCACCGACTTCCCGTTCGAGCCGGGCTGCGGAAATATGGACGACGACAGCGAAGAGGATCCGACGCCAGCGCCCGCCTGTGGCAACGGCGTCGACGACGACGGCGACCTGCTGGTCGACTATCCCGCCGATCCGGGCTGCGAGTTTGCCGCCGACTCGGTGGAAATCGACGAGTGCTTCCCCGGCGAGACGGTGGCGTATCTCGATCCGGTGCTCGGCGCGACCGGCTCCACCTCGGGCACGAGCGGCGCGATGGGGACGTGCGGCAGCGGCATGGGCGCCGACGCGCCCGAGTCGGTCTTCGCGATCACGCCGACCGTCGAGCTGACCTCGCTCACCATCGACACCGACAACACGACGACGACCTTCAACACGCTGCTCTACGTGCGCTCGGGGGACTGCGCCACCGGCCCGTCGGTCGGCTGCGGTGACGACATCGGCGGCGGGAACAACCGATCGGCCGTGACGTTCGACCCGAGCGTGGGCGAGACCTACTACGTGTTCGTCGACGGGATCTGGGGCTCGACCGGCACCTTCCACCTCGACGTTGCGGGCGTGATCGCTGGCGGTGGCGCGTGCGACCCGTCGCTCCTGACCTACCGCTGCGAGGGCGGCTACTACTGCGACAACGTGACGTTCAGCTGCGCCCCGACGATCTGCAACGACGGACTCGACAACGATGGCGACACGCTGATCGACTACCCGTTCGAGCCCGGCTGCGCGACACGCGACGACCTCGACGAGACCGACCCGGTGCCGGCACCGCAGTGCGGCAATGGACTCGACGACGATCTCGACGGGATGACCGACTACCCGGCTGACGACTCGTGTACCTCGGCGGCGCATGACAACGAGGCGTGCGCCGTGTTCGGCAGCGACGCGTTCGGCTACATCGGCTGCTCCGACATCTTCGACGTGGCGACGCCGCCGTGCGACGACGTGCGCACGACCGGCGCGATCGCCTGCTCGAGCGACGACTGCACCTCGCCGGCAATCACGCTGCCGTTCACCTTCACCTATTACGGCGTGCCGCAGACCACGCTCTCGGTCGGGTCGAACGGCAAGATCGGCTTCCTCGCGACCTCGAGTTACACTAACGGCTGCACCATCGAGACCAACACGATCGCCGCGTACTGGGACGACCTCTTTCCGCCGACTGGCGGCTCGGTGCGCTACGAGACCGTCGGCGTCGAGCCGAACCGGCGCTTCGCCGTGAATTGGAACGTGCCGCACATCAGCGGCGGGACCGGGCTTTACGACATCCGCGCCGTGCTTCACGAGGGGACCAACGAGATCGACTTCTGCT
>SHYZ01000096.1 GCA_009692535.1 Myxococcales bacterium
ACACGCCGCGCGATCCGAACGGCCTCGCCGAGGACATCGGCGTGGACATCGTGCTCAAGGAGGGCAGCCTCGCACCCGGCGCCACGACGCTCTTCACGATCTATTACGTGTGGGGCACGACGGTCGCCGACGTGATCACCCGCTTCGACGGGCTCTCGGGCTGCGGGCTCTTCCCCGACGGCACGACCTGCCTCGCCGCCGGCGTCGTGGGCACCTGCCGCGCCGGCAACTGCTGCACCGGTTGCTGGAACGGCACGCTCTGCCAGCCCGGCACCGCGCTCGGTGTCTGCGGCAGCGCGGGCTCGTTATGCGCCGGCTGCGCCGACGTGAACCCCTGCACCGCCGAGTCCTGCACGGCGGGCGCGTGCGTCGCGTCGGTGCTCATCGGCCAGCCGTGCGACGACGCCCGCTTCTGCACCGTCGACGATGCCTGCGGCGCGCTCGCGACCTGCGAGGGCGCACCGCGCGACTGCGACGACCCGTACGACTGCACCACCGACTCCTGCGACGAACTGACCGGCGCCTGCGTTACGACGCCCGTCGCCGACACCTGTCTCGTCGACGCCGCGTGCGTGCTCGCCGGCAGTTCACCCGCCGACAGCGACTGTCTCGTCTGCGATCCCGCGCGCGCGACCGACGCGTGGTCACCGCTCGACGCCGGTCGCGGCTGCAACGACGGCACCTACTGCACCAGCGGCGATACGTGCGATGGCGCCGGCGTCTGCGTCGGGACTGCGCGCAGCTGTGACGACGGCGTCGCCTGCACCGACGACTCCTGCAACGAGGAGCTCTCGGCCTGCGTGCGGGTGCAGCACCCGGGCACCTGCGTGATCGAAGGCGTCTGCTCCTTCGCTGGACCGCGGCTCGATCACACATGTCTCGTCTGCGATCCCGCACGCTCGACCACCGGCTGGTCACTCGCACCCGCCGGCACGCCCTGCGATGACGGCGCGTACTGCACGCTGGTCGACACCTGCGCCCCCGACGGTGACTGTATCGGCACGCCGCGTCCGTGCGACGACGCGCTCGACTGCACGGTCGACTATTGCGACGAGGGCGCGCGCGCCTGCCAGGTCACGCTGCCCGGCGACTCCTGCCTCATCGACGGCGTGTGCGTGCAGGGCGGCGCGACCCGCCCGGGCTTCGTGTGCGAGGGCTGCGTGCCGGGCCTCGCGCAGGATCGATTCACCATGCTCCCCTCCGGCACGCGCTGCGGCGACCCGTCGTGCGCAGATGGCGTGCAGGCACTCGCTGCGACCTGCGACGGCGAGGGCACCTGCTCGGGCGGCGCGGAGATCCCGTGCGGCAGCGGTCGCTGCACGGATGCGGTCTCGTGCAGCGGCACCTGCGCGAACGATGACGAGTGTCTCTTCGATCACTACTGCAGCAGCGGCGGAACCTGTCTGCCCGACACCATCGACGGCAGCCCGTGCGAGCGCGCGGAGAGCTGTGAATCGGGCGCGTGCATCGACGGCGTGTGCACCGCGCCACCGGTCGAGGCACCGCCGGTGGGCGGTTGCGACTGCCACGCGAGCGGGAATGGCAGCGGGGCCGACGGAGCCGGCGCGCTCCTCCTCGTCGGGGCGGCCTTGCTGTTCGCGCGGCGCCGGCGTCGCAACTAGCAACGACCGACGTCGCAACCAGCCGACGGCAACGACCGACGTCGCAACCAGCCGACGGCAACGACCGACGTCGCAACCAGCCGACGCCCCCCGCCTCCATCGGGGAGGGTGGGCCACATACCACGCCACTCCGACGCCCGCCCGGCACAGAGCCCGGCCCCCGTGCCGCCGCCCGCTACGCTCCGAGCAGCAGCCGCGCGATCGTCGACAGCCCCTGCGCCTGACCCGTCACGGTGCCGCGCCGATTCCCCACAATCCGCCCCCCCGCCACCCCGGCCACCGCGACCGCCTCGCCCACATTCCGCAGCGGTACTCCCACCGGGTCACTCTGCAATCCCGCCAGCATCCGCGCCCGCCTCAGCGACGCCTCCGACAGGCGCGACACGACCCCCACCGCGACGAGCAGTGCCGCCTCCGTCGCACGCGCCTCCACGCGACGTTGCGCCGTCGCCGCTGCCACCTGCGCCTCAGCCCGTCCCCCGACGCCCCCCTCCCCACTTCGCCCCTGCCGCTCCGCCACGCCGGTCACTCCGCGCGAATCGGCCTGAGCCTCCGTCGCCACACGCCCTTCTTCGCCCGGCTGCTCCTTCGCGTCCCCCTTGCGGTCGCCCTCGCGCAGCACCCGCCGCGACTGCGTGCCGCCCGGCGAGCGCGCGACCTCGACGACCGCGCGCGCCACCGCGCCCGGGTCCTCGCGTACCAGCCCCGACGACGGCCGCGCCGCGACCTCAGCCGGCGTGAGCTGCTTCGCCGACGGAAGCGCTTGCGGACCGAGCGAGTGGGCTTGCGCTACCGCTTCAATCTGAACCGGCACGACTCTGCTTCCCTTCAGCGGTCGACGCTTCGTCGACCACCCTGCAGTCTACCGCCCGCCCCACAGCCGTTCAATCCCCCGTCGGCCCGCGTCCGCCGAGCAGCGCGAGCATGCCAGCTCCAGCACCGACCGACCGCGCCTCGCCCAGCTGCGCCAGCAGCAGCTCACGGTTGTCGATCACCGCCAGCCCCTGCAGCTCCAGCGCGCCGATCCGGTCCTCCGGCGAGAACGGCGCGTCCTCGACGCGCTCCATCGACAGCTTCTCCGGCGCGTACGCCATGTGCGGCGCGCGCGTGTCGAGCAGCGTGTAGTCGTCGCCACGCCGCAGCTCCACCGTCACGCTCCCGGTGATCGCCGGCGCGACCCACCGCGTCAGCGCGTCCTTCACCAGCAGCGCCTCCGGGTCGAACCACTTGCCTTCGTAGAGCAGCCGTCCGAGTCGCCGCCCGAGCGACACGTAGAGCTCGGTCGTGCTCTCGTTGTGAATCGCCGCGAGCAGCCGTTCGTACGCGATATGCAGCAGCGCCATCCCCGGCGCCTCGTAGATCCCGCGGCTCTTCGCGTCGATCACGCGGTTCTCGATCTGATCGCTCATCCCGAGCCCGTGCCGCCCGCCGATCCGGTTCGCCTCCGCGATCAACTCGTGGAGCCGCTCGAACCGCCGCCCCGAAAGTGCGACCGGTCGTCCCGCCTCGAAGTCGATCGTCACCGCTTCCGCCGCCACCGCGACGTCGTCCTTCCAGAACGCCACGCCCATGATCGGCTCGACGGTGCGCACACCGCGATCGAGCCGCTCGAGGTCCTTCGCCTCGTGCGTCGCGCCGAGCAGGTTCGAGTCAGTCGAGTACGCCTTCTCGATGCCCATGCGGTACGGCATCCCGAGCTCGACGAGGTACTCCGACATCTCTGTGCGTCCACCGAAGCGGCTCACGAACGCCTGATCGAGCCACGGCTTGTAGATCTTCAGGTCGGGATTGACCAGCAGACCGTAGCGATAGAACCGCTGGATGTCGTTCCCCTTGTGCGTCGAGCCGTCGCCAAAGACATGCACGCCGTCCTCCCGCATCGCGCGCACGATCGCCGTCGTCGTGACCGCGCGTCCGAGCGGCGTCGTGTTGAAGTACTTGCGCCCCGCCGACGCGAGATGGAACGCGCCGCACTGAATCGCGACCACGCCCTCCTCGGCGAGCTGCTCGCGGCAGTCGACGAGCCGCGCCACCTTCGCGCCGTGCGTGAGCGCGGTGCCGGGAATCTCGGCCGGATCTTTCTCATCGGGCTGCGCGAGGTCGGCGGTGTACGCGTGGACCTCGAGCCCCTGACGAGAAAGCCACGCGACGGCGCAGCGCGTGTCGAGTCCGCCCGAGTAGGCGATCGCGAGACGGGTGCCCGCAGGCGGCAGCGTGCGAAAGATGCGGCTCATCGGCGACTAACTCAGCGACTTCTTCGCGAGGTACCAGTCGGTCAGCTCGAGCGTCGCGTCGGCCGCGCGGGCCTTCGCCGCCTCGACGGTGACCGGGGCCGGCACGATCACCTTGTCGCCCGGTCGCCAGTTCGCCGGGCAGGCGACGCCGTTCTTGTCGGCAGTCTGCAGCGCGTCGACCACGCGCACGATCTCGTCGAAGTTCCGCCCGACGTTCATCGGGTAGTAGATCATCGCGCGCAGCGTGCGCTTCGGATCGATGAAGAAGACGCAGCGCACCGCGGCGGTCACCGAGCTCGGCTCGTGAATCATGCCGTAGAGCCGCGCCACCTTCTGATCGAGGTCAGCGATCACCGGGAAGCCGATCGTGACGCCGTGGTGCTGCTCGATGTTCCGGATCCACGCGATGTGGCTGTAGACGCTGTCGACCGAGTTGCCGAGCAGCGCGACCCCCTTTTGCGCCAGCTCGTCCTGCCGCTTCGCGAACTCGACGAACTCAGTCGTGCAGACCGGCGTGAAGTCAGCCGGGTGCGAAAAGAGGATCACCCAGCGATCCTTCTGCCACTCGGAGAAGCGGAGCTTGCCCTGCGTGGTGCTCGCCTCGAAATCGGGCGCGGCGGCGTTCAACTCGAGGCGTGCGAAGTCAGGCTGGCTCATCGGTTCTCCTTGGATCGGGCGGATCGCGGCGCGACCCTAGCGCGAGCCGGGCGACGGCGGTAGCACCACCGGCACCAACGGTCCGCGCAGCCGGCCCGAGCAGCCGCCCGAGCAGCCGCATTGCACACCAACCCCGCGTGCGCGATCGTCACCGGCATGCGCCAGACCCTCGCCGCCGTCCTCGCGACCGCCGCCCTCGCCGCCGTCACCATCATGCTCGCCGCCTGCACCGACGACCCGCCGCCCAACGTCGGCGCGCTGTGCACCGCTGCCGGCAGCGAGTGCGACGATGAGCTCTCCTGTGACACGACCTTCATCACCGGGTACTGCACCCTGGCGTGCGTCACGCCGGGGGAGACCGCCGAGTGCCCCGAGGGCGCGATCTGCGACAGCGTCTCGTCGAGCACCCAGGTCACCTGCCTCAAGCTCTGCGACACGTCCGCCGACTGCCGCGCCGATCTCGACTGCAACGGCGTCTCCTCCTCCAACCAGAAGGCCTGTCAGCCCAAGCCCTGACCGCGCCGCGCCCGGTGCTAACCTGCCGCGGCATGGAGGCTGATTCGCCGCGCGTCACCATCCATCACGCGGAGAACCTCCCGGTGCTGCGCTCGCTCGCCGCCGGGTCGATCGACCTCATCTACATCGATCCACCGTTCAACACCGGGCGCACGCAGACGCGCACGTCGCTCCGCACGCGGCGCGACCCGACCGGTGCGCGCGTCGGCTTTCGCGGCGAGCGCCACACGACCGAACGGCTCGCGACGCGGTCGTTCGACGACAGCTTCGACGACTACCTCGGCTTCCTCGGACCGCGCCTCGAAGAGGCACACCGAGTCCTCGCGACGACCGGCAGCCTGTTCGTCCACCTCGACTTCCGCGAGGTGCACTACGTGAAGGTCCGGCTCGACGAAATCTTCGGGCGACGCTCGTTTCAGAACGAGCTCATCTGGGCCTACGACTACGGTGCCCGCCCGTCGCGCCGCTGGCCCGCGAAGCACGACAACATCCTCTGGTACACGAAGGATCCGAAGGACTACTGCTTCGACCGCGAGGCGCAGGACCGCATCCCGTACATGGCGCCGGGGCTCGTCGGCGCCGTGAAGGCCGCGCGCGGCAAGACGCCGACCGACACCTGGTGGCACACCATCGTGAGCCCGACCGGCAAGGAGAAGACCGGCTATCCGACGCAGAAGCCGCTCGGGATCCTGCGTCGCATCGTCCTCGTTCACTCGCGCCCCGGCGACACGCTGCTCGACTGCTTCGCCGGCAGCGGCACGCTCGGCGAGGCCGCGGCCGCGCACGATCGGCACGCGATCCTCGTCGACGAGAGCGCGGAGGCGGTGGCGATCATGCAGCGCCGCCTCGCGCGCTTCTCGCCGCGCATCGTCGGCGCATGACGGCGCATGACGGCGCATGACGGCGCATGACGGCGCATGACGGCGCATGACGGCGCATCGTCGGTCGCACGACGGCGCATGACGGCGCATGACGGCGCATGGCCGCCGATGCACCGTGTGATAGAAAGCAGTGCCTCTGCTTCATTCATCACAGTCTTAGGAGACCTCATGCGCACTCACTTCGTCACGCTCATCACGCTCGTCACCGCCACTGCACTCGCGCCGCTCACCACCGGCTGCAAGAACCCCGCTGACGACAAGACCAAGGCGATCGTCACCGCGCCGTCCACGCCGACCGCAGCTCCGGCGCCCACTCCGGCCCCGGCCGCCACGAGGAAGCTCACCTTCTCGGGCGACGGCTCCGAGGTCGGCTTCACCGGCTCCAAGGTGACCGGCAGCCACATCGGCGGCTTCAAGCAGTTCGCCGGCGTCATCGAGCTGGGCGACAAGCTCGATAACGGCAAGGTCACGCTCGAGATCGACGTCGCGTCGCTCTTCACCGACGCGGAGAAGCTCACCGGACACCTGCTGTCGCCCGATTTCTTCGACGCGGCGAAGTTCCCGAAGGCGACCTTCACGTCGCTGGTCCTCGCGCCGCAGGCCGAGAACCCCGGCATGTTCACGGTCTCGGGCGACCTCGACCTCCACGGCGTGAAGAAGGGCCTCCAGTTCCCGGCGACGATCACCGCGGACGGCGCCAACGTCTCGGTGCGCGCCGAGTTCGTGCTCAACCGGAAGGACTTCGGCATCGTCTACCCCGGCAAGCCCGACGATCTCATCCGCGACGAGATCGTGATCCGGCTCGCGATCGTCGCGAAGCCCGCGGCGAACTAAGCGGCGGCGAAGCAAGTGGTCGGCAGCGGCGCGGCACAAGGCCGCGCACGCTCAGAGCTCGACGACCAGCCCGATGCTCGGCTGGAAGACAAAGCTGTCGAGGTCGACCTCCTGCGCCGACTTGCCGACGACGGAAACAGTCGCGTCGCCGAACAGCTTCGCGAACGTGAGCTCGAACGCGAGGAAGCACTTCTTGTAGCCGAGGGCGAAGCCGCCCTGCCCGCCCACGAAGAAGCCGCCACCCTTGAGCGCGGCGAGTTCATGCTCCTCGACGATCAGGTTCAAGACCACCTCGGTGCCGATCGAGGTGTAGATGAAGCGCGGCCCGCCCCACACGCGGAACCAGTCGTGTGACGTCCCGGCGACGATCGGCACGTCGATCTGCCAGCGCGTGAAGTCAGTCACCTCGAGGATGCCGCCGGGGATGGCGTCGACGAGCGGGAACTTGTAGGTGAAGCGCGACACGCCCACGCCGGCAGTGAGATCCAGCGGGTGCCGATCCCGACTGAGCAGCTGGTAGCGCGTGCCGGCACGCGTCGCACCGCCCGCGCGTCGCAGCGACAGCTCGAGCCTGTCGACGACCGTGTACGCGACGCTCACGTGCGGCCCTGCGGAGAGCGGCGGGCTGACCGCGAGGTTCAGGGCTGCGCCGAACAGCGACAGCTTCTCGTCATCGGTGAGCACTCGGGTCTGCGCGGCCTCGGTGAGCACCTTGGCCGAGTCGATGAGGTTCGACACCGACGCGGTCGACACCGAGAACTCCATGCCGCCCGAGGCTTGGAAGTGCCCCTTGCGCGCCACGTGCGCCGGTTGAAAGCTCGACAGCGACGGCGCGCACGCAGCGATCCCGACCACCACGAGCGCCACACCGGCCCGCACAGCACACGTTTCGGCCACGCGTCCCCGCAAACCGGCACGACCACACTCGATGGACATCGGCAGAGCCTACACGGACCGCCGCGGTCAGCGCGTGCGCTGGACCCCGGCGAGCAGCTCGCTGAGCCCGGGGATCGCGCTCGCAGCGCGCAACGTCAGGTGCTCATCGGCCCAGTCGACGCGCTCGATCTTCACATGCCGGTCGCCCGCACTCGTGTGCTCGAGTCGCAGCGTACCGCCAGGCGCCACAGCGAGCCGCTGCGGCGAAAACCCGTCGTCGGAGAGCACGCCGTAGACCGACGCGGGCGCGTCCACGCGTACTTCGAGCTGGCCGCTTTTTCCACCGCGAGCCCAGAGGCCGTACCCGCCCGGATCGTCAGGCGCCACGAGCGTCACGCTGCCGCCCGCAGCAACGATCGCCTGCGCCACCACATGCGGAGCGCGCGCAGGGCCGCCGATGCAGTAGGGACCGGAGTCCACCTCGCGCACGTCACGTGCCACGCGAAAGCTGACGCAATGGCTCCGCTCGGCTGTGGCAGTGACGCCGATGTCGCACAGCTGGCAGCTGTCGTGCTCCGTGTCCGAGGCGGTCACCGGCGGGATGCTCCGCCGCACCGCCGCGCGACAGCTTGGACACATGACGTCGACCCGCGGCTCGACCAGCCCGACGCGCGACGCCTCTACGCAGGCATCGATGAGCAGACGGCGCTCGATGCGCCAGAGATCGGCGAGCGCGTACGGCCGCATGCAGTCCACGTCGAGGTCGGAGGCGGTGGCGACGTACTCGAGCAGCTGCTCGGCGGCGGGCCTGACTTCCGCCGACACACAGGAGAGAAACGCCTCGGCGGCCTCGTCGAAGCGCTCACGCTGCACCGTCGGCGCGCCCTGCTCGAGCGAACCTCGCCGGCCGCGCACCAGCGCGTCATCGACGTGTCGAAAGTGCCGAACCACCCGCGCGACGAAGCGGCGCAGCTGAATCCTCAGCACCGGCGCGAGCAGCGCGACGCGGGGCACGATGGCAATCTCGACGTCGAGTATCGTGCCGCCGTCGGCCCGGCGCTCGAGCTTGAAGCTGTTCGTCATCTCGGCGAGCAGCCCGCCGCGCATCACGCGACGAACCGAGAACGCGCGCGCCTCGCGCCACTCGTACGGCCGCTCCTCATAGCGGAGCGGCACGCCACCGGAGACCGTATCGACCAGAAAGCGCGCCGCGGTGCCGTCGGCGTTGGGGGTGAGCTTGATCTTGCCGAGCCCGATGGCGCGGTTCAGCCGCTCGGTGTCGGCGACGATGGTCCAAAGCGCGGCTGGCTCGCTCAGGCAGTGGAGCCGCTGGCTCGTGATGACGGCAGTCATGGTCGGAGACGGTAACGCGCTCGGGCGCACTCGCCGCAGCATGATAGCCTCCGCACGTGCCGGACGGGGTGCCCGACGCCAACATCCTTGGACCCGTGACCGGCGTCGTCGCGACCGTGACCGGCGTCGTCGCGACCGTGACCGGCGTCGTCGCGACCGTGACCAGCGTCGCCGCGACCGTGACCGGCATCGATGAGGACCGATTCGAGGTCCTGCGCCAACTCGGTGCTGGCGGCATGGGCGTGGTCTACGAGGCTGTCGACCGCGCACGCGGCACACGCGTAGCCGTAAAGACGCTGCACAAACTCACCGACCCCGACGCGATCGAGCGCTTCAAGCGTGAGTTCCGCACGATCCAGGATGTCGCGCACCCAAACCTGATCGCGCTGTTCGAGCTGCTCCAGACCGAACGGTCGCTCTGTTTCACGATGGAGCTCGTCGCCGGGACCGACTTCCTCGTCTGGGCGCGCCGTCGACCCGGGACCGAAGCGCCTTTGAGCGAAGCACCCCTGCACGCACTGCAGACCGGTGCGCTCGACAACACCGAACTGACCGACGATGTGGCCGCGATCGCTCCCGTGACTCCACGCGCCGCCCGGCCCATCACGTCGGTCGACGAGGTGCGCCTGCGCTTGATGTTGCCGCAACTCGTCGCCGGCCTGCACGCGCTGCACCGCGCCGGCAAGGTCCACCGCGACCTCAAGCCGACCAACGTGATGATCACGCCCGAGGGGCGCGTCGTGGTGCTCGACTTCGGCGTGGTCGCAGATCTCGCACCCGACCCCGGGAAGCAGGACGCCTTCGTCGCCGGCACGCTGGTCTACATGGCGCCCGAGCAGCTCCACACCGCCGACGTCAGCCCCGCGGCCGACTGGTACGCGCTCGGCGTGATGATCTTCGAAGCGCTCACCGGGCAGGTGCCGCACGACGAGGAGCGCGCCGGCTTCACGACGCGCAAGCTGAACGAGGTCGCAGCGCGCGCCTCGACGATCGTCGCCAGCGTGCCCCCGGATCTCGACGAACTCTGCGCAGCGCTGCTCGCGCGCGATCCGGCGGCGCGCCCCGGTGCCGAGGAGATCCTCACCCGGCTCGGCGAGTCGGCCGGTGCGACGCTGCTCGAGCTCGGCCCGGCCGCCACCGACCGACCGCTCTTCGTCGGCCGCGGGCGCGAGCTCGCCGCGTTCGACGACGAGCTCACGAAGGTCGGACGCGGCCAGCCGCACGCGCTCGTCATGTTCGGCCCGTCGGGCGTCGGCAAGAGCACCGCGCTCCGGAAGTGGATCGAAGTGCAGTCGTCCCGCGCGCGCCCTGCGACCGTGCTCTGGGGCCGGTGCTACGAGCGCGAGTCCGCTTCGTACAAGGCGTTCGATGGCGTTGTCGACGCTGCCGCGCGTCTGCTCCGCAGGCTGCCCCAGGCCGAAGCACGCGCGCTCCTGCCGCAGGACTGCCTCGTCCTGCCCGAGGTCTTCCCATCGATCGCGCGCCAGCTGCGCCAGCCGGGGCGACGCTCCGGGGCGAGCGGGGTCGTCATGGAGCCCGCCGCGCGACGGGCCCGACTCTTCGCCGAGTTGCGTGAGCTCCTCGTAAACCTCGCGCAGCGCGGCCCCCTCGTCGTGGCGATCGACGACGTGCAGTGGGCTGACGGCGACAGCCTCGCGATGCTGCGCGCAGTGCTCCGCCCGCCCCACGCGCCGGCGCTGCTCCTGCTCTGCACCTACCGCAGCGACAGCTCCAGCTCACCCGAGGCGTTCGCGCGCGTGCTGCCGTGCGCCGCGCAGGCGCTCGCGGTCTCCGCGCTCGGCCTCGACGACTCGCGGCGCCTTGTCCGCGAGCTTGCCGAGCGCCACGGACACAAGGGCCAGCTCGACGTCGACGCGATCGCCCGCGAGGCGGCCGGCCACCCGTTCTTCCTCGACGCGCTCGTGCGCCACATCGTTAGCGGCGCCGAGCTCGGCGTCGGCGGCATCCACCTCGAGGACGCGCTGCTCGCCCGAACCCGGCGCCTCGCGCCCGAGCTCCAGCGGTTGCTCACGCTGCTCGCGCTCACGCGCCGCCCGCTACGCCAGGCGATCGCCGCCTCCGCCGCCGACCTCGAGCCGGCGCAGTTCGCGCGCGGAGTCGCTCAGCTGCGTGCCGCTGGCCTCGCGCGCACGCTCGGCGTTGGCGCGCGCGACACCATCGAGCTCTATCACGACAAGGTCGGCGTCGCGCTCCTCGGCTGTCTTGCGATCAACGACCGCCGCACACTCCACGGCGTGCTGGCGGCGGCCTACGAGCGGCTCATGACCAACGAGCCGGAGACGATCGCGATCCACCTGCGCGCCGCCGGCGAAGAGGTACGCGCGGTGCGCTACGCGATCATCGCCGCCGACCAAGCCTACGCCGCGTACGAGTTCGAGCGCGCGGTCACGCTCTACCGGTTCGCGCTCGGCTTCGCCGTGGATCCGGCAGCGCGCCATCTGCTCCAGACCCAGCTCGGCACCGCGCTCTCGATGGCGGGTCGCGGCTCCGAGTCCGCCGAGGTGTTGCTCGCCGCCGCGCGCGCGGCGAATCCGGGCGATGCACTCGAGCTGCGCCGGCGTGCCGCCAACGAGCTGCTCCATGGACGGCGGCTCCCCGAGGGCTTCCGGCTGCTGCGCGAGGTGCTCGCGCCGACCGGGCACGTGGTCCCAAAAACGCACACGGGCACGCTGCTTCGCGTCATCTGGGCACGGCTACGGCTGCGGCTGCGCGGCTACGGATTCCGCGAGTGCGCGGCCGACACACTGCCGACCGAAACGCTCGAGCTCATCGACTCCTTCTCAGCCACCTCGCACTACGCCGCGATGGTCGACAGCGTCATGGGCGCCTACTTTCAAGCGGAGCACGTGCGCCTCGCGCTCGATGCCGGCGAGCCGTTTCGAGTGGTTCGTGCGGTGGCGTGGCAAGCCGTCTACGTCGCCGCCGGCGGCGCCCAGCACGCCGCGGCCGCACGGCGCATGCTCGCCGACCTCGAACCTTTTGCCGCCAGCGCAAAGGGGCCGATTGTCGGTGAGGGGGAGGGCCTCCTCTGGATCGAGGGGGGCTCCGCGATGGTTGCGTTCCTCGTCGGCGACTGGAAGCGCTGCGTCGAGCATGTCGGCCGCGTCGAGGCGCTGTTTCAAAAGCATGGCCTGCCCGCGACCTTCGACGAGCTCGAGGGCGCCCAGCACTTTGCGAACATCGCGCTGCTCTTCCTCGGACGCCTCACCGAGGCGCGCAAGCGGATCGGCGCGCTCCTCGCGCAGGCCGAGGACCGCGCCGACGCGGCGCGAGCGAGCGATCAGCGAGCGGGGAGCACGATGCTCATCTGGCTCGCCGCCGACCAACCCGAGGAAGGGCGGCGCCAGCTCATGCTCGCGGTGCGCGAGGGGGTGTACGAGGGCTTCCAGCAGCAGCACCTGCGCCAGCTCTACGCGCGCGTCGCGCTCGACCTCTACCTCGGCCACGCCGACGCCGCGCTCGACGCCGTGCGGCAAGTGTGGCGCCCGATGATGCGGTCGGTGGTCGTGCGCGCCGAGTACGCCCGGGTGAACGCCCTCGACCTGGCCGCGCGCGCCGCACTCGGCGCGGCGGCGGGCGACCGAAAAGCTCGCGCCAAGCTCCTCACCGAGGCCGCGCGCCATGCCGCCCGCCTCCGCCGCATCCCTGCGCGGTGGGCCGTCGCGCTCGGCCAGCTCGCCGGCGCGCTCGTCGAGCTCGGGCGGGGACACGACGAGCGCGCACAGACCGACCTCGCCGCCGCAGCCATCGCGCTCGACGGTGTCGACATGCCACTCCACGCAGCCGCCGCGCGGTGGCAGTTGGGCGAGCTCATCGGCGGGATCGAGGGCGAGCGCCTCCGCGCCGACGCCCGAGGTCTCCTCGAGGAGGCCGGGGTGGTGCGCCCGGAGCGCTTCGTCGAGGTGCTCGCTCCGTCGCCGGGGCTCCCGCCGGTCGCACCGCGCAAGCGCGCCGCGAGCTGACCGCGCGTCAGGCGCGGTCGACCCGGCGAACCGGCGAACCGCCGAACCGCCGAACCGCCGCTACTCGCTACTCGCTAACGACGACGCGGATCATCTGCACCGGCGTCTTCGGGCGGTCGCTGCCGTCCACCGGCGTCTTGCCGATCTTCGCCAGCACGTCGAGGCCCGAGATCACCTGGCCGAACACCGGGTGCTTCGACGGTCCCGGCGAGAAAAAGTCGAGAAAGTCGTTCTTCACGGTGTTGATGAAGAACTGGGAGCTGCCGCTGTTCGGCTGGCCGGTGTTCGCCATCGAGAGCGTCCCCGGCGCGTTGGTCAGCTTCGCGTTCGCCGGGTACTCGTCGGCGAGCGGCCCCTTGGGGCTGTCGCCAGTGCCAGCGCGCGCACTCTTCGGATCGCGGCTGTGTGGGCAGCCGAACTGCACCATGAATTTGTCGATCACGCGGTGGAAGTGAAGCCCGTCGTAAAATCCGCTCTTGGCGAGCGCCACGAAATTGCCGGCGGTGATCGGCATCTTGTCGACGAAGAGCTCGACGGTCATGGAGCCGAGCGAGGTCTCGAGAACTGCAGTCGGGTTGGCCATGGCGAACGTGTAGCAGCGCGCACGGACGGCGTCACGCGCAAATCCGCACGCGCTCGCTTCTAGCGAGCGGCGAACATGCGCGCGAGCCGCCGGACCGCCTCTTCGACGTTCGCGCGTGAGTTGAACGCTGAGAGGCGGAAGTAGCCCTCGCCCGACGGGCCGAAGCCTGCGCCGGGCGTGCCGACGAGGTGCGCCTCCGCGAGCAGCCGATCGAAGAAGTCCCACGACGGCGCACCGCCCGGCGTGGCGATCCAGAGGTAAGGCGCGTGCTCGCCGCCAAACACGGCGAGGCCCGAGGCCGCGAGCCCCTCGCGAAGCAGGCGCGCGTTCTCCATGTAGAAGTCGATCTGGGCGCGCGTCTCGGCCTTGCCCTCGGGCGTGTAGACCGCCGCTGCGCCGCGCTGCACGACATACGACGCGCCGTTGAACTTGGTGGTGTGCCGCCGTGCCCACATCGCGTTGAGCGACACCTGCTGCCCCAACGACGTTCGCCCGACCAGCCCACGCGGCACCACGAGAAACGCGCAGCGCACGCCGGTGAAGCCGGCCCGCTTGGAAAAACTCCGCAACTCCACCGCGCACTCGGTCGCGCCGGGGATTTCGTAGATCGATCGCGGCAGCGACGGATCGGTGAGGTACGCCTCGTACGCCGCGTCGAAGACCAGCAGTGCATCGTTCGCGCGCGCCCACGCGACCCACGCGGCGAGCTGGGCGTGCGTCGCAACCGCGCCGGTCGGGTTGTTCGGCGAGCAGAGGTAGACCACATCGGCATGCTCCGTCGGCGGCGCCGGCACGAAGCGATTCTCGGCCGTGGCCGGGAGGTAGAGCAGCCCGGGGTGTCGGCCATCGGGGCCGACGGGACCGCCGCGCCCGGCCATCACGTTGGAGTCGACGTAGACCGGATAGACCGGATCGGTCACGGCGATCTTCGCGTCGGGCGCGAACAGCTCCTGCAGGTTGCCGCCGTCGCACTTGCCGCCATCGCTGACGAAGATTTCGTCGCGCCCGAGCGTCACGCCGCGCGCCGCGTAGTCGTGCTCGCGGATCGCGTCGAGCAGAAAGTCGTAGCCCTGCTCCGGTCCGTAGCCGCGAAACGTCTCGCGCTGGCCGAGTTCGTCGACGGCGGCACGCATCGCGGCCACGATCGCCGGCGCGAGCGGCTCGGTCACGTCGCCGATGCCGAGGCGGATCACCGTGGCTGCGGGGTGCTGCTCGGAAAAGGCGCGCACGCGCCGGCCGATTTCGGGAAAGAGGTAGCCGGCCTTGAGGTGCTGGTAGCTGTCATTCACCCGGGTCATGCAGGACTCCTTGCGGCTGATGCGCGACGACGCGCAACGATGTACGGCGACACGCGGCGCGCACGTTAGCAGGCAGCGGGCGCGACCGTAGTAGATTGCCCGCGTGCTGCGCCACGCGCTCGTCCTGCTCGTTCTCTTCGCCGGCGTACTGACCGTCGCGCCGCACGCGGCGGCACAGTCGCCCGCGCCCGCCGGCGTGGCCTCCGCCG
>SHYZ01000097.1 GCA_009692535.1 Myxococcales bacterium
CGCATCAGTCCGCGCATCAGTCGTTGCTCGCTCCGTCGGCGATCCACTGCTCGATCAGCTCAATATCCGCCTCGGGCAGCGGATTGTCGGGCGGCATCCTGCGCCGCTCGATGCCGCGCAGTTGGTAGACGAGCTGCGACTCATGCGGCTGCCCCGGCACGACCAAGTTCTGTCCATCGGCGGTCGTACCGCCGACGAGCTGCACGTAGCCGCCTTCGCGCGAGTCGAGCCTGAGCCCGGCGACCGCGCTGTGCTTCGAGTGGCAGCTCGAGGTGGCGCAGTTCGGCTGGACGATCGTCGCCGAGACATACGACCAGCTCGTTGGGCGATCCTCGCCCTCACCGCACGCACCGAGTGCGAGTCCGACGAAGGCCAACCCGACGAGGCACCGCAGCACGCGCGCATGATAGCGCACGCTTCTCACCGCTGGCCAAATGTTGCCCCACCGGCTCGCCGCCCCGACGATCCCCGCATGCGGGCGAGCTCACGGCTCACAGTTCGAGCCGACGTGCGCGCGCCCCGGCGCGCCCAACGCGAGGGCGAGCCCGCACCGTTCATCAAGTGGGTCGGCGGCAAATCCCGCCTCGCCGCCGAGCTGCTCGCGCGCGCGCCATGCCACTTCAAGCGCTACCACGAGCCGTTCGTTGGCGGCGCCGCGCTCTTCTTCCGGCTGCGACCGACGAGCGCGCTGCTCACCGACCTGAACGCCGACCTCGTCGACTGCTACCGCGCCGTCAAGACCGAGGTCGACGCGGTGATCGCCGCGCTCGCACCGCACCGCGCCCGCCACGACGAGGCGTACTTCTATCAAACACGAGCCCGCTGGAACGCCGCGCGCCACGAGCTCCCGCTTGCCGAGCGCGCCGCGCTCTTCGTCTACCTGAACAAGACTTGCTACAACGGCCTCTTCCGCGTGAACCGCTCCGGCGAGTTCAACGTCCCCGCTGGCCGCTACACGAACCCGGCAATCCTCGACGAGGCCGGCCTCCGCGCCGCCTCGCGCGCGCTCAAGCGCGTCACCCTCGCCGCCGCGCCGTACCACGCGGTCCTCGACCGCGCGCGCGCTGGTGACTTCGTCTACTTCGATCCGCCCTACGTCCCGCTCACGGCGACCGCGAACTTCACCAGCTACACCGCCGGCAGCTTCGGCGCCGATGAACAGGCGCGCCTCGCCGACGTCTTTCGCCGCCTCGTCAAGCGCGGCTGCCACCTGCTGCTCTCGAACAGCGACACGCCGCTGGTGCGCGAGCTCTACGCCGGCTTCCGCATCGACCGTGTGTTCTGCGCCCGCGGCGTGAACCGCGACCCGTCGAAACGGGGCGCGGTCGCGGAGGTCATCGTCTCCGGCGCGTAGGCCGCGCGGAGCCGTGCGCGTGCCGACTACTTGCTGCGCTCCTGCTTCCCCTCACCGTCGAGCTTGATCCACTTCTTGTCGCGGTTCTTCCAGACCTCGCCCTGCACTGCCGACTTCGACGCCGGCGCCGCATAGCCACCGTTCGCTTGCGCCTTCTCGTCCGCGGCGCGGCTGATCGCCTCGGTGAGGTCCTTCGGCACCTTGGTCTTCGCCATCGTGAATTTGGTCGCGCTCGACGGGCTCGCGCGGTGCGAGTCGATGCAGTAGACGTCGAGCTTGAGCTTCACGACCTTGCCCGGCGCGACCTCGAGCTGGTCCTTTCGCTCCCACCCCTTGTCGGTCATCACCTGGTACGGACCGACGGCGCCGACCCGCTGCGGTGCCTTATCGGCCTGCTCGCCCGGCACGAAGTAGAGCCCCTTGGCCGAGAACGCCTCCCCCTTGGCGCCGGTGTTCTTGATCTCGACGATCAACTCGCCGTTCGTGCCGCCTTCATAGCCGACCACGCGCAGCTTGATGCCCGACGCTTTCGCCGGCCCATCGGTCGGCAGCGGCGCGAAGTCCTCGTCGGCGTGAGCGACCGCCACGAACATGAACGAGAGGACCAGAGCGAGAATTCCCGAGAGCGTTGTGCGCATCTTCACACCTACGCAGCCCGGCGCAGAACGATCTACGACGCGCGCGCCGCCCTCGCGGCTAGGTCCAGGCGTCGAACTCGTGAAACTGCATCGTGAAGCTCGCCCGCCCCTGCGAGAGCGAGCGGACGTCGGTCGAGTAGCCGAACATCCGGCGCAGCGGCACCTTCGCGGCGATCACCCGCTTCTCGCCGCGCTGCCCCACGTCCTCGATCCGCCCGCGACGCTGGTTGAGATCACCGATCACCGCGCCGAGAAACTCCTCGGGCAACACGACCTCGACCGCCATGATCGGCTCGAGCAGGCTCGGCGCAGCGGCGATGCAGGCACGGCGGAACGCCTCGCCGGCCGCGATCTTGGTGCCCACCTCGCCCTGCTGCCCCTCGCGGAGCTCGATGGCGATCACCACCGCCTCCACGTCCTCGAGCGGATACCCCTCGGGACCCGAGCTCGCCGACTCGCGCACGCCGGCGAGCGCTGCCTCGACGAGCACCGGCGGGATCACCGCGCTGCCGGGGAGCGCGACACCAAAGTGGTTACCGGACCGCCTCGGGCGCGGCGTGACGCGGACCCGCACCTGGCCAAACATCGCCGTCTCGTCGATCTTGCGCTCGAACAGAGCTGATTCTTCCGCACCCTTGGTGACCGTCTCGCGGAACACCACCTCGGGCCGCCCGACGCGCGCCTTCACGCCGTACTCGCGGATCATCCGGTCGACGATCACCTCAAGGTGGAGCTCGCCCATCCCGCGGATGATCGTCTGCCCGGTCTCCGCGTCCTCGTGGGTCTTGAAGGTCGGATCCTCCTCGACCATCTTCCCGAGCGCGAAGTCGAGCTTCTCCTTGTCGGCCGAGGTCTCCGGCTCGATCGCCTCGGAGATCACCGGCTCGTAGGTGTCGATCCGCTCGAGCAGGATCGGCTGCGCCGTCGCGCTGAGCGTGTCGCCGGTGGTCGCGTGCTTGAGCCCCATCGCCGCGACGATGGTGCCGGCACCCGCCTTGTCGATCCGCTCGCGCTTGTCGGCGTGCACCTGAAATAGCCGCGCGACCTTTTCGGTCTGCCCCGTGCGCACGTTCAGCACGTCGTCGCCGGCGCGAATGGTGCCCGAGAACACCCGCAGGAAAACAACCTTGCGGCCGTCGTCCATCGCGATCTTGAACACCAGCGCGGCGAGCGGCGCCTTGTCATCAACCGGGCGCGTGAGCGCACGCGAAGGCTCGCGCGGATCCACGCCGGAGATCGCCGGCACATCGACCGGAGACGGCAGAAAGTCGACCACCGCGTCGAGCAGCGTCTGCACGCCTTTGTTGCGCAGGGCCGTGCCGCAGAACACCGGCACCAGCCGATTGGCGATGCAGGCCCGACGCAGCGCGGCGCGCAGGTCCGCCTCGGGCAGCTCCTCGCCAGCGAGATAACGCTCGGCGATCGCGTCGTCCACGTCGGCCACCGCCTCGACCAGCCGCTCGCGCGCCGCCCGCGCAGCGTCGAGCAGCGCGGCCGGGATCTCCTCGTCGCTCGGACCGTCGCTCTCCTCGCCGGTGAACGTGACCGCGCGCATCCGCAATAGATCGATCGCGCCCTCGAAGCGATCCTCGGCGCCGATCGGCAGCTCGACCGGCGCGGGGTGCGCACCGAGCCGCGACACGAGCTGCGCCACCACCGCGTCAAAGTCAGCGCCGACGCGATCCATCTTGTTCACGAACGCGAGGCGCGGGACTTTGAACTTGTCGGCCTGATGCCAGACCGTCTCTGACTGTGGCTCGACGCCATCGACCGCCGAGAAGACGACCACGGCTCCGTCGAGCACGCGCAGGCTCCGCTCGACCTCGATGGTGAAGTCGACATGCCCCGGCGTGTCGATCAGGTGGATCTCGTGGCCGCGCCACTCGAACGCCGTCGCTGCCGCCGTGATGGTGATGCCGCGCTCGCGCTCCTGCGGCATCCAGTCCATCTGCGTCTCCCCCTCGTGGACCTCGCCGATGCGATGGATCTTTCCCGAGTAGAAGAGGAACCGCTCGGTGACCGTGGTCTTCCCCGCGTCGATGTGGGCGACGACCCCGATATTTCGTACGCGCTCGATCTTGGCCATGACGGTCGCGTGCCTATATATCGTCGCTGGCGGGCGAACGCTACGATGGCAAGCATGACGACCGCTCGGTGTCTCGGCTCTTCCCTCCTGCTGGCGGGCCTCCTCGTGGCCAGCCTCGCCCCGCGGTTCGCGGCGGGCGGCGAGCCCGACCCGCACGCGACAGCGCGCGACCACTATCGCAAGGCGATGGCAGCGGCGGACAAGGGCGACCACGCGGCGGCAGCCGCCGACTACGGGCGCGCGTACGAACTGACCCGCGACCCGCTCCTCCTCTACAAGGTCGCGCACAGCCACGAACAGGCCGGCGCCCGCGATGAGGCCCGCGACGGGTACCGCCGCTACCTCGACAAGCGCAAGGACGCGCCCGACCGCGCCGACGTGGAGGCGAAGATCGCAGCGCTCGCACCGGTCGCTGCCGCTGCACCGGCGACAACGGCGGCCGTCGGCGCCCAGTCGCGGCCCGTCGCCGCGGCCACCCCCGCCAGTGCCGACGCTGCCGTAGTGCCGGCACCGGCCGACACCGCGACGCCGCTCGGGGCCGACAACAATGAACTCCCGCCATCGCTACCGCCGTCGTTCATCGACGACGCGCCGCGCTGGCAGCGAACCGCCGCGTGGGTCTCGGTCGGCGCCGCAGCGGTGCTCCTCACCACCGGCGCAATGTTCGCCGAGTCGGCCAACGGTCGCGAGCGCGACCTCGCCCGGCTCACCGAGTATCGCGATCCCGACACCGGCCTGCCGCTCGAGTACTCGTCGGTCCACGACGACTACGTCGACGCGAGCGACGAGGGCGCGTTCTTCCAGACCGGCTCGCGCCTCGCCTTCGTCGGCGCCGGCGCGGCGGCCGCGAGCGCAGCACTCTTCTTCATGCTCGACGCGCGGCGCGACGCGCCCGAGCCGCACGCACTTTCCCGCACGCCCACGGTGACGCCGCTCGTTGCGCCAGGCGTCGCCTTCGTGACCCTCGCTTGGGAGTACTGAGATGAACCGTCGCCGGTCGTTCGCACCGCTCGCCCTGCTCGTCGGAGCCCTCTCGCTGCTCGCCGGCTGCTTCGACCCCGCGGAGCCGCACTGCGCCTTCCTCTGTACGCGCTCGGCCGAGTGCCCTGAGCGCTACGCCTGCGGTCCCGACCAGCGTTGCCATCGGCTCGACGAGTCGGGCGCACTGCTCATGTGCGAAGAGCAGCTCCCGCTCGACGCATCGCCGCTCGACGCATCGCCGCTCGACGCATCGCCGCTCGACGCGCCCGGCCCCGACGCATCGCCGCTCGACGCATCGCCGCTCGACGCATCGCCGCTCGACGCGCCCGGCCCCGACGCGCCCGGCCCCGACGCCGTGCCCCCCACCTGCGACGACGGCCTGAAGAACGGCGACGAGACCGACCTCGACTGCGGCGGTGCGCTCTGCGACGCGTGTGGGATTGACGAGCTCTGCGCTGCCGACACCGATTGCCTCTCGGCGCACTGCCTCGGCGACCTCTGCGTCGAGTGCGGCCTCGCTCTCGAGTGCCCGGGCGCCGAGTGCTTCGCCGCCGCCTGCACTGCCGGCGCCTGCGACCTCGTGCCGCTCGCCTCCGGCGCAGCCCCCGATCCCTCACGCCAAACCACCGGCGACTGCCAGCGCATTGTCTGCGACGGCGCGGGCAGCACCCGCTCCGATATCGACGACACCGACCTCCCCGCCGAGCTCAACGACTGCAGCGCCAGCCTCTGCGCCGCCGGCGTGCCCGAGTCGGTCCCGTTCCCCTCGGCCACACTCTGCACCGACGGCGGCGGCACGATGTGCGACGGCAGCGGCGCCTGCGTCGAGTGCCTCGCCGACACCGACTGCGGCCTCTCCGTCGAGTGCGCGACCTTCACCTGCACCGGCGCGCGCACCTGCCACGCATTCCTCGCGCCGTCCACCACGCCGCTCGCCGCGCAGTCCCCGGGCGACTGCCAGCGCGCGGTCTGCGACGGCTCGGGCGGCACGCGCTCCGACATCGACGCCACCGACGTCGCCGACGACTTCAACGACTGCACCGCCAACTTCTGCAGTAGCGGCAGCCCCGAATTCCCACCGCTCGCGCCGGGCAGTCCCTGCGACGGCGGCGCGCTGGTCTGCGACGGCCTCGGCGGCTGCGTCGAGTGCGTCACCGACGCGGACTGCTCGAGCGGCCGCTGCACCAGCTCGAGCTGCGTCGGCGGGGTGGGCGGCTGCCAGGCCGTCCTCGCGCTCCTGCCCAGCGCGCCGAGCGGCATCTACTCAATCGACACCGACGGCAGCGGTCCGCTCGCGCCGTTCGACGCCTACTGCGACATGGTGACCGACGGCGGCGGCTGGACGCTGCTCGCCACGCTCAACAGCGCAAACGTCGTCGTGCCCACCTGGGCCGGCGAGTGGTCCGACGACTGGTGGATTGCGCCCCACGGCACGGCCACCGATCCCACCGCGCCCTTCTCCAACCACGACTTCCGCAAGTTCCGCTCGCTCATCTCCGAGACCAGCATCCTTCGCACCTCGACCCCCGGCAGCGCCGTGAAGCGCTTCCACGCCGGCATGACGCCGGCCGACTGGGACCTGTGGAACGCTGGCCGCAACGTCCCCAACCGGTCGGTCCCCGGCTTGTTGGTCAACGTCGTCGGCCCCTTCAACCTCGGCAGCGTGGTCGTCTCGCGCAGCGTCGCCATGACCGACGCCACCGAGGCCCTCAGCAACGGCCACTGGAGCAGCGGCATCCTCTACCTCGGCACCGCACCGGGCTCCGGTGAGATGAGCAGCGAGTCCGCCATCAACGCGCGCTACCATGTCGGCTCAAGCGCCCCGCCGGCCTTCGGCTTCGTCGGCGACGTGCGCGTCAACACCGTCTGGCACCTCTGGCTGCGCTAACCCCGGCGCCGTCTTTACCTCCCCTGCCCCGTCCGCTATAGAAAGGCCCGCTTCCCCCCCGAGGACGACGCATGGGCTTCATGGACATTTTCTCCCGCGAGGCACGCAAGCAGAGCGCGCTCGAGCGGAACACCAAGAAGGTCGTGCACCGGCACCTCCAGTCCGCTGATCGCTACGCGGCGATGGAGCAGCTCCGCGCCGACGGCAGTGAGGCTGCGCTGCTCGCAGTCGCGCGCCGCTTCTCGTTCAACTACGACAAGACGATCGAGGACGAGCAGGAGAAGAACTGGGTCTTCGATGTGCTAACCAGCCTCGGCGAGCGCGCGATCCCGCCGGTGCGCCGCTACGCGCTCGACGCGGTGAGCCTCGCGTGGCCGCTGCGGGTGCTCGAGAAGATCGCCGAGCCGGCGCGCATGGCCGAGCTGGTCGATGAGCTGCTCGCGCGCGAGGAGCCGGGCTACACGCGCGATCCGGCGCGCAAGCTGCAAATCCTCTCTTGGCTCGCCGACTGGAACGGCTCGTCACCGTCGGAGCTCGCGCGCCGCGTGCTGCCGTACCTGGGCGACTTCGACGAGGGCGTGCGGTTCCTCGCCGCCGACACGCTCGCGCACTCGACCACGCGCGACGAGAGCATCGCCCTCGCGCCGCTGCTCGACGCGCTGCTTCGGCCCGAGGAGGAGTCGCGCCGCGTGAAGCTCCGCGTCGCTGAGGTGCTGGCCGAAGCGGGCTGGAGAGTGACCGCACGCCTCACCGAGGTCGGCGCGCTCCTCGCCAGCACGCTTCCTGAGTTCACGCTCTCAGACGATCGCCTCGTTCGGCGCAAGGCGTAGCGCCGGACAGGGGAAGACCGATGCCGAAGCGTCCTGACCTCCGCTCCGTCCTGCTCATCGGCTCAGGCCCGATCGTGATCGGGCAGGCGTGCGAGTTCGACTACTCCGGCGCGCAGGCGGTGAAGGCGCTCAAGGAAGAGGGCATCCGCGTCATCTTGGTGAACTCGAACCCGGCGACGATCATGACCGACCCGGAGCTCGCCGACGCGACCTACATCGAGCCGCTGACGGTGTCGGTGCTCGAGCAGATCATCATCCGCGAGCGCCCCGACGCGCTGCTGCCGACGCTCGGCGGACAGACCGCGCTCAACCTCGCCGTCGCTGCGGCGCAGGCGGGCGTGCTCGAGCGGCACGGCGTCGAGCTGATCGGCGCGTCGCTCGAGGCGATCGAGAAGGCCGAGGACCGCGAGCTCTTCAAGCGCGCGATGCTGAAGATCGGCCTCGACGTGCCGCGCTCCGTCTATGTGCGCACGCTCGCCGAGGCGCGCGCCGCCGTCGTCGACATCGGCTTCCCCGCGATCGTGCGCCCGTCGTTCACCATGGGCGGCGTCGGCGCGGCGATCGCGTACAACGCCGCCGAGTTCGACGGCCTGATCGAGTTCGCGCTCGCGCAGTCGCCGCGGCACGAGCTGCTGCTCGAGGAGTCGGTGCTCGGCTGGAAGGAGTACGAGCTCGAGGTCATGCGCGACCTCAAGGACAACGTCGTCATCATCTGCTCGATCGAGAACTTCGATCCGATGGGCGTCCACACCGGCGACTCGATCACCGTCGCGCCGGCGCTGACCTTGACCGACAAGGAGTACCAGCGGATGCGCGACGCGGCGATCGCCGTGATCCGCGAGATCGGCGTCGCCACCGGCGGCTCGAACATTCAGTTCGCCGTCGACCCGGCGACCGGGCGGCAGATCGTCATCGAGATGAACCCGCGCGTCTCGCGCTCGAGCGCGCTCGCCTCCAAGGCGACCGGCTTTCCGATCGCGAAGATCGCCGCCAAGCTCGCCATCGGCTACACGCTCGACGAGCTGCCGAACGACATCACGCGCGAGACGCCGGCGTCGTTCGAGCCGACGATCGACTACGTCGTGGTGAAGGTGCCCCGCTTCACCTTCGAGAAGTTCTCCGGCGCCGAGCCGGTGCTCACCACGCAAATGAAGTCGGTCGGCGAGGTGATGGCGATCGGCCGCACCTTTACCGAAGCGCTCGGCAAGGCGATCCGCTCGCTCGAGATTGGGCGCTCCGGCTACGACGCGCCGCTCCCCGACGACGTCGCCGAGCTCCGCCGCCGCATGGCGATCCCCAACCCCGACCGCCTGTTCCAGCTCGGCCGCGCGTTCCAGCTCGGCATGAGCGTCGACGACGCGCACGAGGCCACCTGGATCGATCGCTGGTTCCTCACGCACGTCCGCGATCAGGCGCTCGCCGAGGTCGAGGCGCAGCAGGCCGGCTCGCTCGCCGCCGTCGCCGATGATCTGCGCCACTACAAGCGGCTCGGCCTCTCCGATCGACGGCTCGCCACGCTCGTCGGCGCCAGCGAGGACGACGTACGCGCGGCCCGGATCGCGCGCGGCGTGGTGCCGGTCTACAAGCGCGTCGACACCTGCGCCGCCGAGTTCGTCGCGAAGACGCCGTACCTCTACTCGACCTACGAGACCGAGTGCGAGGCGAACCCGACCGATCGCAAGAAGATCGTGATCCTCGGCGGCGGTCCCAACCGCATCGGCCAAGGGATCGAGTTCGACTACTGCTGCGTCCACGCCGTGATGGCGCTGCGCGACGAGGGCTACGAGACCCTCATGGTCAACTGCAACCCCGAGACGGTGTCGACCGACTACGACACTTCCGACCGGCTCTACTTCGAACCGCTCACGCGCGAAGACGTGCTCAACATCGTCGACCGCGAGCGCCCCGAGGGCGTGATCGTGCAGTTCGGCGGGCAGACGCCGCTCCGGCTCGCGGTCGGGCTCGAGCGCGCGGGCGTGCCGCTGCTCGGCACCAGCGCCGACGCGATCGATCGCGCCGAGGACCGCGAGCGCTTCGGCGCGGTGCTCGCAAAGCTCGGGCTGCGCGCGCCTGAATGGGGCGTGGCCCGCTCGGTCGCCGAGGCGTGCCGCGTCGCGAAGAGCATCGGCTACCCGGTCATGGTCCGACCGTCGTACGTACTCGGCGGACGCGCGATGGAGCTGGTCTACGACGAGAGCGCGCTCACCGCGTACATGGCGCGCGCGGTCGAGGTCTCGCCCGACCACCCGGTGCTCATCGATCACTTCCTGCGCGACGCCACCGAGCTCGACATCGACTGCGTGGCCGACAAGACCGGCGCGGTCGTGGTCGCCGGCGTCATGGAGCACATCGAGGAGGCCGGCATCCACTCCGGCGACTCCGCCTGCTCGCTACCGCCCTACTCGCTCGCGCCGGGACTCGTGGACGAGATCCGCGCACAGGGCCGCGCGATGGCGCGCGAGCTCGGCGTGATCGGCCTGATGAACGCGCAGCTCGCGGTGCAGGACGGCAAGGTGTTCGTGATCGAGGTGAACCCGCGCGCCTCGCGCACCGTGCCGTTCGTGTCGAAGGTGATGGGCATCCAGTACGCCAAGGTCGCCGCGCGCCTGATGATCGGCCGCACGCTCGCCGAGCTCGGCGTCGTCGAGACCTCCGTGCCGCATGTCGGCGTCAAGGAGTCGGTCTTCCCGTTCATGAAGTTCCCCGGCGTCGACACCATCCTCGGACCCGAGATGCGCTCCACCGGCGAGGTGATGGGCATCGACTACGGCTTCGCCGAGGCGTTCGCCAAGTCGCAGATCGCCGCCGGCAACGCGCTCCCTCGTGGCGGCCGTGCGTTCCTGTCGGTGCGCAACGAGGACAAGGCCGCCGCGGGTGAGATCGCCCGCCGCCTGGTCGCGCTCGGCTTCACGCTCGTCGCCACGCGCGGCACCGCCGCATCGCTGCGCGCGCTCGGGCTCGCGGCCGAGTCGGTGAACAAGGTCGTCGAGGGGCGCCCGCACTGCGTCGACCGGATGCTCTCGGGCGAGATCCACTTCGTCGTCAACACCACCGCGGGCCCGCAGGAGATCAAAGACTCCTTCTCGCTCCGCCGCACCGCGCTCACCCGCGCGATTCCCTACTTCACGACGATGCGCGGCGCGCGCGCAGCGGTCGATGCCATCGCCGCAAGCCACGCAGGCGAGCCCGGCGTGCGTCCACTTCAGGAGTACCATCGTCCGCGGAGCGAGACCCATGGCTGACCGGTATCCGATGACCCCGCGCGGCCTCCGCAAGCTGCGCGAGGAGCTCAAGCGCTTCCAGTCGGTCGAACGTCCGGCCAACGTGCTCGCGATCGAGGAGGCGCGCGAGCACGGCGACCTCTCGGAGAACGCCGACTACGACGCCGCCAAAGACCGGCAGGCGTTCATCGACGCCAAGATCCGCGAGCTCGAGGCCAAGACCTCGCTCGCCGAGGTGATCGATCCCGCGACGCTCTCGGGCGACCGGGTGGTTTTCGGCGCAACCATCACGATGACTGACACCGAGAGCGGCGAAGAGAAGACCTACGCCATCGTCGGCGAGGACGAGGCGGACATCAACGCAGGCCGCATCGCCGTCACCGCACCGATCATTCGCGGCCTCATCGGGCGCGAGGTCGGCGACGTCGTCAAGGTGCGCACGCCGAAGGGCCCCCGCGAGTTCGAGATCATCGCGGTGAAGTTTCTCCCCGCCGAAGACTGAGCAAGCGGCGCTACCGGCCGAACCGCACGCGGTACGGATCCCCGTTGGTGCCGCTGCCGGTGCGGAAGTCGCTCCACACCACCACCGCGCCGGTCACAAGGCCGCCACCGCTCGCGCGCGTGATCACCGGCTGCGTCGCGGCCCCGAGGCCCATATCGAGCCGCGGGTCGGAGTACTGCCAGGTCGTGCCCGCGTCGATGCTGGACGCGATGTAGACGTGGGCGCGGCCGCCGGCACTGTTCTCATACGCGACGAGCACGGCGTTGCCACCGCCGAAGACGACCACAGGGGCCGCGGTCACGCCCGACACACCGAGGCCGGCCTGGTGAGAAGCGCGCGTCGGCGCGGCCCACGCGGCACCGGAGTCGGTCGAGCGGACGACGTAGACCTGCGTGCCCTCGCGGCGATCCTCCCACGCGACCCAGACGCGATCGTCGGCGGCGCTGGCGGTCTGTGGATCGACCGCGAGCGACGGCGCGAAGGAAGCAGAGACCTCGCCGGACGGGTCGTCGAGGATCCGCTCTGCCGACCAACTCGTGGCGCCGTTGGTGGAGCGGGAGACCGTGATGTCCGAGCCGCCGCTGTCGAGCGCCGAGATGTCCTGCCAGACGACATAGAGGTTGTCGCCGGCAGCGACGAGGCGCAGATAGTCCGAGTTCTCGGTGTCGGTAGCGTCGGTGTCGAGCCGATCCTCGTTGGCGACAGCGAAGGCGGTGGTCGTGTCCACGGCGTAGTTCGCGTAGACGCTGAAGGTGGCGGTCGCGCGCCGCTCGCGCCACACCACGACGAACCTCCCGCTGGCGGTCACCTGGACGACCGGACGACCGGCGACCGGCGCCGGCCCGCTGCCGACGTTGACCATCCGCTCGGCGGCGAAGTTCACGCCGGCGTCGGCCGAAGCGCGCGACCGGATGGCGCGGGTAAGCGTAGCGGTGTCGAGCTGCTCCCAGGCGACCATCACGCGGGTGCCGGTCGCATCGAGGCCGATCGCGTGGTGGAAGTTATCGCGCGCGCCGGTGTCGAGGCGCAGGCCCGACGTCGGGCTGGTAAACGTGACGCCGGCATCGACTGAGCGGACGACATTCAGCCCGCGCACGCCGCCCGCCGCTACGCCGACATCCTGATACGCCACCACCACGCGATCCCCGGCGGCCGCGATCTCGGGGGCGACGCAGGGGCGCGCGATCGCCTCCGTGAGGTTGACGATGTTGCCGAACGTCGCGCCGCCGTCGGTGGAGCGGCGCAGGAAGATGTCGGCCACGCCGTTCTCGCGGTCGACCCAGACGGCGTAGACGTTCGCACCGGACGACGCGACCCGCACGTCGAATGAGTGGAACGCGCCGGCCGCGGAACCCTCGGTGGCGGTCACCCCGTCAAGCCTGAGCTCGCCGCCCGAGCTCACCGCGCACCCCTCGGCGACGTCGGTGAGCGCATCGCAGTCGGCGTCGATGCCGTCGCCGCAGCGGTCGCTCGCGGCGGGCAGCACCTCCCCGGCGCACGCGCCAAACCCGCCGAACGTGCAGGTCTGCGTGCCGGCGCGGCACCCCCCCACACCGACGGTGCCGCCGGGTCCCGAGTAGCAGGAGAGCGAGAGCGGCCCGCCGCCTGGCGCCTCGTCGACCGCGCCGTCGCAGTCCTCGTCGGCGGAGTCGCAAGTCTCGGACGACGGCGTCACCTCACCGAGACAGGGGCCCGAGAAGGTGGCGTCGCGACAGGCCTGGACGCCATCACGACAGCGCCCCACGCCTGCGGTGACGAGCGGGCCGGTGTAGCAGACCTGCCCGAGGCCGTCGTCCACCACGCCGTCGCAGTCCTCGTCGGAGCCGTCACAGAGCTCCGACCGCGGGACGACCTCGCCGAGACACGCGCCGAAGCTGCCGTCCGTGCAGTTGGCGGTGCCGCCACTGCAGGTGCCGACGCCGAGCGTGCCACCGAGCCCGCTGTAGCAGCCGACGGTCACGCCATCATCGGTCACGCCGTCACAGTCGTCGTCGAGATCGTTGCAGCTCTCGACGCCGGGGCCGACCGCGCCGGTGCAGAGGAGCGCGCCAGCGGTGCAGACGACGGTGCCGAGCGCGCAGGCGCCGGTGTCGTCGCCACAGGGCGCGAACGCATCGACTGGACTGTTGTCGGTCACTCCGTCGCAGTCATCGTCGATGCTGTTGCAGGTCTCGCTGTGCGGCGCGACCTCGCCTGCGCAGACCAGCGCGCCGCCCGCGCAGGCGCGAACCCCGACGGAGCAGGCGCCGGTGTCGCTGCCACAGATGGCACCGAGGCCAGGATCGGTCGGCGCCTCGTCAGTTGCGCCATCGCAGTCGTCGTCGATGCCGTTGCACACTTCGGGCTGCGGCAACACGTCCTGCACGCAGTCGATGACGCCGAGCCGGCAGACGCGGAGGCCCGCGGAGCAGGCGCCGACCGGGCGCAGGCAGACGCCGCCCTCGTCGACCGGCGCGTCGTCGACAACGCCATCGCAGTCGTCATCGAGACCGTTGCAGGCCTCGCTCGCCGGGCCGGGTGCGCCGGAGCAGACCAGCGCGCCACCGACGCAGACGATGGTGCCGCTCTCGGTGCAGGCGCCCTCGGGGAGCGGCCCGGGCGCGAGGTGGCAGCGCGTGCCGCCCTCCACCGTCGCACCGTCGACGACGCCGTTGCAGTCATCGTCGAGCCCGTTGCAGAGCTCGACGCCGCCGCCGGACTCGGCGCACGCGTACTCGCAGCCGGTGAGCTGCACGCCATCGGCGTCGTAAAAGCCGGGCAGACAGTCGGTGACGGGATCGAACTCGCAGCTGCCCATGCGACAGCTGGCCACGGCGTTCGGGAACGAGCAGACGCGACCGCAGAGGCCGCACGCGGCGGGGTCGGTCGAGGTGTCGAAGGTCTCGTCGACCGCGCCGTCGCAGTCGTTGTCGAGAAAGTCGCAGAGCTCGACGCCACCAGCGGTCGGTGTGCAGACGTATTCGCAGCCGTCGTCCGGCGCGCCGTTCGCGTCGACGAATCCGGGCCGACACGCGGTGAGCGGATCAAAGCCGCAGACGCCCGCCACGCAGCTCGCGACCGCGACGCCGAAGTAGCCGCACACCCGCCCGCAGGCGCCGCAGTGCTCCGTGTCGGCGGTGAAGTCGAACTCCTCATCGAGCTCGCCGTCGCAGTCGTTGTCGAGCTCGTCGCACGCCTCGACGCCGTCGTTCGACACGAAGCAGCCGTACTCGCAGCCGTTCGAGAGGTCAAACGCCGCCGCGAGGTCGCCGTTGAGGTCGACGAAGCCGGGGAAGCACTCGGTGGCAACGCAGACGCCGACTTCGCAGTTGGTCCGAGCGCCGTCCTTGGCGCAGCTCACATCGCAGCCGCCGCAGTTCAGCTCGTCGTTGCCGAGATCGAAGCCCTCGTCGACGAAGCTGTCGCAGTCGTCGTCCACGCCGTTGCACACCTCGGCGGTGCAGCCGCCAGGAGGAGCATCGGGACCGCTTGCGTCGCCTGCGCCACCGTCGTCC
>SHYZ01000098.1 GCA_009692535.1 Myxococcales bacterium
CGGCAGCGACGAGTACGGACCGACGCAGGCGATGAACGCGGTGGCCCGACACACGCCGCGCAGCGCGAGTGATGACCGGATGGTCCGGCCCGACGCCGAGTTGGTCGTGCTCTTCGTCAGCGATGAGAAACCGCAGGAGCTAGAGGACGCCGACATCTTCGTCGACGGCGACGTGCCGGCGACCCCGGCGCAGCTCTCAGCGAGCCTGACCGAGCTCAAGGATCCGATCGATCTGCTGCAGGCCGAGCGCGCTTCGGTGCACGCGATCTCGGTGCCCGCGCCGTACCCGTCCTGCTCCGACGGTGGTGGTGAGACCGGCTGGGGTTACATCGACATGGTGTCGTGGTTCGGCGGCCAGCTCGGATCGATCTGTCAGCCCGATCTCAGTCCGACGCTGCAGACGATCATCGACAACGTGCTCGGCGCGGCCTCGCCGGTCGTGCTCGAGTGGGTGCCGATCTCGGCGTCGCTCGCAGTTGCGCTCGACGGCGCGCCGCTCCCCCGCTCGCGCGAAGCCGGCTGGGACTACGACGCGCGCGCCAATTCGATCGTCTTTCACGGCGTGCCGATCGATCCCACGAGGCCGCGCGACCTCGTGGTCTCGTACCGTCGCTGGATCGATCAGAGCCCGATCGAGTAGCCCTGCCGCGTGCGCCCTACGGCGCGCCGTCAGTTGCGCGAGCGCCGTCGGTTGTGGGCATGGCTGCGTCGGCCGGTCCCGCGTCTTCGCCAGGCAAGAGCACGCCCGGCCTGGCGATGATCCAGCGCTCGTCGTTGCCCTCGGCACCGAACGCGTCCCTCACGATGGCGACGATCCTGACGCGGACGCCGTCGAGCGCGGCGACCTCAGTCTCCTCGAGCTGGAGGATTCGCCCCGACGGGAGCTCGTACCAGCCATCCGCCGCCATGACGTAGCCGAGGCGGTAGGGCGGGTTCATCAGATCGAGTTGGTGCCCATCCTCGGCGTACGCGGCAAACGTCGATGCAGGATTTTGCGCCTGTCCCGGTCGCATCGGATCGCCGGGGGCCATGCGGCGCATGCGTGCGTGCACGATGAAGTGGTGCCCGCCCTGAGGACCGGCGATGAGGTCGAGTGTCGCTTCCGCGAGCAGCGGCGCGTAGTCGGTCGTGCCGGTGCCGAGCTCGACCTCAGCGCCGATGATCGGCGGCTGGTCATCACCCGGGCAGGCGCAAAGGAGCATGCCGATGCCGACCATGAGGACCGTGCACCCACAGGCTCGGGCGTCGAGTGATCGGCGCCCCTTGCATCGCCGCGCGGGCGGCCCGCTGCAAAATGGAAGGTCGCGCGTCCACCGCATGGAGCGATCGTCGCCGTGTGGCGGCGGCATGTCAAAGCGCGTGGCCTTGCTCCGAGACCCGTGCCACGCCACGCCCGGGCTATGCTGGCGCGCAGTGTTCCCGCCCCGTTCCCGCGGCCCTGCTCTGGCGCTCGCCGCACTCGTCGCCGGCTGTGCGACGGCGGGCGGCGACTGGGGCGGCGGCGAGGGCGACGCGCGTCCCACCGTCGGGCCCGACGCTGCGATGCCACCCGCGCGGTTCGACGCCGCGCCGCGCCCTGACGCGCGCATCACGCCACCGTCGGCCGATGCTGGCGGTTGCACGCCCACCTGGACTGACCTGCTGCGCAACGGCAACTTCGATCTCGGCCCGTCGGTGTGGGAGCAGATCTCAGGCGCAGACCTCAACCTCATCGTGCCCGCCGCGATGATGCCGATCGCGCCGCACTCGCCGAGCTACGCGACTTGGTTCGGCGGTTATCTCTCTTCGGTCGACGAGCTCGGCCAGCCGTTCGCCGTTCCCGCTGACGCGCTCGCCCTCCGGCTGCGCGGCTACGCCTGTGTTGCGACCGAGGAGCTACTCGGCTCAGGCGTGTGGGACATTCTCACCATCACGCTCGCCGACGCAGGTCGCTCCGCGCTCGAGACTTTCGGCTCGATCACGAATGAAGACTCGGCCTCCTCGTGTTGGACCATGTTCGAGCGCAACGCCGCGCTCTCGCACGCCGGCCAGCCGCGCTACCTCCACGTCGCCGCGATCACCGACGCCGGTGCCAACACGAACTTCTTCCTCGACTCGCTCGCGGTCGAGGCGCTCGTCTGTCGCTAGCGCTCGGGTTTGAGGCGGTCGCCATGGCGGCCGGCGCCGGCGCGGAAGCGGAGCGCGCCTTCGAGTGCTTCACCCGAGGCGAGTGAGGCGAGGCCGTGCACGACCTCGTTCGCGAGCGCGGCCTCGAGGGTGAGTCCCTCCTGTTCGAGCAGCGAGCGGCGATCGTGGCGCAGACAGTGCTGCGGCAGGGCGGCGAGCTCGTGTGCGAGGGTGAGCGCGGCGGCGAGGGCACCGCCGGGTGGGGCGAGTCGGTTCACGAGGCCGATCGCGTGCGCCTCCTCGGCAGAGACGGCGCGGCCGGTGAGCACGAGGTCGAGTGCGCGCGAGCGGCCGATGAGGCGCGGCAGGCGGACGGTGCCGCCGTCGATGAGCGGCACGCCGAAGCGCCGGCAGAAGACGCCGAGCGTGGCGTTCTGGGCTGCCACGCGCAGGTCGCACCAGAGCGCGAGCTCGAGACCACCGGCGACCGCGTGCCCTTCGATGGCGGCGATGACCGGCTTGCCGAGGTCCATGCGCGTCGGTCCGAGCGGTCCGTCGCCATCTGGCGTCACGCGGTTCTGTCGGTCGCCGCCGAGCGCGCCGAGATCGGCGCCTGCCGAGAAGACGCCGCCTGCGCCGGTGAGCACGGCGACATGGCTCGCAGGGTCGGCGTCGAACGCACAGAAGGCGGCGGCGAGTGCGGCGGCGGTCGGGCCGTCGATGGCGTTCTTCACCTCGGGACGGGCGAGGGTGACGACGGTGACGCTGCCCTCGTGGGTGACGACGACGGGTGACATCTGGCGAGCGTACGCGACGTGCGCGCTAGCTACAGGGCTATCATCGACGCGATGGCCGCCGACGCTTTCGTCCTCGACCCCTCGATCACGTTCCTCAACCACGGCTCGTTCGGCGCTTGCCCGCGTGCCGTGCTCGAGGCGCAAGCCCGGCTGCGCGCGCGGCTCGAGTCGGACCCGGTGCGTTTCTTCACGCGCGAGCTCGAGGGGCTGCTCGACGGTGTGCGGGTCGCGCTTGGCGCGTTCGTCGGCGCGGATCCCGACGACCTCGCGCTGATGCCCAACGCGACGCATGCGGTGAGCACGGTGGCTCGCTCGCTCAGGCTCGAGCCGGGCGACGAGCTGGTCGTCACTGATCACGCCTACAACGCCTGCCGTAATGCGCTCGCCGAGGTCGCGGCCAGGAGCGGAGCGCGGGTGGTTGTCGCGCACGTGCCGTTTCCGATCCGCGCACCGGCGGAGGTGACGGGCGCGGTGCTCGCTGTGTGCGGGGCGCGGACCCGGCTCGTGCTCGTGGACCATGTGACCAGCCCGACCGGACTCGTCTTCCCCGTCGCCGAGATCGTCGCTGCGCTCGCGGCCCGCGGCGTGGATACGCTGGTCGACGGCGCGCACGCGCCCGGCATGTTGCCGCTCGAGCTACGCGCGCTCGGCGCTGCCTACTACACCGGCAACTGTCACAAGTGGCTCTGCGCGCCAAAGGGCGCGGCGTTCCTCCATGTGCGCCGCGACCGGCAGGAGCCGATGATGCCGCTCGCGATCGGTCACGGATGGAATTCGCCGCGCCGCGATCGCTCGCGCTTCCGGCTGCTCTTCGACTGGATCGGCACGGCTGATCCGACCGCGCTGCTCTGCGTGCCGGTCGCGATCGACGTCCTGGCCGGGCTCGTGCCCGGCGGCTGGCCCGAGGTGCGGGCAAAAAATCGCGCGCTCGCGCTCGCGGGCAGACGGCTGCTCTGCGACGCGCTCGGCGTGGCGGCGCCCTGTCCCGACGAGATGATCGGCACGCTCGCGACGGTGCCGATTGCCGACGGCGTCGGCCCGCAGCCCGAGGTGGGACCCGACCCGCTGCAGGAGACACTCTTTCGCGAGCACGCGATCGAGGTGCCGATCGTCTGGTTCCCGACGTGGCCTCGGCGCGGCGTGCGGATCTCGGCGCAGCTCTACAACCGGATCGAGCAGTACGACCAGCTCGCTCGCGTGATCGTGGCCGGCTACGCGCCGAGCGCGTGATCGAGGTCGGCCCAGAGATCTGACTCGGTCTCGAGGCCGACGGAGAGCCGCAGCAGACCGTCGGCGATGCCGAGCGCGCGGCGCGCCTCGGGCGCCATGTCGCGGTGCGATGAGGTGGCCGGATGGCTCACGCCCGTCGCGGTGCCGCCGAGGCTGGGCGTGAGCTCGATCGCTGCGAGCGCGCGCACTGTGCGCCGCGCCGCTGCGTCGCCATCGAGCTCGAACGACACCAGCGGTCCCCAGCCTGGGAAGTGCACGGCCCGCACACGCACGTCGGCGCGGAGTCGTGCGGCGAGCGCGCGTGCCGTTTCCTCAGCGCGTTTCATGCGGAGGTCGAGCGTGCGGATGCCACGGCACGCGAGCCACGCGTCGAGCGGCGCGGCCTGCACGCCGAGCGCGATGGAGAGCGACCGCGCGGCACCGATGAGCGTGTGGCTCCCGGCGAGCACGCCGGCGGTGAGGTCGTGGTGGCCGCCGAGGAACTTGGTCGCCGAGTGGATCACGAGGTCGGCGCCCTGCTCGAGCGGGCGCCGCAGGATCGGCGTGGCGAAGGTGTTGTCGACGAGCAGCAGCACGCCGCGCGCGTGGCAGAGCGCGGCGAGCGCGGGCAGATCGACCTCACGCAGCAGCGGGTTCGAGAGCGTCTCGACGAGCAGCACGCGCGCCGGGCGGTCGAGCGCGGCCGCCACACACGCTGGGTCGGTGGCGCGCACGTACTCGACGGTGACGCCGAAGCGCGCGAGGTGGTTGTCGAGCAGCGAGCGCGTACCGCCGTACGCGTCGTCCTGACAGAGCACGCGGTCGCCGGTCGTTGCGCCCGCGAGCAGCGCGCAGCCGAGCGCCGACATGCCGCTCGAGGTCGCGAGCGCGTCCTGGGCGCCCTCGAGTGCGGCGACGGTCAGCTCGAGCGAGCGGCCGTTCGGGTGACGGATGCGTGCGTAGCTGTAGCCGTCCCCCTCGCCGCGCAGCGGACCCTCCGAGCTCTCCACGTCCGCGAAGTCGAACACCGAGGTCTGGTAGAGGGGCTCGGCGCTCGGCGTCGAGCGCTCGCCGTTGGGCAGTGCTTCGGGCGCGGGGCTGCGCACGCCGCGTGCGGCGAGGGTCGCGAGGTCGACGGGGCGACGCATGACCGGATGCTACAGTCGAGCCGCGCACGATGGAACCGGTCGCCGACACCTGCACCTACTGCCCGAAGATGTGCCGGCACAGCTGTCCGGTCTCGACAGCGTCGGCGATCGAGACGCAGATTCCGCAGGCAAAGGTAGCCAGGCTCGCGCAGCTTCGACGCGGGCGCGCGGCGTGGACCGTGCCCGAGACCGACCCGCTCTGGGCCTGCACCGGATGTCGCCACTGCACGAGCTACTGCGTGCACGGGGTCGAGCCGGCCGCGCTGCTCTTCGCTGGCCGAGCCGAGGCGGTGCAGCACGGCGCGGAGCACCCGGCGCTGGTTCGCTATCCCGAGCGCTTCCGTGCCCGCGAGGAGCGGCTCGCGCGGGTCGCTCGCGAACGTCTGCCGCACGCGCGCTTTGCCGAGAGCGCCAACGTCGGCTTCTGGCCTGGCTGCGACGCGATCGATCGCGGCGACGCCGACGTGCGTGCGCAGCTCGCGCTGCTCGAGAACGTCGGTGCGGACCATGTGCGGCTCGTCGACTCGGAGCGGGTCTGCGGCGGCTATCCGCTCCTGGCCGCCGGGTACCCCGAGGCGTTTCGCTGGCACGCGACGCGGGTCGCCGAGGAGCTGCGCCGCTATCGCACCGTCGTGATGAGCTGCTCGGCTTGCGTCCACGCGGTGCGCACGATCTATCCCGCCGAGGGGATCGTGGTCCCCGCCGAGGTCGTGCACCTCACCGAGTACCTGGTGGCGTTCGCCGAGCGGGTGCTGCCACGCACCCTCGAGCGCGGCCCGGTCTACTACCACGACCCCTGCTACCTCGCGCGCCACCAGCAGGTGCTCGAGCCGCCACGTCGGTTGCTCGAGCGGGTGGCCGAGGTGCGCGAGTTTGGCTGGTCGCACGGCGACACCGAGTGCTGCGGCGGTGGCGGGCTGCTGCCGAAGACAATGCCCGACGTGGCGAGTCGCATGGCACGGCGGCGCCTGCGCGAGGTCGTCGCGGCGGGCGGCGGCACGGTGGCGACGAGCTGCTCCACCTGCAAGCGGATGCTCGAGGCGAACGCGCCACCTGGCGTCGAGGTGCGCGACGTCGTGGAGTTGGTGCACGAGCGTAGTCAGCAGCGCGCCGCAGCGTCGAGCTCGTCGCAGCTCACGCCGTAGAGCGCGGCGGTTCGTTCGCCGAGCGCGCGGCACGCAGCTGGGTCATCGGGGTCAACCGCGAGCGCGTCGGACGCGACCGCGCGGGCTGCGGCGGTAGCAGGGTCGGGCACCGGCAGCGACGCGAGGTACGCCGTCTTCATCCGAAAGTAGTCGCCCCGCAGCGGCACGCCGGTGGCGCGCAGCCACGCGGCGACCACGGGCGAGTTCAGCACGGCGAGCAGCAGTCCGATCGGCACGTCGCCGGTGGGACGCACCGCATACGCCGTGTCGATCACGAGCCGTCCGCGGTCGTCGAGCGCGGCACGGCCACCACGCGCAGCGTCGGGCAGGACCAGCTTCGGCGTCGGGTCGAGCAGCCACGCGAGGTTCTGCGGTCGACCCCAGCGGAAGAGAGTGTCGCCGCGAAACCGCCCGCGCTCGCGCTGCTCGAGCTGCTCGCGGTGCGCGAGCAGGTGCGCGAGCGCGCGGGGGGCGCGTTGCGCGAGCTCGTCGGGCGTGAGCCACCGCCCGCGCTCGTACGGGAGCAGGGCGACCCTTGCGTCGACGGTGCGGAACGGCTGCACGTCGCGCCCGCGCAGGCAGGGGACACAGCACTCGAGCCCATCGGCGGCGGCCGGTTCGAGCAGGAAGACGCCGTCCGCGTTGGTCCCCGCGCCTTTGGCGACACGCGCCAGCTCGCCCAGCGGCCGCGTGCCGTTGGTGAGGCGCGCGAGCAACCGTGCCTCGTCGCCGATCGCGAGCACCCACGGCGCACGCCCGAGCGTGGCTTGGCTCACCTCTCCCTCGCGCCCGCGCCGCACCACGCGCACGCGGTCGGTGCCCGCGCGCGTGAGGTAGACGAGCGCCGAGTAGGTGGTCGCGCCGGCGAAGAGCTGTGCCGCGCCGAAGTCGACGATCCTGCGCACCGCACGCAGCGCGGCGAGTCGCTCACGGAGCGGAGCGCCGTTTTTTGCGGTGAGCCAGCGCGAAGGCACGACCAGCCCGATCTCACCGCCGGGACGGGCCCAGGTCAGCGCTCGCTCGAGGAACGCGGCGTAGAGATCCCACTCGCCGTACGACGTCGCCGCGAGCGCGCCGCGGAGCTCGCGCCAGAGCACAGGGTCGGTCTGCTTGAGCCGCACCGAGCGCACCCACGGCGGATTGCCGACGACCGCGTCCCACGCGCCCTCCTCGATCACGCCGCCTGCGAGCGCTTCACCGACGCGCACCTCGCCGCCGAGCGCGCGCGCATGGTTCGCGGCGTCGGGATCACGCTCGACGCCGACGACCACGCGCAAGAGGATCGCGCGCCGCGCCGCCTCGCGCTCGTGTCCGCGCCGCACCGCTTCGTCGGCTAGCAGGTCCGCCGCCGCCGCGAGAAACCGCCCGGTGCCGCACGCGGGGTCGAGCAGCCGCAGCATCGGCGAGCCATCCGTGCGCCACGCGCAGGTCGCGAGCAGCGGCGCGAGCGTCTCGGCGACCACCTCACGCGCCAGCACCTCGGGCGTGTAGTAGACGCCGGCTGCACGCCGACGGCTGCGGGGGAGCAGGCGCTCGTAGCCCTCGTCCGCCACGGGCGCAGCTTAGCTGGCCACGGGCGCGTCGGGCTCGTCTGAAACCACGGCTGCGTGCTGTCGAGGCTGCCGCGGGCGGGTGTCAGGTTTTGCGCATGTCAGTTGGCAGATGAACTGTGACTCGCGGGCCGCCACGCCGCGGGCGTGACACTGCTGTCGCGGATTCTTCTCCACGCGAAAACCGCCCGGCGCGGCCGTTCTCGCGCTGCCGCTGATTCCCCAGTGGGGGGCCAGCTCTTCGCCGCCCTCGCCAGCTGGCCCGCCGGTTGCTTTAGGAGCGGCCATGCGCATCTCACACTGCCAAGCAGCACTCGTCGCAATCTCGCTCCTGCTCGCGACCTCCGCCCACGCCGAGGTGGGACCGACCGCCCACACGCACAACTTCATCGTCCCCACCGGCGAGACGCTCCCTGCCGGGAGCCAGCAGCTCGACCTGGTCGAGTTCGGTCTCGGCCGCGCGTTCATCGGCGTCACCGATCGCGTCGAGGTCGCCATCGCGCTCTACGGTCTCGCCGGCGGTTCGGTCGGCGCACGCGTCGCGCTGCTGCCGCGCGACCAGCCGCTTCGCCTCGTGGTCTCAGGCGCGGCCTACTTCACGCTCGCCGCCGACGTCGAGAGCGATGGACCGCTGGCGCTGCAGGGCTCAGTCACCGCCGCACACCAGACCGCCCGCAGCAGCATCCACGGCACCATCTCAGCGGTGCTCCAGCCCGACAAGGAGTACGCAATCGGCTTCCTGACCCTCGGCGTGAGCTACCGGCTCACCCCGCGCGTCGCGCTGATGGCCGAGTACGTCCGCACCTCGTCGTGCGACCAGCTGTTCGGTGACTGCCGCCCCACCATCGTGGTGACGCCGATGGCCGGCGTGAAGGTCATCGGTGCCGACTGGGACCTCGACCTCGGCGTGATCGCGGTGCCGATGGGCGACATGATGAGCAGCGACGACGGCAGCGGTAACCGCGAGCCGTCGATCAGCTTTCCGCTCGTGCGCTACGCCAAGCGGTACTAGGGCTTCGGAGCGAGAACGCCAGCCGCAACGTTCGGCGCGTCCATCGCCACCTTCATCGTGAGGCCGCGCTCGGTCACATGCACCGCGAGGCTGATCCAGCCCCAGCTGCCGAGCATGGTGAGCGCGCTCATGTCGGCTGGGGCGCCGAACATCTTCGCGATGCCGACGAACTTCGCGACGTCGTAGCCGAACGCGAGCAGCGGCGCGTCGGGTCCGGTCTTGGCGCCGAACAGCGCGAGGACCTCGGTGTCGGCACCTGCGCCGAGCGCGGCGGCGATGAGCTTCCCTTTGGTGCCGATGAACGCAGGCATCGGCGGCAGGCCGAGCTGCTCGAGCGGCAGCCGCACCGCGCGGCCGTCGTCCTTCACCGTGAGGCCGGAGAGGGCCATGCCGAGCGCGAGGGTGAGCAGCTCCTGCGGCTTGTCGTGCGCGATCAGGCCGTGCGCACGGATGAGAAACGGCGGCTGGAAGTCGTCGACCACCACCACGCCACCTTGGAGCCCGGTGATCGCGGGCGGAAGCGGGGTGGCGAGGGTGCGCGCCATTTCCTCACCCGCTTCCTCTAAGTCGTCGAGCTTCGGGCAGCGGAACGGCTTGGCAGCGAGCAGCGCCGCGACCTCCTGCGCCAGCGCGATCGCGCGCGGGATGTTGATCCCGCCACCCAGCATGAACAGCGGCGAGTCGGTCGGTGTCAGCTCGAGCCCGGGCACCGGCGACTTGAGCGCGGCGAGCCGTCGCGTCACGTCGGCGCGGGTCTCGAGCACGAAGACCGCCGTCATGGTCTTTGCCGTGAGCTTCTCGTAACCGACCACCATGCGCGGCGCGAGGTCGAGCAGCGCCTGCAGCTCGGTCTTGCACTCTGCCGGCACCGGCGTGTCCTTCTCGAGCAGCAGCGGCATGAGCTGCGCGTCCACGCCCTGCCCATCGCGCATGAGCAGGCGCGCGAGCTGCTTGAAGTCGACGTAGCCGACGAAGAAGGGCGAGAAGCGGTGCCCCTCGACGACCTTCGCGAGCGCGCCCGACGCACGCAGGCTCCTGGCCGGCTTCTTCTGGCCGAACAGCAGCGGCAGCACCGTGCTGGCGGTCTTGGGCGTGGCCATCCCGACGACCACCTCGTCCCCGATACGGGCGAGAGCGACGACGATGTCCTTGTCGGTGAACTCCCAGTACGCTTGCCCGGCGAGCGACTGCTTCCTCAGCGTGACCTTGGCCTTGTCGAGCACGCGCAGGATCAGCGCCTCGACCTTGCCCGCGTCGGCCACGCGCCAGCGCATCGCCGGCAGCACCGCGATGCCGTACATCACGAACTGCGCTCGACGCCCGATGCCCATCCGGTCGAACCCGTCGGCCGACATGTTGCCGCGAAACTCCTCGAGGAGCGCGAGCGACACGCGCAGGAGCGTCTCCTCGGGCGAGCCGCCCATCGCCTGCGAGGCCGTCTTCAGATCGGCGCCGGGCCCCGGCCAGACCGCGAGCCAAGTCTCCATCAACTCGATCGGGAACGGCTCGAGCATCGCCATCACATAGGGCGAGTCGGCGGGGACCAGGTCGAGAATCGCCGCGCCCTTGGTCACGGTGGCGCCGTGGCCACCGGCGGCGTTGGCGACCGGCTTGGAGCATGCGGTGAACACGAGAAGAGTGCAGGCGGCGGCGAGACGCTTCATCGAGGAACCTCTGGGGCGCGAGTCTACATGAGGCATGAGTCGGCCGGCGCGCGGGCTGCGCGCGGTCAGTTCGCGGTGCGACGCGTGCGTGGGGGCGACCACCCGTGGCGAACGCGCAAGAGTTCGGCGCGCTCGGTGGGCTCGAGCGATGGCAGCTCGCGCACCTGGGTCATGAGGCGCCCATGCTCGATGACCACGTCGGGGTCGGCTTGAAGGATCTCAAGGTAGGTCTCAAGGAACTGACCGCGATCTCCCTCAGTGGCGCCGAGCAGATCCTCGAGCTCAGCGCGCACGGCTTCGCCATCGCGCCGGGCGATCGCCGCCGGGCGGTCGAGCAGCTCGTCGATCGCGGCGGTCAGCTCGGTGAGCGGCCGGATCCAGGCGAAGCGTGGATCGGTCGTGAGCAGACGGAAGAGGACGAACGGGCTGCCGAGCGGCCCGTTCTCGCGCTCATACGCACCGCTCGCGAGGTCGATGAGGCACTTGTGGATGCCGCGGAGCGTTCCGGCGATTTCGCCGACGGTGACGCGGAGTTCCCGAGGCGGCGCCGCCATGTCGTCGAGGCTAGCACGCGGAAAGCTGAGCCGCTGCTATGATGCCGGCCCATGTCCCAGCGAATGATCGTCCTCTCGACATTTCTTCTCGCGGCGTCGACCGCGGCCTTAGTCGCGGCCACCGCACAGGCTCAGGTGATCGGTCCGGAAATGGAGCCGGTGGTCGCCGCGCTCGTCGGAAAGGGGCAGGGGCCACTCGACGGCTGCACGCTCGCGAGCGTGCGCATCGAGCGCGATCACATCGTGGTGAAGTGCGCCTGTGCTGGCGTCGAGCACACGATCGAACTTTTGCATCTCGACCGTGCGCCGGCGGGTGGCGTGCGCACCGCCAAGTTCGCGCTCGCCGCGCCAGCGACGGCTACGGTGCCGGTGCCGCCCACGCTGCTCGAGGCGCTGCGCGTGCGCGTCGCCTCAGGGGAGGGCCCGTTCGCCTGGACCGGCTCGCGCTCCGCGACCGCCGAGCCGATCTTTCCGCAGGCGCCGAGCCGGCCGGGGGAGATTCGCGCGCGGACGCCCGCCGAGGCTGAGTTGGCCGCCGAGTACGAGAGGGGCTTCAAGATGTTCGTGGAGCGTCGGCACCCCGAGGCGCTCACGCACTTTTTGGCGATGGCGAAGCGCGCGCCGGAGTACAGCGGCGTGCTCGGGATGGTCGTGGCGAACCTCGCACCGACGCAGCCAACCTCTGCGCGTGTGCAGGAGTTAGTCGCGGCCGCGGCAGCCGCGCCGACCGATCCGCTGCTGCAGTTCGTCGCGGGCGTGGCGGCGCACTACTCGGGGCACTACCGCGCGCCGACGCGGGAGGAGAAGGTGCGGCTCTACAAGATCGCGCTCGAGCACCTCGAGCGGGCGCGGCCGGCGTACGACTTTGAGCCGCGGCTCTTCATCTACCTCGCGATCTCGAGCTACCGACTCGGCAAGCAGGCCGACGCGGAGCTGTTCATCGACAAGGCGATCAACCTCGACCACCAGGACGCCGACGCGTTCTACTGCCGCGCCGAGGTTCTGCAGTTCAAATCGCCGAAGCAGGCGATCACCGACATCGACCAGTACCTCGAGCTGACCAAGGACACCGCGAGCACGATCTCGGCGTCGAAGAAGCGCCGCGTCCAGCAGATGCGGGCGCACCTCGAGGCGCGCATCCGCGGCGCGGCCGCCCCGCAGGAGCTGTGGGACCCGGTCCATGTCGATCGGTCGACCGGCGCCAACATGGTCGAGTGGATTCGCGACCCGAAGCGCTTCGGCACGCTCGTCGCCGGTCTCGGCGCGTCGCTCGGTGCGATCCTCATCGGCGTCCTCGTGTTTCGTGCGCGCAAGCGGCGCGGCACGCCGACTGAATGAGCGAGTGGACGATCTCGCCGCCGTGGCTGGAGGCGGCCCAGCTAGGCGTCGCGGCGCTGCTGCTCGTGGCGGCGTTCGTCTGCCTGCCGGTCGCGCTCGCCGGCGCGTGGGCTGAGTTCCGCGACGACCGCCCCGCCGCGCGAGGCCTGCTCGGCGCGCTGGTGCTCGGTGGCCTCATCCGCTTCGTACTCGCGCCGCATCGCCTCGCGATGGTGTTCATCGGCTACCGCGTGACGCGCGACGCGCTCGAGCTGCTGCCGATCGCGCAATACGGTGCCGGTGCGGGCGCTTTTTACCACGCGTGGTTCGCGGTGCTGCCGCACGACCATGCGTCGATCATGTGGGTCAACGCGGTCTGCGGCTGGCTCGCGCTGCCGCTGGTCGCGACCTTCGCGGCGCGCGTTGCCGGCGACCGCCGCGTCGGCGCCGTCGCTGCGGTGCTCGCCGCAGCGACGCCGATGTTCGTGCGCAACGACACCTCCGAGGCGAACCTCGTCCCCTGTCTGCTCTGGCTCTTCGGCGGGCTGACGCTCTTTCAGTCCACCCTCGCGACCGGTCGGCGCACGCCGCTTCTCGCCGCCGTGCCGCTGCTCGCGCTCGCGATCGTCTCGCGCCCCGAGTTGCTCGTCATCGCGCCCGCGCTCGTCGTCTGCCTCGCGCTCGTGCGCCCGGCCGTGCGCCCGCCATGGCGCGACACTGCCTGCTGGGCCGCTGCTGCCGTGACCGCGCTGCTCGTGCTGCCGCATGCCCTCCACGTGGTGCGCGCGTTCCAGTCGATGCGCGGGCTCGGCAATCTCCCCGGCGTGGCGACCTCGCCGGTGGTCCAGCTCGTGCTCTCTGTGGTCGACCGTAACGCGCTGCTCTCGCCGACGCTCTTTCCGGTCGCCTTCCTCGGCCTCGCCCTCTGCGCGCTCGTGCTCGGCGTGCGCGGCGGAGCGCGCCGACCCGCACTGGTGCTGCTCGCGATGGCCCTCGCCGCGTTCCTGCCGTACTTCCTCGACGCCGACGAGGGGAACATCGCGCGCGTCCACGCCCCCGCCGGGCTCTTCGTCGCGCTGCTCGCGTCGGTCGGCCTGGTCGCGCTTTGGGACCGCGTCACCAACCGGATCGTGCGCGGCGCGCTCGTGGTGGTGGTGGTCTCGTCGCTGCTGCCGTCCGCCGTGCGCCTCTGGGCGCCGACCAACGAGCAGGCTGAGGAGGAGCTCATCCGCGACGCCCACGCCGCGCTGCCGCAACGCTTCGTGCTCGTGCGCATGCAGTGGCCCGACAAAGATCGCGGGCGCGGCGGGCACACGCAGGTCCACTTCCCCGATTACCTCTTCCGCTCAGGCGGCAAGCACGGCCAGCTCCTCGCGGTGAGCGAGTGGCTCGAGCAGCCCGAGACCTCCGAGGCGGCATACTTCTTCTTCGGCTTCCGCTGCTACGCCGCGTTCCGCGCCGAGTCGATCCCGGCACCGTCGGGCGAGGACCTGCACCCGCTCTGTGCACGGATGCGCGACGAGTTCACGCTCACACCGGTCATCGAGCAGACCGCGCAAAACCACGGCGACGTCTGGCTGCGCTACTACGGCGACGCGCCGACGCTGAAGGTCGGCCTCTATAAGATCGGCCCGCTGCGGTAGCGCCGCGAACCGAGTCCACTGCTCACATGGCGTCCTTGCTCGGGCATTGGACCTTGGCCAGACGCTCGTCGCGCTGCTTCTCGTAGCCGGCGTTCCTCGCTGCGAGCTCGTCGATGGCCTTCGTGACCTCGGCATTCGTGGGGTCGAGTTCAGCGACCTTGCGCAGGCTGCCGAGGGTCGGGTCGACCCGCTGCTCTCGGCCATGCCCTTGCTGCAGGTGCCGAACTTCTTGCTGAACTTCGCCCAGGTCGCGCGCACGTCGTTGGCCACCCAGGCCTTGCGGCGCACGCTCCACGCCTCGAGGCCACCCGAACTCCTCGTCGAACCAGTTGCCGCCGTCCGCGCGCTCAGCGTGTGCGGGGAGCGCCAGCGCGAGCACGACTGCACCTGTCATGAATCCGAGCATCCGCTGCGTCATGGAAGATCTCCCGTGGAGGGTGATGGTGGCAGCCTGCTCGTGGACTCGTGGACTCGTGGACTCGTGGACTCGTGGACTCGTGGACTCGTGGACTCGTGGACTCGTGGACTCGTGGACTCGTGGCCGGGGTAGCCCTCGGTTTGGTTCGGCGCGGTTTGCTACGATGGCCCAATGGCGGAGAAATGGATGAACTGCAGCGCGTGTCGCGTCGAACTTCCGTACGACGGCGTGCACTGGGAGTGCAGCGTGTCGACCTGCAACCGCAACCGGACCCGGC
>SHYZ01000099.1 GCA_009692535.1 Myxococcales bacterium
AAGCGCGTAACTCGCGCCGCCCCGGCTCCCCCATGAGCCGTGCGGCCGAGTTCACGATCCTAGCTAGAGGTGCCGACCGGAGTTGAACCGGTGAATGGAGGTTTTGCAGACCTCTGCCTTACCAGCTTGGCTACGGCACCGACGAGCGGTGGGAGATTGCCTCGCGTGCAGCGTGGGGTCAAGCGTACCTGCGACGATCATCGACGATCATCGACGATCAGCCGATGAAGTAGACCAGCTTGAAGGTCAGCACCTCTTCGGTCGGACCGGTGGAGAGGCCGGTGAGCTTCAGCGTCGGCGCGGCACCGTCGAGGTCGAACGCGGCCTGCTGCGCGCGCGTGTAGACGCCGAGCAGCGTCGTGCCGGGACGCAGCTCCCATCGCAGCACGACGTTCACGTTGAGCGTGGTGTCCTGAAAGGCGTCGTCGGGGCGGCCATCGCCGTCGAGGTCGCCAGTGAAGCTCGCGTCGGCGCGGAGTTCGTCGCGGCGGAGGAACGGGCGCGCACTGTCGGCGTCGAGCACGAGCCGGTTGCCGAACGAGCCGCGTGAGGCGAAGAGCTGCGCGTAGGCTTGGAGCGAGAGCCGCGGCGAGAAGGTGTACGTGCTGCGCAGGGTGCCGGAGAGCGAGCCGGAGTCGAGCTCGGCGAAACGGTAGCTGCGCGGGCCGGCTTCGCCAGGTGCGCACGGCTCGCCGGCAGCGTCGACGCAGCCGCCGTAGAACCAGTTCCTGACCGAGTTGGCATCGAGGCCGACGTCGAGCTCGAGCGCGAGTTCGAGCTGTGGGTGCGCGTTGAGCTCGAGACCGGTCGAGACGCTGACGCCGAGGCTCTCGTTGGTGAGCGAGACGTAGCCGCCGCTGCTCGCGCTGACCACGAGCAGCTTGCGCTCGTCGGTCTTGGCGAAGAGATGGCCGTGGAGGCTCGCGCCCTTCTCGAAGTAGGCACCGTCGCCGGTCTCGTACGGATCCCAAGTGCCAGGGAGGCTGACCCCGAGGTTGCTGTTCAGGTACCACTGGTTCGAGAACAGCGCGTCGCCCGAGAGATCGGCGCCACCGCCGGTGCCCACGCCGTGCCAGTCGCGGGTGAAGCGCGCGCTGACGTCCTCCGCGTGGGTCTGGAACACGCGGCCGCGTTGCCGATCACGGAGTCCCGCGCGCAGTTTCAGGTGGTGCTGGCTCGCCTCAGTGAGAAAGCCGAGGTCGTTGAGATAGAGCCGTGGCGAGAGCGCGCGGTAGGTCGCGCTGGCGTGGAGGCGCGGGCCGCTGTGGGCGGCCGTGACGACCGCGCCGACGCCGACATCGCCCGGCCCGAGCGTGGTGCCGTCGGCGCGCGTGATCGGGACGCAGGTCGCGTCGCCTGCCATGGCAGTGCATTCGGCGCCGTCCTCGTCGACGTGGCTCGGGCCGCCGACGCGCTCGGAGACAACGGCCTGGCCGCTCACGCTGAACGCACCGTCGGTCGTGGCCAGGTTGCCGTCGAGGCTCTGCACGTAGGCGTCGTGATTCCTCGTCGGCGACGAGCTGGTGGCGCCGAGGCGGTTGACCGCGGTCGCCATCGCGCCGAGGTAGGACGCGCCGCCGCGTGAGTAGCGAAGTCTGAGGGCGGCCCAGCCACGCGGTAGGGCACCGCGCAGCTCCTCGACGCCACCGCCGGGACCGCGCAGCAGCAGGTCCTCGGTGCCGGTGAGCGCGGCGAGTGCGCCGACTGCGAGCGAGTCGCCGGCGCGGCCGGTGAGCTTGAGCGCGCTCCAGATCGGCGCCGACGTGGGCGCGGCGAGCACCTCGCGCGACGTGCCGTCGTCGCCACGGAGGTACGACCCGCGGCCCACTGCGCTCTGCGGCTCGCCGATGCGGCGCGAGTAAAAGACTTGGAGCGGCGTCGCGAACAGCTCGCTCCCCTCGAGGAAGAAGGGGCGCTTCTCGGGAAAGTAGGACTCGAAGCGCGACAGGTTCAGCACGAGCTGGTCGGCCTCGACCTGGCCGAAGTCGGGGTTGATCGTGGCGTCGAGCGTGAGGTTCGTGGTGAGCCCGACCTTGAGGTCGAGTCCGGCGTTGAAGGCCGGCTCGGTGTCGATGCCGGTCTCGGCGCGTACGCCGAGCAGCGGGATTCCCTCGCCGGTGCGGGCGCGCAGGCTGGCGACGGTGAACGGGCGCAGCTCGAAGGTGCGCCTCGGCCGCAGCCCCTCGAGCCCGACGAGGTGACCCCATCGTGAGACGTCGGCGTTGGTGCCCTGCGGAATCCAGGACCAGTGCTGCACCTCCTTCTTGCGCGAGAGGTAGCGGAAGACCTGGAAGCCCCACGTGTGCGCCGGCGCGGCGTCGAAGCGGAGTACGGAGAGCGGCACGCGCAGCTCGGCAGACCAGCCGCCCGCGTCGCGGCTGGTGGCACCGTCCCAGACCGCCTCCCAGTCGAACGACTGCTCGGTGTCGGCGTACGACAGCACGTCCCCCTGCACGCCGGCGGCGTTGAGGTAGAAGCTGTACGCCGACGCATGATCGTGCCGGCTGTCGAAGCTGACGCCGATGACGTCCGACTCGACCTCGCGATCCCGACGGGTGAGGCGCGCGACGATCTCCTTGGGGCGCGTGTCGAAGCAGCGCACGCCGACATAAAGCGCGTCGTCGTCGTAGAGCACGCGGACCTCGGTGCGCTCGGTGGGCGCGAGGCCGTCGTCGGGGTAGGACTGGCGGAAGCGGTCGTCGGCGGGCGCGGCGGCCCACGCCGGCTCGTCGAGCCGACCGTCGATCACCGGCGGCGTGGTGGTGCGTGCGGCGGTGACTACCTTGTCGCGATTTTCGCCGACCGTCGCTGCGTCGACCGGCGCGGCGGCGCACAGCCACGCGCCGCAGGCGGCGGCGGCGAGGAGCGTTCGGGTCACAGGACTTGGAACGCCTGACTCGAGCGGACGCCGAACTCGAGCACGCTGCCCGGCGCGGCGCCCGGCGCGAGCGGATTCACGCGCCAACGGGTCACCTGCACCTCGTCCAGCGAGGAGGGCACAAGCTCGGCAGCGGGCACGTCGTAGACGCCAGGGTCGGGCAGATCCTCGACGAGGAAGCCGCTCGCGAGCGCGACGTCGGCGCTGTCGACTGAGCCCTCGGGCTTGGACCAGGAGACATGGAGCGGAGCGGCCGTCGGCAGCAGGATGCCCGGCTGCGGCTGCTCGACCACGAAGAGCTTTGGGCCGCGCACGAGCAACTCGCCGGTCTCGTCCTCGGGCGTGCTGATCGTGAGCTTGGCGGTGTCGAAGTAGCCCATGTACGTGCCGACGTAGTGGCTCGGGTCGAGCGCCTCGCCGACCAGCACGGTCTGAAACGCCGGCGGTGCGGGGTTGAACTGGATGATTGCGTTCGGCACCGGTACGCCAGCGCGGGTCACGCGGAGCTCGCACGAGACGCGCAGCACCGTGCCGGCGGTTTGGTTCTCGGGATTGTTGACCACGCAGCTGCCGTTGACGCTGAGCGTGCCGGTCACGGTGGCGTCGGGAGCGAGGTCTGCGTCGGGGGCAAGGGCGGCGTCGGGGCTGGTCGCGGTGTCGTCGCCGCACGCTGCGACCATGACCATGACCATGAGCATGACCATGAAGAGGAGGAGGCGCTTCATGCCGCGAGACTACCGCGGTGTCCCGTGCCGGAGAAAGTACACAGCGAGGTCGTACTCGTAGAACCCGTACATTCTTGTGTCGAGCACCAGCCGGAAGAGCGCTTCGCCGCCGGCGCGGTCGCCGCGACCGATGCGCTGCACCGCCTCATAGAAGAACGCCTCGGCGCGACGCCCGCGTGTCGTCGCGCGCGCGAGCAGGCTGGGCCAGTCGAGCTGGCCGGTCGCGAACCGCGCGAGGTCGTGGTACCAGCGCGTGCCGCTGCGGGTGCGCAGGTACTCGAGCGCCAGCGGATCCGGCTCGAGCCCGCGCAGGCGCGCGAGGCCGACCAGCCAGAGCGCGGGGTAGATCTTGAAGTACTCGGTCGCGACCGGGCGAGCGAGCTGGCGCAGGAACGCGTCGCGGGCCGCGTCGTACTGTCCGCGCGCGACGAGGAACGCGATGGCGTCGGAGTAGACGCCGGCCTGCTCACCCTGGTCGATCGCCTCCTCGAGCGCGCGTACGGCCTCGGCGGTGCGACCGAGGTGATCGAGCACGCGGGCCCGCTCCAGCTGCGCGGCGGCGATGCGGCCACCGTCGAGACGGGCGCCGAGCAGTCGGTCCCACTCGACGAGGGCGGCGACGAAAGCGCGGCGCGCGTCGTCGGGGCGTCGAGCGGCGGCCCGCGCCTCGCCCTCGAAGCGCAACAGCCGTCCTTTGTCGTAGGCCTGCTCGATCGGCGTGTCGCGGGGCAGCGCGGCGGCGGCGGCGAAGCGGAGCGCGGCGTCGTTCGGTCGCCCCTCCTTGAGATCGATCATGCCGAGAAACTCGAGCGCCTCGGCGCTGGGCCGCACGGCATGCGCACGCTCGAGCACGCGCCGTGCCTCGTCGATTTCACCGAGGTTGTAGAGGCCGCGCCCGAAGGTCACCCACGCGGAGGAGAGCGGCGGATCGAGCGGCGCACCGGGGCCGGCGTGGAATCGCTCGAGGCGCTCGAGGTCGGCGCGGGCCGCGACCAGTCGCTCGCCGACCAGATGATCCGAGAGCCGAGCGTCGTAGAGCGCGGCGAGGATCTCGCGCGACTGGCGATCGTCGGGGCGGAGGCGACGGTGCTCCTCGAACCAGTGGATCGCGGCCGGCACGTTGCGCTCGACGTAGGCGATCGTGCCTAGGCAGGCGCGCGGTTCCGGTGCGTCGGGGAGGCGGCGCGCGCCGACCGCGCAGACCTTGAGCGCGGCCGGAATGTCGCGGTCGTAGCGGCGGCTGCGGATGAACCAGTCCTCGGCCAGCGTCTGCCACGCAGCGCCGGTGGCGCCTTGGCCAAGCGCGGCGGTGAGCGCCTCACGCAGGGGGGGATCGTCGCCGATCTGGCCGGCGAGCGCGTCGACCACGGCGGGCGCGTCGTGCAGTCGGTCGAGGCGGGCGTGGAGCCGGACGAGGTTGTAGACCGGCTGCATGATCCCTTCGCGGTGGACCGCGAGGGCGTGGGTGTCGTGTCCGCCGGTCACCGCGCTCTGGAGTGCCTGCTGTCGGTCGAGGTAGAGCGAAGTGAGCGCGCGCCCGGCCCACGGCGACGGAAAGAAGGAGGTGATTTCTTCGAGCAGCTCGATCGGTCGTGCGCGCTCCGCGCCGGGACCGTGCTCGGCGGTCGCGAGCTCGTCGCCGAATGCGGCGAGCACCGCCCACTCCGCTTCGAGCGCGGCGGCCTCGGCGGGGTGGAGCGCGATCAGCACGGCCAGCGCAGTCGCGGTCTGAAGATCACCGCCGGTGCGGGAGAAGCGCGCACGCACGTTGACCGCGAGCGACTCGGTGAGCGCGAGGTCGTCCGGGGCAGCGTCGCGCACGGCCAGCTCGCGTGCGTCCCACATCGATAGCGCTGCGGTGAACGTGCCAAAGGCGTCCTCACGCGCGCCGGCGGCGAACGCACCGTCGATGCGTACGCGGTAGGCGGCAAAGAGCTCGCGCCGCCTACTGTGCCGCTGAGGGGCATCCGCGGCGAGCGCATCGAAAGCGTTTCGTGCGCGGCGGAGGTCGTCGTCGTCATCGAGGACCAGCTGCGGGTCCTGCCGGTCGGGGAGGCCGGCGAGCGCGCTGCCGGGCAGCGTCGGTGCATGCGTGCCAGGGCCGCAGGCAGCGAGGAGCAGGACCAGGACCGCGGGGGCTGAGCGTCGGAACATGGCGGTGCAGCATAGCAAACGAAAAACGCAGCTGCTCGTCGCGCGCTTTACTCTTCGCGGTCCACTTCTTAACGTAGGGCGTCCATGTCGATCGTGGTGCAAAAGTACGGCGGCTCTTCGGTTGCCGATGTCGACAAGCTCCGCACAGTCGCGGCGCGGGTGGTCGCGACCGCGCGCTCGGGCAAGCGCGTCTGCGTCGTGGTCTCTGCGATGGGGCACACCACCGACGAGCTGCTCGCGCTCGCCGGGAAAGTCTCGCTGGCACCGCCGCGGCGTGAGCTCGACATGCTGGTCTCGTGCGGCGAGCGGATCTCGATGGCGCTGCTGTCGATGGCGATTTCAGAGCTCGGGCACGAGGCGATCTCGTTCACCGGCTCGCAGTCGGGGATCATCACCAACGATCGCCACTCCGGCGCGCGCATCGTCGAGGTGCGGCCGGTGCGTGTGGAGGAGGAGCTAGCCAAGGGGCGCATCGTGATCGTCGCCGGCTTTCAGGGCGTGTCGACGAAGCGGGAGATCACCACGCTGGGACGCGGCGGCTCGGACACGACGGCGGTCGCGCTCGCGGCGGCGCTCGGTGCCGAGTACTGCGAGATCTGCTCCGACGTGGCCGGGGTCTACACGGCGGATCCACGGGTGGTCGACGCGGCGCAGCTGGCCGACGCGATCTCCTACGATGAGATGCAGACGCTCGCGGAGCACGGCGCGCGCGTGCTGAATCCGCAGGCGGTGGAGTTTGCGCGGCGCGCGCAGATCACGATTCACGCGCGGGCGACGGCACAGCCGCCGGGGCTTGCAGGGGGGACGCGCATCGGCGGGGCGGCGAGCGAGCGGCGCATCGCGTTTGTCACCGCGCAGGAGGGGCTGGTGCGGGTGCAGCTCGGCGGCGGTGCGGCGCAGCTCGATGCGCGCCTCGCCGAGGAGGGCGTGCGCCTGCTGCGCTATGACAACGACGGCGCAGCGGAGACGGCACTGTTCTCGCTCGACGATTTGCCCGACTGGACGGCGGTGCGTGCGCGCCTCGAAGCGCTCGGGGCGCGTGTGACGACCGGTCTTGCCGCCGCGACGGTGGTGGGCGAGGCGATCGGCGCCGACGCTGGTGCGATCAGGCGCGCGCTTGCGGTGGCCCATGCCGCTGGGCTCGCGCCGCTCGGTGTGCGCGCCACGCCGCTCGCGCTCTCGGTCGAGATTGCGCCGGCCGAGCTCGTCGCGCTGGTGCGGGCGCTGCACCGAGAGTTCACCGAGTCGGTCGGCGACGGCGCGGTGGGCGCGGGCGCGGGCCAGTGACGCACCGTCTTTCACGACGCGAGCTGTTGCAGCGGCTCGGCACGCTGGCCGGTGCGGCGGCGCTCGGCCCGACGCTCACGGCGTGCAGCGGTGCGCAACAACAAGATGTAGCCGCGGTCGCGCCGACGCTGGTCGTGCTGATGATGGAGAATCGCTCCTACGATCACCTGCTCGGCTCGCGCTCGCTCGTCGAGCGGCTGCCGGGCGACGGCCTCACGGCGGCGATGTCGAACCGCGCGCTCGACGGTGCGGCGGTCGGGATCCACGCGGCCGATCCCGCCGCGCTCTGTCTGCTCGACGATCCGGCGCACGACTGGGAGTCGTCGCGGGCGCAGTGGAACGGCGGGCTGAACGACGGTTTCGTGCGCGTGCATGCCGAGCGCTACGGCGCGGCACGGATGCAGACGCCGATGAGCTTTCTCGGGCGCGCCGAACTGCCGGTCACGCACGCGCTCGCCGATGTGGGGGCGTCGTGCGATCGCTGGTTCGCGTCGCTGATGGGACCGACCTGGCCCAATCGGATGTACCTGCACAGCGGGCAGTCGAATGGGCGCAAGAACAACGACCTGCCCGAGGGGGGCGCGTTCACCTGGCCGACGATCTGGGACCGGCTGAACGACGCGGGAATTCCGTGGGGCTACTACTACAGCGATCTGCCGTTCGTCGCGCTCTTCCCGCACCTCGGGGTCGAGCAGCTGCACCCGGTGATCTGGAAGTTCCATGACGACGCCGCGGCCGGGACGCTGCCGCCGGTGGTCTTCATCGATCCGGCGTTCTCGGCGAACGACGATCACCCCCCGCACCACCCGATGATGGGGCAGATGTTGATTCAGTCGATCTACGACGCGCTCGCGGCCTCGCCGCAGTGGCCCGGCTGCATGCTGGTGGTCACCTACGACGAGCACGGCGGTTTCTTCGATCATGTCTCGCCGCCCACCGCTGCCGATGATCGCGCGGCCGACGGCTTCGACCAGCTCGGCTTCCGCGTGCCGACGGTCGTGGCCGGTCCATGGGTGCGCCGCGGGCATGTATCGAGCGTGGTGCGCGACCACAGCTCGGTGCTGCGCCAGATTGCGGCGACGCATGGACTGCCGCCGCTCGGCGCGCGCGACGCGGCGGCCGCCGATCTCTCCGAGCTCCTTGACCTCGAGCGGATCGCGCGCGACGAGCCAGCACCGCCCGACTCGCTGCCCACGGTGTTCATCGACGAGAACGAGCTCGACGCCGCATGCCGTGGCGCGGGCAAGCCGGGGCGGCGGCCGCAGAGCGAGCTCGAGCGCGCGGTCGAGCTCGGGATCATTCCCGCGCGGCTCGACCTTCGTGCGCAAGTGGGCGCCGACCTGCGTGCCCTCGCGGCGCGGCTCGAGCGGCGCGGCCGGCTGGTCGTCCGTCGGTGACGACGCCCGTGGTGAGCGCCGAGCGACGCTGGACGCGCCGGCCTCGTGGAGCTCCGCTGGTGATCGGCCACCGGGGCGCGATGGCGCTCGAACTCGAGAACACGCTCGCGGCGTTTCGTCGCGCGCGTGCCGACGGCGCCGACGGTGTGGAACTCGACGTCTGTCGCTGCGCCACCGGAGAGATCGTGGTGTTCCACGACGATGACCTCACGCGGCTCGCTGGTCGGAAGGAGCGGATCCGCGACCTGCCACTCGCCGCGCTGCGCGAGGTGCGGCTCGCGGGCGGACAGACGATCCCGCTGCTCGACGAGGTGCTCGACGAGCTGGGCGACGACTTTCTCGTCAACGTCGAGCTCAAGGCGACCGCGCTCTTCCATGGGCAGCGGCTCGCACCCGCGGTCGCCGCGCTGCTCGTGCGGCGCGGCACCGGCGAGCGCGTGCTGGTCTCGTCCTTCAACCCGTTCGCGCTGGCCCGCTTCCGGCTCGCAGCGCCGGCGCTGCCGTCGGCGCTGCTCTTCGAGGCCGGCTCGCATTTCTTCGCACGCGCCGATGCGCGCCGCCTGCTGCGCCCGCGCGCGCTTCACCCAGAGCGCGTGCTCGTGACAGCGGCGCGTGTCGAGGCGTGGCACGCCGCCGGCTACGCGGTGAACGTGTGGACGGTGAACGAACCCGCCGAGCTGCTCCGGCTCGCCGAGCTCGGCGTGGATGGCCTGGTCACCAACGATCCGGGCGCCGCGCGCCGCGTTCTCGCCGGTCAGTCCGCGTCGTAGGCGACGATCGCGAGCTCGCCGAGCGCGAGTCGCTTGAGCCGCGGCACGAGGTCGCGCGCGGTGGCGGTGACCACGATCGACGCGTCCTCGGGATGCCACCATCGGCGCATCGCGGCCTCGACCTCGGCGCGGGTGACCTCGGCGACGCGCGTCGGGAACGCCGCAAGATCGTCGTTGGGCAGACCAAGGTGGAGCGCGTCGATCCGGCGGTCGAGCCGCTTGCCGGGGGTGTCGAGTTCGAACGCCCAGCGACCGCGCAGCCAGCCGCGCACCAACTCGAGCTCGGCGCGCGTCACACCGCCGTCGACGATTTCCCGCCAGAGACGCAGCACGAGCGCGATCGCTTTCGGCGTCTGCTCGCCCGACGGATGCAGGTGGATGCGCGTCGTCGCTCCGGTGCGTCCACGCCCGACGCTGCAGCTGGCACCGTACGACCAGCCGCGCTTGACGCGCACCTCGGTCATCAGCCGTGAGGTGAAGGTGCCGCCAAAAATCGCGGCGGCCACGATCAGCGGGATGAAGTCGGGATCCGAGCGGGCCGGTGCCGGACCGCCGATCAGGATCTGCGACTGGGTGCGCTCGGGCTTGTCGACGATGAGCGTGCGGCGACCGTGCCGCGGGATCGGCGCGCCGGGCGTGGGCATGGTCTCGGCACGGCCCGGTAGCGCTGCGGCGAGGCCGGCGGCGAGCGAGCGCGCGGTGCCCGCGTCGACGTCGCCGGCAAACCCGACGAGCAAGCCCGCCTGGCCGAGCCGCCGTGTCGCCCACGCGCGCGCGCCGTCGCGCGTGAGTGAGGCCAGTGACGCCTTGGTGCCGCCCGACGGTCGCGCGTAGGGATGGCCGGCGAGCGCGAGCCGATCGAACCAACGCGCGGCGAGTGTGCCGTCGTCATCGAGCGCGTCGTCGAGCTGGGCGAGCTCTTCGCGCACGAGCTTGTCGTGCTCCGACTTGGCGAGGTCGGGGCGGCCGAGCGCGTCGGCGAGTAACTCACACAGCGCCGGCAGGTGGCGCGACAGGCAACGACCACTCCAGGCGACCGCGTCCATCGAGACCGAAGCGTCGAGCGAGGCGCCGAGCTCGTCGAGCCGCTCGTCGAGATCATTACGCGACCGGCCGGCCGCGCCGCGCAGCATCAGCTCGGAGGCGTGCGCCGTCAGCCCCTCTTTCCCCACCGGGTCCGCGGCCGCGCCGCCCGCAAGCACCACGGAGACCTCGGCGAGCGGAACCTCGTGCTGCTCCTCGTGCAGCAGGATCATGCGTCGTCCCCCTCGTCGTCGACCACTTCTCCTGACGGCTCGGCCACGACGACGGTGCGGCGCTCCTTGCGCAAGTAGCGCGCTGCGGCCCGCGAGATCTCCTCGGGGCGAACCGCAAGCAGCCGCGCATGTTGCTCACGGAGCAGCCGGTGATCGCCGAGCGTGGCGTCGTAGTGCCCGAGCGCCTGCGCCTTGCCATCGGCGGTCTCAAGCTCGACACAAAACTCGGTCTCGAGTCGGGTCCGCGCGCGCGTGAGCTCGGCGGCCGAGGGCGCCGCTGCGCTGAGCCGCGCAACCTCCTCGTCGATCACCTGCTCAACCTCGGCGACCGTGTGGCCGCGCACCAGCGAGACGAACAGCTCGTAGAGGCCCGGGTGCGCGAACGGCGTGAGCATGCCGCCCACCTGCGAGGCGAGCTCGTCATCGACCACCAGCCGCCGGTAGAGCCGCGCCGCCGCGCCGCCGAGCAGCACCGTGTGCGCGAGCGCGAGCGCGCTCCAGTCAGGATCGCCCTGCGCGGGCGCCTTCCACGCATAGCAGGCGCGCGCTGCCGCGACCGGCCGCACCAGCGTGGCGCGCCGCTCCTCGGTCTGCTCCGGCTCGACGACAATCGTCTCGGTCGGCAGCACCTGCGGGCGGATCCGCCCGTAGCGGCGCTCGATCTCCCTAAGCACCGCAGCCGGCTCGCACGCCCCCGCGATGACGAGCGTCGCGTTGTTCGGCGCGTAGTGGGTCCGGTAAAACGCGCGCGCGTCGGCGATTGTGATCGCGCGGATGTCGCGCATCCACCCGATCGTCGGCCAGCGGTACGGATGCTGCGTGAAGGCCCGCGCGTACAGCTCCTCGCTGATCGCGCCCTCGACGTCGTCCTCGACGCGGAAGCGGCGCTCGTTCATCACCACCTCACGCTCCGACTCGACCACCTCGTCGTCGAGCACGAGGCGCTGCATCCGCTCGGCCTCGAGCCGGAGCGCCAGCTCCAGCCGATCGGCGGGGAGGTTGTCGGTGTACTGCGTCCAGTCGGTCCAGGTCGAGGCGTTGGTGTCGCCGCCAGCCTGCTCCATCAGCCGGTCGAACTCGCCGGCGGCGAGCCGCTCGGTGCGGTTGAACATGAGGTGCTCGAAGAGGTGCGCGATCCCGGTGAGCCCCTCGCGCTCATGCCGCGAGCCGACGCGGAACCAGGTCTGCACCGAGACCACCGGCGCGGCGGCCGATGGGCAGATGAGCACGCGCAATCCGTTCGCGAGCAGCTGCTGCTCCACGCGGAGATCGAGTGGGTCGGATTTTGCGCGTGGGCTCATAGGCGGTCGTACGAGAGCGCGACGAGGAGGCCAAACGTCGTCGAGTTGTAGTCGCCGGCCGCGCTAGGGAGCGCTCGTCCTTCGCGCGCCGGGATGCACCGGTCGAGATCGTAGCCGGAGCTCGTGCAGTCGAATTCGCCCGACGGTGTGAAGACGCCAGGGTCCACGGTGCGCGGCAGCAGCGCGCCGACCGTGCCTTGTAGTGAGAGTGCCAGCGTCGGCGTGAGTTGGAACTCGAGCCCGGCGGCGACGGTCGCGCTCGGTCCGTCGATCTGGTTGGGCGCGACGTGCGACTCGGGCACCGCGCCGTTCTCGAGGCGCAGCCGAGCGCCGACGCGGAGGGTGCCGCCGGCCGGCTGCTCCACACCGACGTCGACCGCCCACAGATCACGCAGCCCGCGGTAGCGCACCAGCCACTCGGGTGCGTCGAGCGCGCGCACCTCGGGACCGGCGACGCGCAGGTCGAGGTCGCGGTGCGTCGAGAGGTCGACCCAGCGCAACCCGGCGTGGAGAAACCAGCGACCCGGCACCAGCGTGACCCTGGCGCCCGCCTGCACCATCTGCGGCAGGTGAAAGGTCACGCGCGCGTCGCCCGACGCTGGGCTGGCCTCGTGCGGCGCCGGGTCGATCACCACGCCGCCGGCGCTCGGGATCGCCGTCGTCGACGAGGCGGTCGAGCTGGGCGGGCTGTGGTACGCGGCGGCGAGCCAGAGCCGGTCAGAGAGCTTGACCATCGCGCCGGCATTGAACGAGATCGCATCGGGCGTGATCCGCTGCCATCCGGTGGTGAGATCGTACCGCTCGGTCGCAGCGTCGGTCTCTGCGCATGCGGTCGTGCCGTTACAGTCACCGAGCGCCACGTCACGCGCAAAGCGGAGGTCGACACGCGGGTAGACCGCGGAGAGGCCGGCGCCGAGGAGGATCGTCGACGCTGCGCGGAACGAGACCGAGAGCGTGCCGTACGGCGCGTAGAAGGAACCGCCGCGCGCGTGGTAGCGGAGCGCGTCCTCGTTGGGCGCGAGTTCCTCGGCGAAGGGGGTGTAGACCGCGACCCCGAGCGTGACGCGATCGGTGTCGAGGTCGGAGGTCACGCCGGCGAAGCCGCCCGGTGTGAGCGGGCTGGTCGTGACCGGCGCGAACGTCTGGGTCGTCGACGCGGCCGCGCTCGACGCCGGCTCGCCCGTTCTCGTGTCGATCGGTGCGCGCTCGATCGTCGTGCGCCGCAGGTCGACGCCGGCGGCGAGGTGAAAGTGGGTGCCGCGCTGGAGCCCTGCGGCGGCGGGGTTCCAAAAGATCGCAGAGGGGTGTGCGCTGGTCGGTCCCACGAAGACGAGGCCGCCGGTCTGCGGGGCGACGAGCGGCGTCGCGCTTGCCCGCGCTGCGGCGAGCATGACCAGCACGAACGCGGCGGCACCGAGCAGAGCGGAGCGGGCGCGGCCGCGCACGATCACGGAGGCGCCGGCTCGCACGCACGGACCGTAGCACGAGGGCTGTGCGTGCCGGACTCTCTGGTCGTCGGCAGCGTGGCGGCTGAGTTATGATGCTCGCAAGGAGAGTGCACTCTGTTGAATCGGGCTGCGATCGGGCGTGCGGTACTGGCGTGGGGGCTGGTTCTGGCAGTGCTGTGCAGCGCGGAAGGAGCGCGTGCGCACGATCATGCCGGGGCCGACTGGATCGTCGTCAACGGCGAGGACCTGTCCGGTCTGCACACCAACGTGGGCCTGCTGCGTGTGCCGGCGGGCGTAACCGCGCAGGTGCTCTCGGGCACGACCCGGATCGAGGCGCGTCGCGTCGAGGTGCTCGGCACGATCGACGGCGTTGGCGTCGGCGAGCTTGGCGGGATCGCGACGTCGGTTGACGGTACGAATGGCTTGTTGGCGCCGGGTGGCGGCGAAGGTGGCCGGGAGGTGTCTGGTGTCGGCGGCGGTGGCGGCGGTGGTCTCGGCGGCGCGGGTGGCTCAGGCGGCGCTCGCCCTGCTTCGGCGACACCCGCTGCCGGCGGCCTTACGATCGGCACGTCGGGCGGTGTCGACGTGGCGCCGGGCTCTGGCGGCGGCGCGGGCGCTACTTCTGGAAACACCTGCAGCGGCGGCGGTGGCGGCTCGGGCGGCGCGTCGATCGAGCTGGTCGCGACTTCAATCTTCATCCATGAGACGGGCCTGGTGCTCGCCGATGGCGTGGCCGGGGTCGATGGTGCGGCGACGAGCTCATGCAGCGGTGGTGATCACGCCGGCGGCGGCGGCGGCGGCTCGGGCGGCACGGTCGTGCTCGACGGCGACCTCGTGATGGTAAACGGTGTGGTCAGCGCCGATGGCGGCGCCGGCGGTGCGGGGAGCGCCTCCTCGAGCGGCGGGTGTCCCGGCGGCGGCGGTGGCGGCGGACGCGTCAAGGTGCTCGGCGCGACCAGCGGCACCGGCGTGCGCTCGGCGGCAGGCGGCGCAGCCGGCAGCGGCTCGTCGTTGGTCGCGCCTGGCGCGGGCGCAGCGGGGACCGTGCATGAGGACTCGCTCGGCGAAGCCGTCGCGAACCTGCCGGCGGACGTGGTGTTCGGCGACGAGCGGACCGGCGGCGCGGCCTCCGCGACCAGCGCGGTGCTCGTGCAGAACACCGGTAGCGCTGCGTTCGTGGTCGACCAACTCACGGTGACAGGATCGTTCGCGATCGCAGCGACCTCGCCGGTGCTGCCGTTCACCGTGGCAACCGGCGGCACTGTGACGTTGCTGATGCAGTTCGATCCGGCAGCGGGCGAGACCGGTCTGCGGAGTGGCACGCTCACGGTTCGGACGACGATCCCGGCGCAGGAGAGCTACTTCGTAGCGCTGACTGGGACGGGCATCGAGCCGGACCTGGTCGTCACGAGCGGGGCGCTTCCGCTGCTCTTCCCGACGACGCTGGTCGCCACGACGTCGACGACGACGCAGAGCGTGGTCGTGCGCAACAACGGCTCCGACACGCTGAACGCGACCGTGGCCCTTAGCGGTGCAGCGCCGGGGGACTACGCCTTCGCGCCGACCGATG
>SHYZ01000100.1 GCA_009692535.1 Myxococcales bacterium
CCTCAGGCTGCGAGTCCGTGCCACCGCTCTCGCTCGAGGAGCGACTCGCCGAGCGAGGGGCGACGCCGTGTGAGACCGATCCTTCGTTTCTCTGCTTCACCCTCGAGCACCCGCTCGATCACGCCGATCCTGAGCGCGGCACGATCGAGCTGGCTTACGCGGTCCGCCCTGCGAGCGGCGTGAGTCTCGGCATGCTCGTGACGCTCTACGGTGGCCCCGGCTACTCGGGCGTCGAGCTCGCCGATGACTTTTCAACCGTCGATCCGACGCTGCGCGACGAGTTCGACCTCGCGTACTTTAATCTGCGGGGCGTTCGCGGACCAGGCGAGCTCGAGTGTCCGCTTGCCGCGGATGCGTTCTATCACCCGGGACTCCGCGCCGGTCTCCCCGCTGAAGACGCGCTGGTCGCGGCCCGCGCCGACAGCTTCGGCACCGCGTGCGCCGCCGAGACCGGCGTGCTCGCGAGCGACTTGCCGCGCTACACGTCGGCGCAGGCGGTCGAGGATCTCGACGCGTTTCGCGCGGAGCTCGAGCTGCCGGTGATGACGCTCTACGGACTCAGCTACGGCACCCAGCTCGCGCAGGCCTACGCGACGACCTATCCGGCTCGCGTGCGCGCGCTGGTGCTCGACGGCGTGGTCGACCTGTCGCGACCGAACGTGGAGTTCGCGTCCGACGCGACGCGCGCGACCAACGACATTCTCGACCGCGTGTTCGCCGCGTGCGCCGCCGACCCACGCTGCGCGACGCTGTTCCCCCTCACCGCGAGCCTCGCGTTTGACCAGCTCGCCCGTGACCTGGCGGTCCTGCCACGCATCCTCACGCTGCCGGTGTCGATCGGACCGCCCCAGGAGCGCTCGTTCACGCTCGCCGATCTCGACACCGTCGCGACGATCGCGATGTACGACGAGGGGCTCCGCGTTGCGTTCCTCGACGCGCTCTCGTCGTACGCCATCTGGAACGATCTCATCCCGATGCTGGTCCTGCACTACGACCTGAGCGGGTACGATCCGGACACGACGTTGCCGTACGAAGGGTCGATCTTCTCCGACGCTGTCTACTACACGATCACCTGCAACGACTTCGGTCATCCGCCGGGCGAGTCGGTGGCCGAGCGCCAGCAGCCTTGGCTCGACGGGGGCCACGCGCTCCGCGACGAGCCGACGCTGCGGCTGTTCTCGCACTACTACGGTGATCTGCCCTGCGCGACCTGGCCGAGCGGCTCGCTCGCGGCTCCGCTGCCCGAGCCGTTTGAGCCCCCCGCGCCGACGCTGTTCATCAACGCCGACGCCGACGCTGCGACGCCGTCACTGCAGGGCGAGCGGATGTTCGACCGACTCGCCGCGAGCGGCGCGGCGGTGAGCGTCATTCATGTGCTAAACGGCCACCACGTCATGCTCGGCACCGGCGAGCCCTGCGTGGACGAGCCGGCCGCGGCGTTCCTGCGTGCTCCGAGCGCGGTGAGCCATGGCGCCGAGACCACCTGCGACGCGACGCTCATCGAGAGCTTCGGTGCCCGACGGGCGCCGCGCGTGCTGCGCATGACGCCGCGCTTGCCGCGCTGACCTCGACTGCGACGCTACGGAGCGCCGCTACGTTCGTGCGCCGGGTGGGACCCAGCCGCCGAGTGCGCGCTCGAGCTCCAGGGCGACGGCGATGGTGAGGTGGTCGCCGCCGGGGCGGGCGATCACCTGCACGCCGAGCGGGAGGCCGGCGTCGTCGAGGCCGAGCGGCACCTGCGTCACGGCGGAGTGGAGGATGTTCCAGATGGCGGCGAACGGAAAGCCGTGCGGCGGCAGCATCGGTGCGTGGTGGCGGGGCGCGGGGCAGGGGTAGGGCGGGTAGAGGATCACGGCGCGCTCGCCGAGCAGCGTGGCGATTCCGGCGCGCAGCTCCTCGCCGAGCTTTACCGCGCGGCGCGTCGCGGCGGGGCGGAACGCAGGGATCCGCTCGAGCAGCGCGAGACCGACCGAGGGGACGGTGTGCGGCGAGCGACCGGTGGCAAGGCGGAGCAGCTCGAGCGCCGGGCGGAAGTTCTTTCCGTCGCCGAGCAGTGAGGCGAAGCTCGCGCCGCCGGCAGCGTGCATCGATGCGCCCCAGATGTCGAACGCCTGCGCGAGCTCGGGCAGGTCGGTCTTCACGATGCGGGCGCCGCGGGCGGCGAGGGCGCTCGCGGCGCGTTGCTGCGCGGCGAGGAGCGAGGGCGCGACGGTGCGCACGCCGTCGCCGGGGACGACGTGCACGGTGAGGCCCTCGAGCGCGACGGTCGCCGGATCGACGAGCGGCATCGTCTCGCACGCGGGATCTTCGCCGTCGGGGCCGGCGAGCCGGCGGAGCAGCGGGAACAGGTCCTCGGCGCGGCGCGTGAGTGGGCCGGTGGTGAGGTACTTGCGCGCGACACCGTGCGCGACTGGGTGCTGGCCCGAGCCGGGCACGAGGCCGCCCGACGGCTTGTGCCCGAACACGCCGTTGAAGAACGCCGGCATGCGGATCGAGCCGCCGATGTCCGAGCCGAGCCCGAACGGCGATGCGCCCGCGCCGACGACCGCCCCCTCGCCGCCGGAGCTGCCGCCGACGGTGCGCGACGGGTCGTACGGATTGTTCGTGCGCCCGTAGACCTTGTTCGACGACTCCATCCACATGCAGAGCTCAGACGTGTTGGTCACGCCGAGTGGGATCGCGCCGGCGCGTCGGATGCGCGCGACCGCCGTGGCGTCGGTCGCGGCGATGAAGTTCTTGCGCGCGACGAGCCCCGACGACTGCGGCATGCCGGTGAGCGCGAAGCACTCCTTGATCGTGCAGGGCACGCCGTGAAATGGCGGGAGCTCCTCGGGCGCGGTGTCACGCACGCGCGCATCGGCGGCGTCGGCCTCGGCGCGCGCGTCGGCGAAGCGGTCGCGCACGACGGCGTTCACCACCGGGTTCACCTCGACGACGCGGCGGATGTGCGCCTCGACGACGTCGCGCGAGCTCACCTCGCGAGCGCGGATCATGCGCGCGAGCTGCGTGGCAGAGAGCAGGAGGAGCGGGTCGTTGGGCGCGGCGACGGCGGTCACGGTGGGGAGGATAGCCTCAGTCTGCCGATGCGCGCAGCCGGTCACGACGCGCACAGCCGGTCGACGACGTTCTTTGGGCCGATGGTAGGTTCGTGCGCATGCGCCTCGCTCACGTCACGTCGTTCGCTGCCGCACGCACCGCCGCACGCACCGCCGCGCGCACCGCCGCACGCACCGCCGCGCGCACCGCCGCGCTCACCGCCGCGCTCACCGCCGCACTCACTGTAGCGGGCTGTGCCGCGAAGCCCGCGAGCCCCGACGCCGCGGGGCCGGTCGACGCCGCGCTCGACGCGCCGATCGATGCGCCGCCCGCGCCGCTCACCTGCGCCGAACGCGGGCTCGCCGAGTCGCCCTGGTCCGACGGACCGTACGGCGTGCTGCGCGGCGAGCTCGCCGACGACTTCACCGTCGCGCGCGTCGGTGGCGGCTCGTGGTCGCTGCGCGAGGCGTGGACCGGCTGCGACAGCGTCGTCGTGGTGCCGGACCTGCTGGTGACCTCGTCGCTCGACGCGACGCCGCTCTGGGAGCGCGACCTCGACCTGCTGGTCGCGACGTCGACGCCCAACGTCCGCTACCTCTTCATCAGTCGCTCGGCCAACTCGGACAACGCGCGCGCGATGGCGGCCGCGATGCAAGCGCGGATCGACGCGCTGCTCGGTACGCTCACCGCCGCCGACGCCCACTGGTGGCGCGACCGGCTGATCGTGGTCGACGGCCGCGCTGCGACGCTCGACAACTGGGTGAGCGGCGTGCTCTCGAGCCACGGTCGCTTCGGCTTCGCGGTCGATCGCGGCCAGCGCGTTCGCGGCATGGGCATGCTCGCCGACGTCACCCGGTACGTGCAGGCGCTCTCCGATGCTGGCGAGTGGCCGTGGGAGAACAACCTCGCGTACGTCGCCAACGAGGCGCGCTACTTTGACGCGCAGGCGGAGCAGCAGGCCCGGCTCGACGCCGACGGCGCGACCATCGTTTCGCTCTTTGCCGGCGAGACGCTGATGGAGCAGGCGACGACCGAGGTAGCGCTACCCGACGCCGCGACGATGGCCGGCTTCGACACGCTCGAGATCGAGGTCACGCTCGACTGCCCGACGAGGACCACGCCTGAGCTCGGCAACTGCGGCGCGTGGGACTACCTCGCGCACCTCTTCGTCACGGAGGGCACGGGTGAGGTCGAGGTCGCGCGCTTCATCACGCCGTACCACCGCGGCGCGCACTGGGTCGTCGACGCGACCGCCGCGCTGCCCTGGCTGCGTGCCGGCGGTGCGCGCAGCTTTCGTTGGTCGTTCGCGCCATCGTGGAACACGCAGCCGACGCGCACCCACCTCGCGCTGCGCCTATCGAACCGCGCCCGCGGGGTCACGCCGGCGCTCGCCGTGCCGCTCTACACCGGCGGCGGTTTCGGCAGCGGCTACAACGTCAGCCGCATGCCGATCGACGTGCCGATTCCCGCCGACGCTGCGCGCGTCGACCTAGTAGTGATCGTCACCGGGCACGGCGCGGCGACCAACGACTGTGCCGAGTTTTGCAACCACCAGCACCGCTTCACCGTGGCGGGGCAGGCGCACGAGGTCGCGTTCCCCGAAGCGGGGACGCTCGAGGGCTGCATCGCCGCGATCGACGGCGGCGAGACCCCGAACCAAGGCGGCACCTGGTGGTTCGGTCGCGGCGGCTGGTGCCCGGGCGCGCCGGTCGCGCCCCACGTACTCGATGTGACCTCCGACGTCACGCCGGGAACGATCGCGACGGTGAGCTACGAGGGGCTGTTCGCGAACCAGACGCCGCCCGACGGTAGCGGCGACATCGTGCTCTCGAGCTGGCTGGTCATCTACCGCTAGATCAGAGCGGTTCGGCTCGGTTCCACTTCGACCCGAGCTCGTCGGGGCGCTGGACCGTGACCGGCCCTGTCGGCCGTGGGATCAGGCCACCACGCGCCTAGCGATCAACAGCCACCGGCAGGCCACCGCCGGCAGCCGCCACGCGCAGGCGGTCGAGCACCGGTCCCGGCGCGCGCAGGCGGAACGTCGTCCCGTCTTCGTCATGCCGCTCCTCGAGCACGCGGCACTCGGCGAAGATCTCGCCGCGCAGCTGCTGGCGCGTCCACGCCACGAACAGCTCGGCCTCGATGAGGTCCTTCGCGAAGAACTCGACGATCGCCGCGTAGAGGCGCGCCACGTCGTCGGGGCGCCGCGCCGACAGCACGAGCGCGTCGGGGAAGCGCGCCTGCAGCGCGGCCTCGTCGCCCCCGCGGTCGATCTTGTTCAGCACCAGCAGGCGTGGCACCGCGCCGGCGCCGATCTCACTCAGCACCTCTTCAGTCACGAAGTGCTGCCCCATGAAGCCCGGGTCCGACGCATCGACGACGTGCACGAGCAGCGACGCCTCGAGCGCTTCGTCGAGCGTGCTCTTGAACGAGTCGACCAGCCCGTGCGGCAGCTGCTTGATGAACCCGACGGTGTCGGAGACGAGAATCTTTGGCACCGTCGGCGGCTCGAGCGTGCGCACCGTCGTGTCGAGCGTGGCGAAGAGCTTGTCGGCGATGTAGACGTCGCTCCCGGTGAGCGCGCGCATCAGCGTCGACTTGCCCGCGTTGGTGTAGCCGACGAGCGCGACGCGATTCAGCTCACTCCGGCGCGCACGCTGCGTCGAGCGCTCTTCGGCGAGCGCGGCGAGCTCGGCGTGCAGCTCCGCAATCCGGTCGCGCAGCTTGCGGCGATCGAGCTCCATCTGTGACTCGCCGGTGCCGCGCCCGACTCCGCTGCCGCGCCCGCGATCCTTCTTCTCGCCCTGCTCGCGCAGCCGCGGCGCCATATACTCGAGCCGCACGATCTCGACCTGCGCCTTCGCCGCGCGTGAGCGGGCGTGGCGGTGGAAGATCTCGATGATCACCGCAGTCCGATCGAGCACCTCTTTGGCGCCGGTCTCCTTCTGAAGGTTGCGCGCCTGCGACGGCGTGATCTCATGGTCGACGAGCAGCGTGTCGGCGGACTCGCCCTCGATGAGCAGCTTGAGCTCTGCGACCTTCCCCTTGCCGACATAGGTCGCCGGCTCGAAGCGCGAGCGTCGCTGCGTGTACTCGCCGACGACCTCGAGCCCGAGCGTTTTCGCCAGCCGACGCAGCTCACCGAGCGACTCGGCGAGCGCGCCATCTTCGATCCCGGGGAGCTGCACCGCGACGAGCAGCGCGCGCGAGGGGAGCTTGTCGAGCGTGTGGTCGTACATCGGCGCGGGGTGTAGCACGGCACAGCCGACACGCGCCCGTCCCTCACACTGTGGCAACCTGCCGCACCCACGCGGCAGCTTGTGTCTTGCGCCGCCCCCCAGAAATGTCGTCCAGTCCGTTCGGGCCGGAATGTTTTCGGCCGCCACCGGCACCAGGCGAGGATCTTGATGGCGCGGTTCCTGTTCCCAAGATGGTCGAACAAGGTGCTTCCGTTCACGATCTTCTTCGTGCTCGGGCCGCTCGGTACCGCTGCGCTCGGCGCGCTCTGGTACTACGGCTCGCCCAAGCACATGGAGGTCGGGTACCAGCCGGTGCAGCCGGTGCCGTACAGCCACAAGCTGCACGCCGGCGACCTCGGCATCGACTGCCGCTACTGCCACACCACCGTCGAGCAGTCGGCGTTCTCGCAGGTCCCGCCGACCGAGACCTGCATGAACTGTCACTCCAAGGTCCGCACCGAGAGCCTCAAGCTCCAGCCGGTGCGTGAGAGCTTCGCGACCGGCCAGCCGATCCCCTGGGTGCGCGTCCACAACCTCCCCGACTACGCGTTCTTCGACCACAGCGCGCACATGGCTGCGGGCGTCGGCTGCAAGAGCTGCCACGGCCGCGTCGATCAGATGATCGAGGTCATCGTGTCGCAGCCGATCTCGATGGCGTGGTGCATCGAGTGTCATCGCGATCCGCGCGCGCACGTGCGCGACCTTTCCAAGACCACCGTCACCAACATGGACTGGGAGCCGTCGGCCGAGCAGCTTGCGGCGAGCGGTCCGGTCAAGGCCACGAACGGCCGTGAAGTCGCTCCGCCCGTCCACTGCTCGGGGTGTCACCGATGAAGCGCGTTCCTTACGAGTACGCCGAGGATCACTCGGGCAAGCAGTGGTGGCGTAGCCTCGACGAGCTCGCGGGCTCGCCGGAGGTGCAGGCACGCCTCGCAGCGGAGCTTCCGCCTGGCGCGTCGGAGCCGCCCGATGGCGTTTCGCGGCGCGACTTCTTCACCACGATGGGCGCGTCGTTCGCGCTGGCCGGCGTCGTCGGCTGTCGGCGCCCGGTCGAGCACATCGTGCCGTTCGCGCGTGCGCCCGAAGAGATGGTGCTCGGGCGTCCGCTGTTCTACGCGACGGCGGTGCCGTTCATGGGCACGGCGGCCGGGCTGCTGGTCGAGACGCACGAGGGGCGCCCGACGAAGATCGAGGGCAATCCGCGGCATCCCGACAGCCACGGCAAGTCGAGCGCGTGGACGCAGGCGATGATCCTTGATCTCTACGATCCGGATCGCAGCACGGCACCGATTGAGCAGGGCGAGGCGCGCAGCTGGGACGACGCGAGTGCCGCGCTGGCCGCGCTCGGCAAGCAGCTCAAGGCGACGCAGGGGCAGGGGCTCGCGGTCCTCACCGAGGCGCACCGCTCGCCGACGACGGCGGCCGCGCTCGCTGAGCTCAAGCGCCAGCTGCCGCAGGCGCGCATCGTGCGCTACGAGCCGTTCTCGCGTGAGAACGCGCGGCTGGGCACGCGCATCGCGTTCGGCAAGGTGGTTGATACGGTGGTGGACCTGGCGAAGGCCCAGGTGATCGTCACGCTCGACGCCGATCCGATGGCGACCGAGGGGAGCACGGTCAAGCACGCGCGCGGCTGGGCCGAGGGGCGCAAGCTCGACACCGGGCGCGAGATGGCGCGGCTCTACAGCGTCGAGAGCCGCATGAGCGTGACCGGCGCGAACGCAGATCACCGGCTCAGGATGCGCTCGGCCGACGTCGCGTACTTTGTGGTCGCGGTCGCGCGTGAGCTGCAGGTGGCGCACGGCGTCGACTGTGGCGCGTCGCTCGACAAGGTCATGGGCGAGACGCCGCTCGGTGATCGCGCGCTGGCGTACGTGAAGGCGATCGGCGCGGACCTCGCGCGCAACCGCGGTCGTGGCCTGCTGCTCGCCGGTGAGCGCCAGCCGCCGGTGGTGCACGCGCTCGTGCACGCGATGAACCTCGCGCTCGGCAACATTGGAAACGACAAGCCGGTCACGCATGTGCGGCCATTTGATGAGGCGTCCGAGGGACCTGCGGGCATCAAGGAGCTCGCCGACGCGATCATCAAGGACCAGGTCACGACGCTCGTCGTGCTCGGCGCGAACCCGGCGTTCAACGCACCGGGCGACGCGCTCTTCACCGAGGCGGTCCAGCGGCCCGGGCTCACGCTGATTCATGTCGGCACGCATGTCGACGAGACCGGCCTGCTCGCCACGTGGCACGTGAACCGCGCGCACGCGCTCGAGTCGTGGGGCGATGTCCGCGCCGAGGACGGCACGCTGTCGATCCAGCAGCCGCTGATCGCGCCGCTGTTCGACGGGCGCACCGATGCCGAGGTGATCCACCTGCTGCTCGGCCAGAAAAAGAGCGCCTACGATCTGGTCCGCGAGGTCTGGAGGCAGAACGCCTCGGCGGGCGACTTCGATCGGCTGTGGCGTCGCTGGCTTCACGACGGCGTCGCCGAGTCGAGCCAAGCGGTGCCCGAGGGCGTGTCGCTCAACGCCCAGTCGCTCACCGGTGCGCTCGGCGCGATCCGCAAGCTCGATGGGCTCGAGGTGACGTTCCAGCCCGACCCGCACGCGTTCGACGGTCGCCTCGCAAACATCGGCTGGCTGCAGGAGTGGCCCGACCCGATGACCAAGCTCGCCTGGGGCAGCGCGGTGCTGGTGTCGCAAAAGACGGCGCGCGCGCTCGGTGTCGGCGACGGCGCCTCGCTCAAGGTGCAGCTCAAGGATGCCGCGGCCGGCTGGATGACCGCGACGCTGCCGGTGCTCATCGCGCCGGGACAGGCCGACGACTCGCTGGCGGTTACCGTCGGGCAGGGGCGTCGCGTGGGGCGCGTGGCCAAGGGCGTCGGCGTCGACGTCGTCGGGCTGCGGCTCTCAAGCGGGTTCGGCTTCGCGGCGGCGGTCGCGTCGTCGGTCGGCGGCCACGACAAGCTCGCGCGCACGCAGGAGCACTGGTCGGTCGAGGGGCGCCCGATCGTGCGCGAGGCGACGTTCGCCGAGTACAAGGAGAACCCGACCTTCGTACACAAGGCCGAGGTACTCACCGCCGCGCAGATGGTCGGCAAGCACAAGCCGCTCAGCCTGTACCCCGAGTGGAAGCACGAGGGGCATCGCTGGGGCATGACGATCGACCTCGGGTCGTGCACCGGTTGCGGCGGCTGCATGGTCGCTTGCCAGTCGGAGAACAGCGTGCCGATCGTCGGCCGGACCGAGCTGATGCGGTCGCGCGAGATGCACTGGCTGCGCGTGGACCGTTATTTCGAGGGGAGCGACTCCGACGAGGCCACGTCGATCTCGCAGCCGATGATGTGCCAGCAGTGCGAGAACGCGCCCTGCGAGCAGGTCTGCCCGGTGGCCGCGACGACGCACAGCCCCGAGGGGCTCAACGACATGGCCTACAACCGCTGCGTCGGCACGCGGTACTGCGCCAACAACTGCCCGTGGAAGGTGCGGCGGTTCAACTTCTTCCACTACAACAAGGCACAGCCCGAGCTGCGCAAGCTGGCGTTCAACCCTGATGTCACTGTGCGCAGCCGCGGCGTGATGGAGAAGTGCACTTGGTGCGTGCAGCGCATCAACGCGGCGAAGATCGAGGGCCATCGCAACGGCACCGACATCATCGCCGACGGCACGATCAAGACCGCGTGCGAAGAGGCGTGCCCGACCAGCGCGATCGTGTTCGGTGACCTCGCCGATCCGAAGAGCCGCGTGTCGCGCCTGCAGAACGACGACCGCGCCTACAAGACACTCGAAGAGCTCAACACCCGTCCGCGCCTCTCGTACCTCGCGCGGATTCGCAATCCCAACCCGGAGCTGGCATGAGCGCCGCCAAGACACCCGATCCGTCGGGCGAGATCAGGAACGACCTGATGGAGGACCCGCGCGAGCGGGCACCGCTGGTCCTCGGCGGCCAGAACTTCCACACCGTCAGCAACAAGGTCGCCGGCATCGTCGAGGAGAAGACCTCGCTCAAGTGGATCCTCGGCCTCGGCTTGGCGATGAGCATCATGCTCATTCTCGTCGGCTCGATCGGCAAGTTGGTCCACACCGGCATCGGCGTCTGGGGCAATAACCACCCGGTCGGCTGGGCGTGGGACATCACCGGCTTCGTCTTCTGGATCGGCATCGGTCACGCCGGCACGCTGATCAGCGCGATCCTCTTCCTGCTCCGGCAGAAGTGGCGCACCAGCATCAACCGCGCTGCCGAGGCGATGACGATCTTCGCCGTCATGTGCGCCGGTCTCTACCCGGCGTTCCACGTCGGTCGCGTCTGGTTCGCCTACTGGCTCTTCCCGTTCCCGGGCCAGATGGGGCTCTGGCCCAACTTCAAGAGCCCGCTGGTGTGGGACGTCTTCGCGGTGTCGACCTACGCGACGGTGTCGATCCTCTTCTGGTTCGTCGGCCTCGTGCCCGACCTCGCGCTGATGCGCGACCGCGCCAAGACCAAGCTCCGCCATACGGTCTACGGCATCTTCGCCCTCGGCTGGCGGGGCTCGCATCGCCACTGGCTGAACTACGAGCGCGCCTACCTCATCCTCGCCGGGCTCTCGACGCCGCTCGTGCTGTCGGTGCACTCGATCGTGTCGTTCGACTTCGCGGTGTCACTGCTGCCCGGCTGGCACACGACGATCTTCCCGCCCTACTTTGTCGCCGGCGCGATCTTCTCGGGCTTCGCGATGGTGATGACGCTGCTCATCATCGCTCGCAAGCTCGTCGGCCTCGAGCACCTCATCACGATGAGGCACCTCGAGAACATGAACAAGATCATGCTCGCGACCGGCACCATGGTCGGCTACGCGTACGGCATGGAGTTCTTCATCGCTTGGTACTCGGGGAACGAGTACGAGCGGTTCGCGTTCATCAACCGCGCGATCGGACCGTACGCCTGGGCGTACTGGACGATGGTGAGCTGCAACGTGATTTTCCCGCAGCTGTTCTGGTTCAAGAAGGTGCGGACCAGCATCCCGGCGATGTTCGTGTTGTCGATCATCGTGAACATCGGCATGTGGTTCGAGCGCTTCGTCATCATCGTGACCAGCCTCCACCGCGACTTCATTCCGTCGAGCTGGAGCTACTTCCGCCCGCGGCTGGTCGACATCTCGATGTTCGCCGGCACGTTCGGGTTGTTCTTCACGATGTTCCTGCTGTTCTGCCGCTACCTGCCGATGCTCGCGGTGTTCGAGGTCAAGGGCGTGATGCCTGCGGCCGACCCGCACCATGAACCGGCCGCGGGGCTCGGCAGCGTCGGTAGCGGCAAGGGAGGTCACGGCCATGGCGCACACTGAGTCCAGCGCGGGTAGCGCCACGCCGGCCGCGGCAGCAGCCGTAGCAGCAGCAGTAGATGTGGCGACGCGTCCGTTCGCGCTCGTCGGCCACTTCGAGTCCCCGGCGCAGCTCTACCGCGCCTGCGAGACGCTCCGCGACGCGGGCTACGAGCACTTCGACGCACACACGCCGTTCCCGGTGCATGGGCTCGAGCGCGCGATGGGGTTGCCGGCGTCCAAGCTTCCGTGGGTCGTGCTCTGCGGCGGGACCGCGGGCCTCTCGCTGGCGGTCTGGCTCGCGTACTACTCGCAGGAGGTTTGGTACCGCCACAACATCGGCGGCAAGGAGGCGTTCGCGATCCCTTCGCTCATCCCGATCTTCTTCGAGCTCACCATCCTGCTCTCGTCGTTCGCGGCCTTCTTCGGGCTGTGGGCGATGAACAAGCAGCCCGAGTTCTTCCATCCGGTGATGCAGCACCCGTCGTTTCACCGCGCGAGCGACGATCTCTTCTTCATCGCCGTCGAGGCGCGCGACCCCAAGTACGATCCGGTCGCGACGCGCGCGCTGCTCGAGACGCTCGGTACTCGCGAGCTGGCGGAGGTGGCGCCGTGATCACCAAGACCCCGAAGCTGCTGTTCCTCGCGTTGGTTTCACTGGCGCTACTCGGCGCGTGCCGTGGCCAGCCGTCGCGCGAAGCGCCAAGGCGCGTGTTCGACGACATGGACGAGCAACCCCGCTTCCAGCCGGAAGAGGTCTCCACGCTCTTCGCCGATGGACGTGCGATGCGTACGCCGGTGCCGGGCACGGTTGCACAGGGCCAGCTCCGCGAGGACGCCGCGCTCTATCTCGGCAAGATTGGCGAGCACGCGTGGGTTGGCCGCGTCCCACTTCCAGTCGACGAGAAGCTGCTCCGTCGCGGCCAAAATCGTTTCCAGATCTTCTGCGCGCCGTGCCACGACAGAGCCGGCACTGGGCAGGGCATCGTGATGCAGCGTGCGTCGGGCGCCAAGGGTGGCTTCCCCGCGCCGCCGCTCGCCTACGCAGAGCGCGTCCCGCAGCTCGCGGACGGCGAGATCTTCCACATCATCTCGAACGGCGTGCGCAACATGCCGGGCTACCGGACCCAGATCCCCGTCGAGGATCGCTGGGCGATCGTCGCGTGGACCCGCGTGCTGGCACGAAGCCAGGGCGCGCAGGTCGCCGACGTGCCGAGTGATCTGCGCAGCAGCATCCTGCCGGAGACGCCATGAGCCACGCCCCCGAAGTTCTCGGCGACGCACCCGACGTCGCTGACGCCGAGCGACTGGACGAGGCCACCGGCAAGAAGCTGGTGAAGGTCGCCGGTGCCGTGGCCGCGCTCGGCCTGCTGCTCTGCATCGCGGCCTATGCGACCGACGCCAAGCGCTTCGCCTTCTCGTACCTGACCGGCTTCATGTGGGTCGTAACGATCGGCCTCGGCGCGCTCTTCTTCGTGATCCTGCAGCACATCACCAAGGCCGGTTGGTCGGTCGCGGCGCGTCGCCACATGGAGTGGGTGAGCGCGATCCTGCCGGTCGCCATCGTGCTGGCGATTCCGGTCATCCTCGGCGCACACGACCTCTACCACCACTGGATGGGCCCGCAGGCAGCGAGCGATCCGATCCTCGTCAAGAAGGTCGCGTGGCTGAACCCCGGCTTCTTCTACGCCCGGCTCGCGATCTACTTCACGCTCTGGGCGACGCTGGCGTGGTGGTTTGCGCGCACCTCGCGCAAGCAGGACGAGAGCGGCGATGTCGAACTCACGCACTCGATGCAGCGGGTGAGCGCGCCGTCGGTGCTGCTGTTCGCGCTGTCGCTGAGCTTCGGCGCGTTCGACATCCTGATGAGCCTTGCGCCGCACTGGTACTCGACCATCTTCGGCGTCTACATCTTCGCCGGCTCGGTCGTGAGCGCGCTTGCGGTGCTCGCGCTGATCACCGTGGGGCTGCAGGGCGGCGGCTGGCTCAAGCGGGTGTCGACCGTCGAGCACCAGCACGACGTCGGCAAGCTGATGTTCGCGTTCACCGTGTTCTGGGCCTACATCGGCTTCTCGCAGTTCATGCTGATCTGGTACGCGAACATGCCCGAGGAGACGATCTGGTTCCACGACCGTTGGCAGGGCTCGTGGAAGGCGGTCAGCCTCACGCTGCTGTTCGGACATTTCATCGTGCCGTTCTGCTTCCTGCTCTCGCGGCACGTGAAGCGCCACAAGCGCGCGCTGGTCGCGGCGGCGATCTGGATGCTGGCGATGCACTACGTCGATCTCTACTGGATGATCATGCCGACGCTCGACACCGGCAGCGCTCACCCCAGCTGGATCGACCTCGCGGGGCTGCTCGGACCGCTCGGCGTGCTGGCGCTGGTGATTGCGTGCAAGGCATCGCGCGGTCCGCTCTACCCACTCCGGGACCCGCGCCTCGCTGAGACGCGGCGCCACGTGAACCTGTGAGCCGCGGTTACCCGCACCCGAGAGGCGCGAGATGAGCAACGTCGACAGGCCACCCAACAAAGTGATCGCCGGCTACCTGCTCGGCGGCGTCGTGGTGCTGATCATCACTGTGATCGGCGTGAAGCAGCTGTTCGACCTCGAGGTGCGCGGTGAGTTTGAGCGCAAGGTGCTCTCGCGTCGCGACCCGCGACTCACCGAGCTGCGCATCCGCGAAGAGGCACGCCTCACGCAGTACGCGTGGGTGAACCAGGCGCAGGGCAGGGTGCGGATTCCGGTGGAGCGCGCGATGGAGCTGACGCTGCGCGACTGGTCGTCGCGGTCGGACCAGCCGGTGCCGATCGCCGGCGCACCGGTCGCGCCGGTGCCGGTGCCGGTGGACGGCGTGCTGGTGCCGGTGGACGGCGTGCTGGTGCCGGTGGACGGCGTGCTGGTGCCGGTGGACGGCGTGCTGCCCGCGCCCGTCCCCGCGCCCATCCCCGCGCCCATCCCCGCGCCCGTCCCCGCGCCCGCGGGAACCACCCCGTAGCCCATGGCCCGACGGCTCGCCACGGCACTCGCACTCACGACGACGCTGCTCGCATCGGCCGTGGTCGCGCACGCCCAGCGTCCGTCCAAGATCGCGCCCGGCCAGACC
>SHYZ01000101.1 GCA_009692535.1 Myxococcales bacterium
ACCGAAGGCAGCTGCGTCCCCGCGCTCGGCGCACCCCGCGGCGCGCGCACCGCTTGCACCACCGACGGCAGCGCATGCGGCGGCGCGTGTGGCGGAGTAGACCCCGCAGCCTGCACGTTCCCCGCCGTCGAGACCGAGTGCCGCGCGCCTAGCTGCGCCGACGGCGTCGCCACCGACGTCGCCCAATGCGACGGCGCCGGCGCCTGCCCCGCCCTCACCACCACTCAGTGCGCGCCCTACCTCTGCACCCCCTCGGCCCTCGCCTGCGCCGGCGACTGCGTCACCCACGACGACTGCGACGCCGGCACTTGGTGCGACGCCGGCGTCTGCTCCACCACGCTCGCCGACGGCGAAGCGTGCGGCGAGCCCGCCACCTGCACGAGCGGCTCCTGCACCGACGGTGTCTGCTGCGAATCCGACTGCATCGGCCAATGTGAGGCCTGCGCCGAGCCCGGCTCGCTCGGCGCCTGCACCGCAATCACCGGCACGCCGCGCGGCGGTCGCGCCGCCTGCGCCAGCGACGACCCCTCGTGCGCCGGCGCCTGCGACGGCACGCTCACCGGCGCCTGCGCCTACCCCGCCGGCGACACTGCCTGCGGCGAGACTCGCTGCGACTCCGCGATGCTAATCGACGTCGGCGCGTGTAATGGCACCGGCGTCTGCGCCGATCCGCCCGCCATGCTCTGCGACCACGGCTGCGCCGACGGCGAGTGCATCGTCTGCGGCACCGACGACGACTGCACAGACGGCGACCTCTGCGTGGCCGGCACCTGCGTCGCCCCGCCGCCGCCCTCCCCCGAAGGCTGCGGCTGCCACGTCGCCACCCGCAACGGCGCCCACGGCCGCGGCACGCCACTCGCCTTCCTCGCGCTCGCCGTGCTCGGCGTATTCGTCCGCCGGCGCCAGCGTCCTCGACACAGTGCCTGACCGCGTGAAGCACGAGCTCGGCGGCGGCGTGCGGCCAGCTCGACCTTCGGCGTCAACGCGCTCTGCCCGCAAAGAGCGTGCTCATGCTTCGGGCAGCGCCCCGCTCCACACGGACATGCAGCTCACCGTTGCGAGGCGCGCAGGTCTTCGGCCCATGCGGACTGGCGCTAGACCGGTTTCACGTAGCCGTGAGCTGGTCTAGCCTTCTAACAGGGGCAGGGGTCGTGCCGGCCCTTGCCGGCGGATCCGTTGACTTTGAAACCGGTCTAGCGGCGGCCTACTCGAGGAACCGCTCGCGCGCGGCGGGCTCGGGGACCTGGCACTCGTCGGCGCGACCGAACAGGAGATGACGCGACCGCGCGACGATCCGGTAGCAGAGGTCGAGCAGCGGCGCCGGCAGGTAGCGCAGCACGCCGAACACGCCGGCGGCGCCACCGAGCTCACTCAGCACGAACCGCACAGCGCGCCCGCGCGAGAGCAGCACGCCCGCCTCGGTCACGACGTGCTGCGTGTCGAGCGCCGCCGGATCCACGCCGCGCGGCAGCAGCACCGCCCGCGCGTGGGCGCCTTGCAGCGGCGCAAAGCGAAAGCGTGCCGCATGGTCGCGCGCGAGCACGAAGCGGACGCCGCGATGACAGAGCCCGCAGGCGCCGTCGTAGAAGAGGACGTGCGGCACTGGCAGCTCCTCTCCTTTCACCCGATGGGGGTGGGCAGCCATGGGGGGCGGGGCACGAGGGTCAACTGCCGCGATAGGTCGAATAGCCGAACGGGGACAGGAGGAGCGGCACGTGATGATGCCGGTCGTCCGCGACCACGAAGACGAGCTGCACCTCGGGAAAGAACGCGCTCGACCCGAGGTAGGCGGCGGTGTCGAACGTGATGCGATAGCGGCCGTGAGGCGCGGGCGCGTCGGCGGGGAGGAGGGTCTTTAGCCGACCGTCAGCGTCGGTGTAGCCGGCGCCCACCTCCTGCCAGCCGGTGCCGACGCTGCGCGCGAGCCGCACCGGCACGCCGACCGCGGGCTTGCCCGTCGCGATGTCGAGGATGTGCGTGGTGATGCCCATCAGCGTCCCTCCAAGAGCTTGCCGAGGCGCAGTCGCGTGATCGCGGCCTGCTCCTCGGCGGCGGTGCCAAGCTCGACGGCTCGCGTGGCGCCGAGGCGCGCCTCGAGCAGCGCGAGCAGCGCGGGGGCCGACTTGCCGGTGGCACAGACGATGTACGTGAAGCCGAAGCGCTCGACGTAGGCTTGGTTGCCCGCGGCGAGCCGCGCGCGCACGTGGTCGCCGGCGCCGACCACGCCGGCCTGCTCGCCCGCGGCCCACGCGGCGGCCTTCGCGCCGGTGTCGGCGGCGGCCGCGTGACCACCGATCTTTGGATGTGCCGCAAACGCCTCGAGCCACTCCGCCTCGCCGAGCGACCACCAGACGCGATCGGCGAGACGCAGCAGCGCCGCGCCGTCCTCGATGGGACGCTGCGCAGCCATACGCTCGGCCCACGCACGCGCGCCGCAGCAGCCGAGCAGCGTGGCCGCCGCGTCGGTCGGCGCGAGGGCGTTCAGGCGCGAGATCGCCGTGGCGCTCGCGGCACTCGGGTCGGGCGCCGGCTCGGCCCACGCGCGCAGCCGCGCCACGCCGCCGCAAGGATGGACGTTGAGGCGCACGTGCGTGATCGGGCCGAGCACGCGCAGCTCGCTCGCGAAGACGTGCCGCGTGTGCGGCTGGACGCGGCGCTCGGGCAGCAGCACCCGCCAGTCGTCGTGAGCGGCGCCGCGCCCCTCGACCATCACGCGACCGGGCGCGTTGCCGCGAAAATGCGTCGTGTCGAGCTCGAGCCGCCGGACCGTACCCGACGCGCCGAGCCGGACGAGGTTCCAGTCGTGGCCCGGGCCGCGTCGCCGGCGCGTCTCCCAGCCGTCGGACATGTTGATCGGCCGACCGGGCGCGATGAGGTTCTGCCGCGCGCCGAAGAACATGTCGCTCGCAGCCTCGGAGAAGCCGCCGTTCTCGACCGCCGCGAGATCGACGAGCTCACTCTGCCGCGCGAGCCGCGCGAAGTCGGGCCGCACCTCGCCGTGCACGCGTAGGCGCGCCACGCCGCCGTCGGGAAAGATGTTCAGCCGCACGTGGGTGAAGCGAGCGCCGCGCGCGTCGTGCGACTCGCAAGCGATGTGAAACTCGTTGCGCGTGTCGCCCGCGAGCGGCGCGCGCGGCAGGAGCTCGGTCCACACCGTCGCCGCATCGACGCTGCCCGCCAGATCATCTTCGACCGGGATCGCGCACGCGTCGATCGAACACTCGGCTGGGAAGTTGCCGCGGAAGAACGCCGTGTCGACGACCACGCCGCGGATCACGCCGGGCAGCCCGAGCCTGACGATGCACCAGTCGTAGCCCGGCTCGCGGCGGCGGCGGGTCTCCCAGCCGTCCATCCACTTGCCGCGGTCGGTGTACTCGTGCTCCTTCCACACCGCGGCGTACGCGCGCAAAAGGTTGTCCTTCTCGGCGAAGAACTCGTCGTTGGCCAGGATCGCCACACCGCCGGTGGCGGCCGCGGCCAGATCGATGAGCCCCAAAAAGTCGGCGTCGTCGCTCATGCTGCTCCCCGTGAAAAGGTGCGCCCCGCAGGCTGGCCCTCGAGCTTGCCACGGTGCCACACGCGCCGCCCGCGCAGCCACGTGCTCTCGACGACGCCGGCGAGCGTGCGCCCGGCATAGGGCGTGATCTTGTGCCGGTGCAGCACGCGCTCGGGCGCGACCGCAAACGTGGCTTCGTCGCGCAGCAGCACGAGATCCGCGTCGGCCCCGACGGCGATGCGCCCCTTGTGCAGGCTCACGCCGGCGAGCGCGGCCGGCGCGGCGCACATCCAGCGCACCACATCCTCGAGGCCAAAGCCGCGCGCCCGCGCCTCGGTCCAGACCACCGACAGCGCGAGCTGCAACCCGGAAATCCCGCCCCACGCCGCCGCGAAGTCGCCCCGCTCCTGCTGCTTGAGCGCCGGCGTACACGGCGAGTGATCCGACGCCACGAGGCCGAGCGTGCCGTCGCGCAGCGCTTGCCACAAGAGCTCGCGGTTCGCGCGCTCGCGGATCGGCGGCGCGCACTTCCACGCCGTGGCGCCGTCGGGAATCTCCTCGGCGGCGAACGAGAGGTAGTGCGGACAGGTCTCGGCGGAGAACGGCAGCCCGGCCGCACGCGCACCGGCGATGGCCGGCAGCGAGTCCGACGACGCGTGGTGCACGACATGAGTCCGCGCGCCGGTGTCGCGACAGAGCGCGATCATGAGCGCGACCGCCTGATCCTCGGCGGCACGCGGCCGCGACGCGAGGTAGGTGGCATAGCGGCGCGGGTCGGGGCGGGTGCGCGCCTGCTCGAGCGCGGCAGCGTCGATCGGACCGGGGAGCTCGGCGTGGACCAGTAGCTGCGAACGGAGCCGCGCGAGCTCGACCATCGCGGGGCGTAACTCGGCCTCGCGCACGAAGCCGAACTCAGCCACGCCCGACTCGACGAGAAAGCACTTGAAGCCGATGGCGCCGGCCGCGGCCATGCCGGCGAGCTCGCCAGTGTTGCCGGGCACGACGCCGCCCCAGAACCCCACATCGACAAAGAGCTGCCCCTCGGCAGCGCGCCGCTTCTCGCGCAGCGCGGCCAGCGTCGTGGTGGCGGGCACGCTGTTGAGCGGCATATCGACCAGCGCCGTCACACCGCCCGCTGCCGCCGCCTGCGTGGCCGTCGCGAACCCCTCCCACTCGGTGCGGCCGGGCTCGTTGATATGCACGTGCGTGTCGACCACGCCCGGCATCAGCACGGTGTCATCGCCCGCGTCCACGAGCGGCACACCGGCGGGCACCGCGTCCCACGCCGCCACCGCCGCGATGCGACCGTGGGCCACGTGCACCGAGGCGGCCCGCGTGCCCTCGGGTGTGATCACACGCCGCGCGCGCACGACGAGCTCCACGCCGCGAGGATAGCCCAGCTAGCTCAGGCCGCGCCGGTTCTTCAAGATCTTCACGAACGAGCGGCCGCGCAGCTCGTCGAGGGTGACGCCGGCCTTGAGCGCCTCGTCCTCGGTGAGCGCGCCGCAGTTGATGCCGCGCAGGAAGAAGTTGAGCAGGCCCTGCCCCGTCGCCGCGTCGTCGAAGATGTCGCCGACGAGCGTGGCCTGCGCCGCCTTGGAGACGAAGTTCGACAGCCGTTCCGACGCGGACGCGAGGCCGGCGAGGAAGAAGCCGTACGTGGCCGCGTAGCGCGTCGGCAGTTGCGCTGGGTGTAGATCCCAGCCTTGGTAGAAGCCGCTCTCGAGCGAGTGGCGGATGTCGTCGGCGTGGAGCCGCCACGCCGCGTGGACGGCGCGCCGGTTCGCGGCGGTCTCGTCAGCGGTGAGCGCGGTGCCGGGGGCCGCGCGGTGCGGCGCCACCGGCATGACGTTGGTCGCGCCGTCGGACAGCCAGAGCCCGGTGCTGGCGTAGGCCATCTTCATCATGTGCCTGGCGAAGTCGCACGCGCCGTGGCCCATGCGCTGGTGCTGTGCGGTGATGTCGTTCGACGCGGTGAAGTCGTAGACGCCAAAGTGCGCCGCGATGCAGCGACCTTGGGCCGCGACGAGCATGCGCGGCAGCATGATGGTGCCGTCGACGTCGACGATCGACTGCGTCGTCTCGATCATGAACTCCATCTTCAGGCTGCCGGTGGCGAGACCGAGCGCGGCCTCGAGCGCCTCAAACGCGGCCACCAGCGTCGACACATGCTCGACCGAGGTGATCTTGGGCAGCGTGACCACGAAGTTCGGCGGCAGCGCGCCGCCGGTCTTTTTGACCACGGTGGTGACGAACGCATCGAGCGTGCGCAGCGCGCGCCCGCCGAGCTCGCCCGACAGCGTCTTGATGCGGATGCCGAGAAACGGCGGCAACGTGCCCGCGGCCATGCCCTTGGCGACCTCTTCGCCGGCCGCCACGGCGTGACCGTCCTCTTCGGCGTCGGCCCGGTTGCCGTAGCCATCCTCGAAGTCGATGCGAAAGTCCTCGACCGCCTCGCGGCGCAGCTTCTCGACGACTCGCGCGTAGATCCTGTCGGCGAGTGCGGGGTCGAGCACAATGGCGCGCGCGAAGGTCGCCGCGTCGGGCGCGTACTGCTCGAGCGAGCGCAACCCGAGCTCACCGAGGCGCCGGCCGGTCTCGGCCTTGAACAGGTGCGCGCCGCCGTAGACCGTGTGCACCGGCTGGCGCGTGCCGGCCTCGCCGGGATAGTGCTGGGCGAGGCGCGCCTGCGTGTCAGAGAGTGCGGAGGTGAGCGCCGCGAGTGTACCGGGGGAGATCGACAGCGCCGTCGTGGTCATGGTCGGCGACGTTACCGCTCGACCACGCGAAGATCGAGACTCTGCCGCACAGAGATTCTGCCGCGCGCCCCACCCCGCAGCATAAGATACGCCCGTGCGTCTCGAAGAACTCGTCGATCTGCTGCTCCGGTGGTTCCACGTGATCGCCGGCATCCTGTGGATCGGCAACTCGATGCTGTTCAACTGGCTCGACCGCAACCTCGTCACGCCGGCGAGCAAGGCCCACCAGCCCGGCTTCCAGGGCGAGATCTGGATGGTGCACTCCGGCGGGTTCTACCAGGTCGAGAAGCGGCAACTCGCGCCCGGCCAGCTCCCCGCGCAGCTGCACTGGTTCAAGTGGCAGAACGGCCTGACCTGGATCAGCGGGATCTTCCTGCTGATGGTCGTGTATTACCTCCATGCTGCGGCCTTCATGGTCGACAAGCAGGTCGCCGATCTCACCCCCGCCACGGCGGTGTACGTCGGCATCGGGGTCATCGTCGGCTCGTGGTTCGTGTACGACGTGGTGTGGCGCACGATGGGCAAGCTGCCGCGCTGGCCGACGCTGCTTACGCTGCTCCTGCTCGGCGGCGTGACCTATCTGTTGGCCATGACGCTCTCCGGCCGCGCCGCGTACATGCACGTCGGCGTGGTGATCGGCACGATCATGACCGGCAACGTCTGGACGGTGATCCTGCCGTCGCAGCGCGCGCTGGTCGCCGCCACCGAGTCGGGCAAGGAGCAGGACGCCGCGCTCGGCCTGCGGGCCAAGCAGCGCTCCATTCACAACAACTACCTGACTTTCCCGCTCATCTTCATCATGGTGTCGAACCATTTCCCGTCGACGTGGGGCGACAACCACAACTGGATCGTGCTGCTGGTCATCATGGCCGCCTCCGTCGGCGTGCGGTACGGCATGAACCTGCGCTATTCGCACCCGGGCTGGTACGCGATGGTCGGCGTGTCGCTTGTGCTCGGCCTGTTCACGCTCGTGCGCTTGACCACGGCGTCCACGCCGCCGTTCGACCACAGCCCGACGGTGTCGTTCGCCACCGTCGACGGCATCCTCGGCAACCGCTGCCGCACCTGTCACAGCGCCCGCCCCACCGACGAGCTCGCCAAATCCACCAACGGCGTGGTGTTCGACACGCCGGAGCAGATCGCGAGCCTCAAGCTGCGCATCCGTGCCCGCGCCGTGGAGCTCGAGAACATGCCGCTCATGAACAAGACCGCAATGACCGCGGCCGAGCGGGAGCTGCTCCGGCGGTGGATCGATCAGGGCGGGAACCCGGCGGCCACGGGGGAGTGAGCCTCGGTCCCACACCGTGCCTGTGCCCCAACCCCTCGCCATGACGCGCCTGCGGACGGTTCGCGGCACCCTGCTCTGCCCGAGCCGCGAACGCGGTCGGTTTGAGCTGATTCGTGACGGCGTGCTCGAGCTCGACGCAGCCGGGACGATTCGTTCGATCGGCTCGGCCCCGACCGGATGCACCGTCGCAACGACTCGACCTGGCTGTGTCTGGCTGCCCGGCTTCGTCGATACGCACGTTCACTTTCCGCAGACGCGCGCGATCGGCCGCTCGAGCGGGGCGCTGCTCGACTGGCTGCAGCAGACCATCTTCGCCGAGGAGGCGAAGTTCGCCGATCCGCACTACGCCGCCATCGTCGCGCGCGAGTTCTGTCAAGCCATGATCGATCAGGGCACGACCTGCGCGTCAATCTACGGTTCGAGCCACCACGCGGCGACCGAGGTGCTCTTTCGCGAGCTCGATCGCTCCGGCCTGCGGGCTCAGGCTGGGACCACCCTGATGGACCGCGGCGCGCCAGCCGAACTCTGCGTGGCGGCGAGTGACGCATTGCCGGCGTGCGACGAGCTCGCCGCACGTTGGGACGGGCACGACGGCGGGCGGCTGCGCTACTGCGTGACGCCGCGCTTTGCCCTGAGCTGTTCCGCTGAGCTCATGAACGGCGCGGCCGAGCTCGCCCAGCGTCGAGGCTTGCCGATCCAGACGCACCTCGCGGAGCACCCGGATGAAGTCGCCGCCGTCGCGCGCGCATTCCCGGAGAGCGCGACCTATCTCGAGACGTACGCGGCCCACGGTCTCTGCACAGAGCGGACCCTCTTCGGGCACGCGCTCTGGCTCGCGCCGGAGGAGTGGCGCCTGTTGGCCGAACAAAACGCCGCCATTTCGCATTGCCCGGACAGCAACTTCTTCCTGGGGAGCGGCGTGTTCCGGCTGCGCGAGGCGACCGAGCGGCGGATCCGCGTGGGGTTGGGGTCCGACGTCGGCGCCGGGCGTACGTTCTCGATGCGTCGCGTGGCCTCGGCGGCGTACGACGCGTCGCTGCTGAACGGCGTCAAGGTCTCGTCGGCCGAGCTGCTCTGGTTGGCCACGACCGGCGGAGCGGAGGCGCTCGGCCTGACGGCGCGCGTGGGTCGCCTCGAATCGGGGTTCGACGCGGATCTCGTCGCCATCGAGTGCGGCGTGGCGGACCGGGCAAGCTCCACCCTCGACGAACTCCTCGATGCGCTCGTGTTCTGCGCCGAGGGCAACCCAGTCCGCGGCACCTACGTGCGCGGCAGACAGCTCGCCCGAACCGAAGCGGTGTCTCCGTGAGAAGCACGATTCTCTTTTCACTCAATGGGCGCGCGGTCGAGCTGGGCGCCGACCGAGCCGGCATGATGCTGGCCGAATATCTCAGGGAGCAGCAGCGCCTCGTCGGGACGAAGGTGGTCTGCGACGAGGGCGACTGCGGCGCCTGTACCGTGCTGAAGGCGGCGCCCTACCACGCGTCGCGCTCGAAGCGGGCACCGCGCTTCTTGCCGGTCAACTCCTGCATCATTTCGGTGGCGCAGCTCGATGGCTCGAGCATCGTCACCGTCGACGCGCTGCGCTCCGGCGCACCGCCCACCGACGCGCCCGTGGGTGCGGGCTCGACGGACGCGTTGACCCCCGTGCAGCGCGCGATGGTGGATTGCCACGCCAGTCAATGCGGGTTCTGTACGCCGGGCTTCGTGATGGCGCTCACCGGACTCGTGGAGAAGAAGCTGCGCACCGCACCCGGTTACCCCCGAGTGATCTCCGCCAAGGACGCGAAGAACGCGACGACCGGGAACCTCTGTCGCTGCACGGGGTATCAGCCGATCATCGACGCGGCCGTCGCGATTCCGCTCGACCAATGCCAGTCCGTGGAGCAATCACTCGAGAGCGCGCCGGTGCGCAGGCGCCTCGCGCTCGCGATCCAGCAGCCCGTCCTGCTCGATGGCCCCGACTTTCGCTTCTTCGCGCCCACGCAGCTCGCGCAGCTGGGCGCATTCCTCGAAAAACACCCGAGCGCACGAATCCTCGCCGGGGCCACGGATCTGGGCGTAGTCCACAACAAGCGCAAGCAGCGGCTCATCGCCGCGGTGAGCCTCCACCTGATCCCCGAGCTGCACGTGCTCGAGGAGCGGGTCCACAAGGGAACGCGCAGGCTCCGCGTCGGCGCGCGGGTCACGCTCTCAGAGGTCCGCGACGCCGTGAAGCAGTCCGTGCCCGAGTTGGCGAGCTTCCTCGACCTCTTCGCCTCCCCGCAGATCAAGAACCAAGGCACGCTGGTCGGCAATCTCGCGAACGCCTCACCCATCGGCGACACGTCGCCGTTCCTGCTGATCGCCGGGACCACGGTCGAGGTCTACTCCCCCATGCGCGCCCCAAGGCAGGCCGCGCGGCGCTCCATTCCGATCGAGCAGTTCTTCCTCGGCTACCGCGTAACCGCCCTCGCGGCCGGCGAGGTCATCACCGCCGTGGAGTTCGACCTGCCGAGCGCCCGCGACGTCGTGCGCCTGCAAAAAGTCTCACAGCGCATCGATCTCGACATCTCGACGGTGTGCGCCGCCATCCGCGCCACGCCCTCGAGGGCGGGTCGCGCTCGGTTGGGCCGCACCGTCACGGGCGTTCGGATCGCCTTCGGAGGTGTCGCTGCGACGCCGCTGCGCTTTCCCCGGACGGAGCACGCGCTCGAGGGTCGCCTCATTGCACACGCGCTCGACCCCGAGCTGCTCGAGATCTTCCAGTCCGAGATGACGCCCATGGGTGACCTGCGAGGCTCCAGCGCGTTTCGGCGCGTCGCGGCGGAGAACCTGCTGAGAAAGTATTTTCGAGAGCTCGCGCTCGAGGACCGGCCGTGAGCCCCCCGCGCAGCGCGTCCAGCGCATCGGAGCTACCGCACGACTCGGCGCACACGCACGTCGCGGGCACGAGCGAGTTCATCGATGACCGCGCGCGGCTCGCCGGTGAGCTCGAGGTCGTCGTGCTGTTCAGCCCCCATGCGCACGCCCGCATCAAGTCGATCCGCACCGAGCAGGCGTTGGCGATCCCGGGCGTCGTGGCCGTCTATTGCGCCAAGGATTTTGCGCACAACCTCTGGGGCTCGATCATCAAGGATCAGCCGCTCCTCGCCGAGCAGGAGGTCCAGTTTGTCGGCGAGGCCGTTGCGATCATCGCGGCCGAGACGCGTGAGGCGGCGTACCGCGGCCGTGAGGCTGTCGCCGTCGAGTACGAGGTGCTACCGGCGATCTTGAGCATTGACGAGGCCCGCGCGGCTCGGTCGTTCATTGGTGCGCGCCGAACGATCGAGCGCGGCGACGCGACGGCGGCGTTCGCCTCCGCCCCGCACACGCTCGCAGGGCAGCTCGTCCTCCGCGGTGCCGATCACTTCTATCTCGAGAGCCAGGCCTCGATCGTCTACCCGCATGAGGACGGACAGCTCGAGGTCCATTCCTCCTCGCAGCACCCGACCGAGACGCAGCACGTGGTGGCGCACGGGCTCGGGCTCCCGGACCACGACGTCGTCTGTGTCGTGAAGCGCATGGGCGGGGGCTTTGGCGGGAAGGAGTCGCAGGCGGCTCCCTTCGCAGCCTATGCCGCGCTCGTCGCCCATCGGCTCAGACGGCCCGCGCGCATCGTCCTCAACAAGGACGACGACATGATCATGACGGGCAAGCGCAACCCGTTCCAGAACCATTACCGCGTGGCATTCGACGACGCGGGGCGCCTGCTCGCGCTGGAGGTCGACTTCTTCTCGGATGGCGGGGCCTACGCCGATCTCTCGACCTCGATCATGGAGCGCGCAATGCTCCATGCGGACAACGCCTATTTCATCCCCCACGTGAAGGTCGCAGGCCAAGTCTGCCGGACGAACTTTCATCCGCACACCGCCTTTCGTGGGTTCGGTGGGCCCAAGGGCGTGGCGACGATCGAGGTGATCCTCGAGCGGATCGCGGCCTTCTTGAAGCAGGACGCTCTCGATCTGCGCAAGCTCAACTGCTACACGGCCGAGGGGGGACGTGACGTCACCCACTACGATCAGAAGCTGGAGAACAACTGCCTGCCGCAGCTCTTCGCGGAGCTCGAGCGCTCGTCGGATTACCGCAGGCGTCGCAGGGAGATCGTGCGGTCGAATGACCAGGCGCGCGTGACGGGGGCGCCGCTGCGCGGGCTCTCGCTCACCGCCGTCAAGTTCGGCATCTCGTTCACGACCCGATTCCTCAACCAGGCCAATGCGCTCGTCCTGGTACACCGAGACGGCACGCTGCAGGTCGGCACCGGCGCGACCGAGATGGGCCAGGGCGTCAATGCACGGATCGCCGAGTTGGTGGCGCGCGAGCTCGGCCTCCCCCGCTCGACGGTGCGGATCCTCCCCACTGCGACCGATCGCAACGCGAACACCTCCCCGACCGCTGCGTCGAGCGGGACGGATCTCAACGGTGCCGCCGCACTCCTCGCTGCGCGGAAGCTCAAGGTTCGCCTCTCGCAGCTAGCCGTCGCGCTCGCCGCGACTCCCGAGGAGCGATGGGCGAGCAACACCGCAGGACTCGGCACGCAGGCGGAGCTTGGCGCGGCGGGCCGCTCCGACCCGCTCGACGATCCTAACGAAGGGGCCGATTGGGCGACCGGCATCGCCACCTACCACGGCGTGCGCTTCGCCGACGGGCGCGTCCATCTCGCCGGACTCCCCGGCAGTCCGGCGGGGCCGGGCAAGCGGACGCGGCGCGGCTCGATCTCCTTCGCCGCGCTGGTCAACGAGGCCTACCTGAACCGGATCTCACTCTCGGAGTACGCGCACTACTCGATCCCCGGGCTCGCGTTCGACAAGCTCGCGGGCAAGGGCCCCGCATTCCTCTACTTCACGCAGGGCACCGCCGTCTCCGAGGTGAGCGTCGATCAGGACAGCGGCACGGTGAAGGTGCTCCGCACCGATATCCTCATGGACCTCGGCAGGCCGGTGAACGAGCCGCTCGACCTGGGCCAAGTGAGCGGTGCCTTCATTCAAGGGATGGGCTGGGTCACCACCGAGAAGCTCTTCTACGATCGCAAGGGCGCGCTGCTCTCGCACGCTCCTAGCACCTACAAGATTCCGAACGTGCAGGACACGCCGCGCGACTTTCGGATTCGCCTGCTCGGCAACGAGGAGAACCGCGCGAACGTACGCGGCACCAAGGCCGCCGGAGAGCCGCCGCTGCTCTTGGCGCTCTCGGTCTGGACCGCGATTGGCGATGCCGTGGCCCAGAGCCCCGAGCGCGACGGGGCGTGGCCTCAGCTCGAGGTGCCGGCGACGCAGGAAGAGTGTCTGCGCGCGCTGGCCCCAGCCCGGTTCTGGGCCTGGGAACGCGCCACGCCATGAGCGACGTCTGGTCGATCGCGGCTCGGCTCGAGTCCGAAGGCACACCGTTCGTCGCCATCACGCTGGTGTCGTCGCGCGGGCACGCACCGCACGATCCTGGGGCCAAGGCCGTCGTAACCGCCGCGGGATTGCAGGGCGGCACTATTGGAGGCGGCAGGGTGGAGGCCCGGGCGATTCTGCACGCGGTCGAGCTCTTGACGCGAGCCTCGACCACCCCGCCCGCGCTCGTGACGTGGAACCTTCAACGCGATATCGGCATGACGTGTGGCGGAGAGGTGACCTACCTCTTTGAGGTGCAGCGCCGTGACCTCTGGCAGGTGGTCCTCTTTGGGGCCGGTCATGTCTCGCAGGCTCTCGTGCGCGCCCTCCTTCCTTTAGAGCTGCAGCTCACCTGCGTAGATCCGCGCGCTGAATGGATCGCCAAGCTCCCCACCTCGCCGCGGCTCACGGCGAGGATGCTGGCGGCGCCCGAGTCATGGGTCGAGCAGACTGACGGGTCTGAGTTCTTCGTCGTGATCACGCAGGGGCACGCGACCGACCTTCCGGTGCTCGAGGCGATCTTCAAACGCCATCCGACCCCGCGCTACGTTGGCGTGATCGGCAGCGAGCCAAAGGGGACAAAGCTTCGGTCCGAGCTGCGTGCCCGCGGCGTGTCCGAGGCGTCGCTCGAGCTGCTCCGCATTCCGATCGGGCTTCCGCTCGGGACCAATCAGCCAGCCGAGATCGCAGTCAGCATCGTCGCGGAGCTGATTCAGGTGCGCGGCGCTACAGGCTCCCTGCTGCCTTGAGCAGCGCCTTGGTCACGCCGCCGAGTCCCTCGGCCACGATGCAGCCGACCGAGAACGTTGAACGAGCTGACTTCATCGAAACGGCCACCCTCGCGATCACCCGGGCCCACCCTCAATGGGGTCAAGGGGGAACAACGCAGTATTTCGTTCCTGACTTCGCGACTTCTTTGAGTCTCCTCGAAACCATTCCCCTTGGACCATGAGCAAGAGTAACCTTAGTCTAGTCCTGCCGACAGCATTGCTGGGGCGAGTTATCTTGCTGCCATCTCAGCAAGTGCTCAGCCCTTCGACGACCGAACAAAGCTTTCTTTCTTCAGCGGATGGCTCGACAGCCACAGCTTGGGTTTCCTATCCACCTCACGCCAGCTATCTCCTTTCAGAGCCTTACGCCATCGACGGACATGACTTCCTATTAGCAGTTTGGTTTAGTGCATCAAAACTGTGTTCCATCTCGTTATCGATGGTCTCTGACTTAGACACAGGCGTTGACTGGAGCAACTGGGATGAAGTCCACGAGCGTTCCAAAAACCAAGCACAGATTGCTTTGCTTCTGCGGATCTATGGTTCATGCCCGGTAAAGTTCGCCTGGGGAGTAATAGGGTCAAACTACCATCCGCAGAGCGGAAGCGCCTCGATGGTAGTTCGCTTCACTTAATCCGATCCGGTTGATGTGACCGGCAACTTTCGGACGACCGGAAGCAGGAACTTTTACACGTTCTGGCGGCCTCCACGAGCAAGGCGAGCACGTCATGAGTCGGGCTCTCCTGCACCTCAAGTGGGTAGCTCGACGCTGATTTTCGTGCAGCAGAGGAAGATCATCGCGATGAGCGCGGCCGCCGAATGGAAGCCGTAGGCGCGGTGTTTGAGCACGCCGATCTTGTTGTTGACCCCCTCCATTCGT
>SHYZ01000102.1 GCA_009692535.1 Myxococcales bacterium
CGCCCAAGCCCGGCTCAGCGAAACATCACGCGCCGCTCACCCACGAGGCGATCGATCGCCAGCAGCAACCCGTCGCCCGCCGCAACCGTGAGGTCCTTCCCGAGCGGCACCAGCGTCTCCGAGCGCATCGGGATCTTGACGTGCAGCCAGACGGTGCAGCTGCCCGGGTGCGCGCGAAAGATCGTCTTGAGCTGCTCGAGCTGCCCCTTGGTGACCTCGTCGGCGTCGAGAAATACGTGCACCTCACGCGTCTTCTCCGCGCGCAGCGCCGCCAGCGACACGGCCTCGTCGAGGAACAGCCGGTAGTCGGCCTTCTCGCCTTCCCCTTCATCCTTCACCTTCCCCTTGATGAGGACCGGCTCGTCAGTCGAGAGGAGCTCATGGAACTTGTCGAACGCATTGGGGAAGACCACGACCTCCACCTGGCCGAACTGATCCTCGAGCTTGAAGAAGCCGACGCGCCCCTTGCCCGACTTGGTCGGCTTGTCGCGGTAGTCGACCACGATGCCGCCGAGCGCGACCTGCAGCTCCTTGCCTGTGAACCGCTCGAGCTCGGAGGTGTTCGCCGTCGCGTAGCGGCCAAGGTCGGCCTGGAAGCGGTCGAGCGGATGACCCGTCAGGTAAAATCCCAAGCTCTCCTTTTCAAACGCGAGCAGCTCTTTGGGCGCCCACTCGCCGACCGGCGGGTAGCGTTCCGCCTCGCCACCGCTGCCACCGCTGCCGGCCCCCCCGGGCCCCGTGGGGCCACCGCTGAGCAGCCCGAAGAGCGACGTCTGCCCGCTCCGCCGATCCTTCTGCTCCTGCGCGCCGCGCTCCATCGCCGACTCGATCACGAGGAAGGTCTGCGCCCGGTTCACCGGTCCGCCGACGCGCACGCGGCCGACCTCGTCGAACGCGCCCGCCTTGACCAGCGCCTCGAGCGTGCGGCGGTTCACCTTGTGCGCATCGACGCGGTTCGCAAAATCGTACATCGACCGATACGGCCCGCCCTCGCCCCGCGCGTGCACGATCGCCTCGACCGCGCCCTCGCCGACGCCGCGCACTGCGCCGAGACCGAACTGCACGACCTTGCTCCGGTCCCCCGCCGCGCCCTTTTCCACCACACCAAAGTCCGAGACCGACTCGTTCACGTCGGGCCGCGCGATCGCCACCGCCATCGCGCGCGCCTCGGCGATGTACTTCACCACGCTGTCGGTGTCGTCCTTGGCGCACGACATGAGCCCCGCGAGCAGCTCGTGTGGGTGATGCGCCTTGAGGTACGCGGTGTGATACGTGATCAGCGCATACGCCGCGCTATGGCTGCGGTTGAAGCCGTACCCGGCGAACTTCTCGAGCAGGTCAAACACCTCGGTCGCGACCTTGTCGCTCACGTCCTTGGCACGCGCGCCGTCGAGGAAGATCACCTTGGCCTTGGCCATCTCCCCGGCGTTCTTCTTCCCCATCGCCTTGCGCAGAATGTCGGCCTGCCCCAGCGAGTAGCCCGCCAGCACCTGGGCGATCTGCATCACCTGTTCCTGGTAGACGACGACGCCGTGCGTGTCCTCGAGGATCTCCGCGAGCGACGGGTGCGGATAGGTCACGCGCTGCTTGCCATGCTTGCGCGCGATGAAGTCCTTCACCATGCCGCCCTCGAGCGGACCCGGGCGGTAGAGCGCGACCGCCGCGATGATGTCCTCCATGCAGTCGGGCTTGAGCTGCTTGAGGATGTCGCGGAAGCCCGACGACTCGAGCTGGAACACGCCGGTAGTCTCGCCCGCCGAGATCATCTCGTAGACGCGCCTGTCGTCGAGCGGCACGCGCTCGAGATCGAGTGGCTCGGCCCCCGGTGCGAGCCGCTCGTTCACGAGGCGCACGGCGGTCTCGATCACGGTCAGCGTCGTCAGCCCGAGGAGGTCGAACTTCACTAGGCCCGCGCGCTCGACGTCTTCCTTGGCGAACTGCGTGACCAGCTCGCCCTTGTCCCCCTTGAAGCAGGGGACCAGCTCCCAGAGCGGCTTGTCGCCGATCACGATGCCCGCGGCGTGCATGCCGACGTGGCGCGTGAGCCCCTCGAGCGAGCGAGCGAGGTCGAGCAGCTCGCGCACCTTGAAGTCGCCCTCGTACAGCTCCTTGAGGCGCGGCTCGGCGGCGAGCGCCTCGTCGATCGTCGGCGGCTTGCCCATCTTGGGCTCGGGCACCAGCTTGGCGATCTTGTCAGCCTCGGAGAGCGGGAAGTCGAGCGCACGGGCCACGTCGCGCACGACGCCGCGTGACTTGAGCTGGTGGAACGTCGCGATCTGTCCGACGCGATCCGCGCCGTACTTGTCCGAGACGTAGCGGATCACCTCGTCCCGCCGGTTCATGCAGAAGTCGATGTCGAAGTCGGGCATCGACTTGCGCTCGGGATTGAGGAACCGCTCGAACAGCAGCTTGTAGGCGAGCGGATCGAGGTCGGTGATGCGCAAGGACCACGCGACCACCGAGCCCGCGCCCGAGCCACGCCCCGGCCCGACGGGGATCTTGTGCTCCTTGGCCCAGCGGATGAAATCCCACACCACGAGGAAGTAGCCCGAGAACCCCATCTTCCGGATCACGCCGAGCTCGTAGTGCAGGCGCTCGCGGTACTGGTCAGGATCGAGCTTCTCGCCCCGCTCACGCTTCTCGCCGAACCGCCGCGCCAGCCCCTCGAGCGCGATCGCCTCGAGGAAACTCTCGGGGTCGTGTCCGTCGGGAACCTGATAGGCCGGCAGCCTCGGCTTGTCGAGCGAGAGCTCGACGTTGCAGCGCGCCGCGATCGTCGCACTGTTCTCGAGTACCTCGGGCCAGTCTGAGAACGCCGCCTCCATCTCCTCGGGGCTCTTGACGTAGTAGGCGTCGACCTTGTGGTGCAGCCGTCCCTCGTCGGAGACCTTCTGCTTGGTCTGGATGCACATCAGCACGTCGTGCGCCTTGTAGTCGCCGCGCTCGACGTAGTGGCAGTCGTTGGTCGCCACCACCGGGATGCCGGTGTCGCGCCCGATCCGGCGGTACGCGTCGTTCACCTCGTCCTGCTCGGCGAGGCCGATCGGCATCACCTCCAGGAAGAAGTCCCCCTCGTCGAAGATCGACGCGTACTCACGCGCCTTCTCGGTCGCCGCAGCGATGCCCTGCTTGCGGACCGTATTGGAGATCTCGCTGCCGAGACACGCCGACAGACCGATCAGCCCTTTGGAGCGCTCGCGCAGCAGCTTGAGGTCGATGCGCGGGTGGTAATACATCCCCTCGAGGAACGCCTTGCTGTTGAGGTAGGTGAGGTTCTGGTAGCCCTCCTCGTTCTTGGCCAGCAGGATCAGGTGGTAGGCCTTGCGGCTGGCCTTGTCGAAGCGATCCTTGCCCGACGACACGTAGGTCTCGCAACCAAAGATCGGCTTCACGCCGTTCTTTTTGGCCTGCGCGTAGAAGTCGACCGCGCCGTACATGTTGCCGTGGTCGGTCATCGCCACGGATTTCATCCCCTGCGACAGGACCTTGGGAAACAGGTCCTTCACCCGGATCGCGCCGTCGAGCAGGCTGTACTGGGTGTGCAGGTGGAGGTGCGTGAACTCGCCGGCCATCGTCTATGCTCGGGAGGTGGAAAGTCTACGTCGCTTCTATCGCGCCGGTCTGACATTCCATGGCGGCTCCGCGGCTGGCTTGGCCTCGTTCCCGGTCGCGCTCGTCGCCTTGCTCACGCTGTCGCTCACCGCGTGCAGCGACGACGACGCCGCCCGTGCGCCCGACGCGGCCATCGGTCGCTCCGACGCTGGCGCACGCACGCGCCTCGAGGTGCTCGACCCGCCCGGCGACCAACTCGGCCTCGCGTTCGGGCAGAGCGGCGAGCTGCGTGTGCGCTATCTCGATGAAGCGCAAGCGCCGATCTCCGGTGCCGAGGTCAGCTTCATCGTCGCCACCAGCGGCAGCGAGGACCTCGCCGGCGCGACGCTGGGCGCCACCGCCGCGCACTCCGATGCTGGTGGCGTGGCGCGCGTCACGGTGACCGCAGGCGCGGCGAGCACCACATTTCGCGTCGAGGCGAGCGCCCACCGCGCGACGCCGGTCACCTTCTACATCGTCGTCTCCGACGAGGGTTTCGCGTCGCTCGTGGCAACGCCGACCTACCTCGGGGCGCGGCCGGCGAGCGAGCTCGCCCGCATCGAGGTGCGGCTCTACGCCGCCGACCAGGACGGCGCGCCCAACGCGTGGGACCGCTGCACCCGACTGGATCCGCTAGCTCCGCCTGAGACGCCCTACCCACCGCGCGCCTTCTCAGCGTTCGAGCAGCCGGCGCGCTTCATGGCCGTCGTCGCCGGCGCGAGCTACACGCTGTTCGGCTGGGCCACGGGCCCCGACGGGCGCGTCCTCGGCGCCGGCTGCGTGACGCTCCTGCCCGAGCAGGTTCACGCCGGCGGCACGCTCCGCTTCGCGCTGCCCGTGGCCGACCTAAGTGTACCGCCCGCCGCGGCCTTCCACCTCGAGTCGGAGCTCGACCTCGCACCGCTCGGCCCCACTCTGTTCCCCGACACCACCGGCTTCGGCGCTTCAGCGTGCGCGTTCGGCGCTGCGCAGCTCGTGCTCGACTGTGCGATCGACGCGCTCGACGACGGCGCGCGCGCCGATTGCCGGGTCGACGCGCCCGGGCCAAGGGCGACTGCGCTCGAGGCCGCCCGCGGCCTCATCGACGATGACGGCTGCCGCGGACCGATCGCCGCCGACGGCAGCGTCTCCGTCGACGCGCTGCTCGACGAGGAACTCCGGGGCGAGGGCACGCCCTCCGCCCGCTTCCGTGAGGCCGCCACCGGCCTCGCCACCATCCTCGCCCGCGCCCGCATCGGCTCGTACCTCGCACTCTCACGCGGCAGCGCACGCCACACGCTCCGCCGGCTTGTGCTCGCCGCGCCCGACGGCCCGTTCGCCATCGAGCTCGCAGCCACCGCACGCCCATCACTCGACGCGGAGCTCACGGTATCGGTCGACGCGCCCGGCGCACTCCTCACGCTCGCCGAGCACGGCCACTCGCTCCGCCTTGGCGACGCCGTCTGGCGCGCCTTCGCCGAGCGCGTCCTCCAGCCGCACGGACTCGACACCACGCGAGGCGCATTCGGCGCCGCGCTGCTCCTCGCCGACGCGTGCGAGCCGGCCTCGGCCATCGCCTGCGCCGCCGCCGGTGACGAGCGCGACTGCCTCGTCTCCGCCTGCGCCGACACCGCCGAAGCGCTCGACGCCCTGCTCGCCGAGCCGTTCGACCGACTCGACGGCACCGCGCTCGACCTGGTCTGGACTGGTGTGGCTGCCATGGTCGACGGCGACGCTGACCTCGTCGGCGAGACGCTCGCCGCCGGTCTCTGGAGCGCACGGCTCGTGGTCAGCGACGGCAGCTCGGTGCCGGTCACCGGCACCTTCGCAGGCGCCGCGGACTGAGCGCGCTTCGGTCTCGGTCTCGTCCGGTCTCGTCTTCGTCTTCCTGCCCGTACCCGTGCGCGTGCACGCCGAGCGACACATTCCGCTTAGCATCGCGACCACGCGCTCGAGCACGTCCTTCCCGACGGTGATTTCACCCTCGGGCACGGGCACGAATACGAATACGCGGACCCGGACGCGGACCCGGCCCCGAAGGACTAGAACTTGGCCGTCACACCAAGCCGACCGTTATAAATCGGGTCGTCACCGAGGAGCATCGTCGCGTTGAACACGTCGGTGTACGCCGCACGCTCTCCTTGAAACGGCGCGCCCTCGAAGATCAGAAATCCGTTCCACGTCTCAGTCAGCGCGATCTCGGCGACGAACGACAGCACGGCGCGCAGGCCGCCGTCGCGGTCGTGAAGCGAGGTGTTGCCGGTCAACGCCTGCGCGCGCGCGAGGGTCTCCGCGCTCGCGCCGGTGCGGCAGACATCGGGACCCGCGTCGAGTGGCGCGCCGGCCTCGTCGAGACCGCAGAGGCGATCGCTCCACACGTTGAGAAACGCACGACCGGTGAGCGTCACGGTGTGGACGCCGCCGCGGAAGGTGATCGTCTGCAGCAGGCCGGTCTGCAGCGTGAACGAGTTGCGTCCCGAGGCGCCGCCACCGCCGCCGATGGTGAAGAAGCCCGCGCTCGCGAACGGGCCGCCCTCGAAGAAACGTAACCGCAGGGTGCCGAGGAACTCCCAGTTGGTCAGCAGGCTGCGCACGCCGAGGCCGATGTCCCAGCCGACGCCGGGGCCGTCCTTCGCGCCGACAGTGGCGCGCCCCTCGAGCAAATAGGGGTAGCCGAGCGAGAGGTCGATGCCGAAGCGCCCCGGCGGCGCGACGCGGGCGCCGTGCGTTGAGAGCGACCACTTCTCGCCGGTCACCGATGCTGCGGTCTTCACGAGCGCGATCTTCTGCAGCGTCGCGTTGACGATGCCGAGCTTGCCCCCCTCGACGACGACATCGGTCTCGAACGGGCCGTGGTCGGCGAGGCGCACGATCACGTGGTGCGGCCCGACGTCGATGCCCTCCTTCACCAGCGGGGTTACGCCGACTGGCGCGCCGTCGAGCACCACCTCGGCGCCGTCGGGCGTCGAGAGGAAGCGCAGCGACCCCACCGCGCTGAGCGCCGCCGTCACCGTGAGCGCCTGTCCGGCGACCACCGCGAGCTTCTGCTCAAAGCGCGTGTAGCCCTCCTTCTCGACGACGACGTAGTGCTCTCCCTCAACCACCTCGCGCTCGACCGGCGCGGTGCCAACCGACGCGCCGTCGACATACACGCGCGCCTCCGGCACCGGCGACACGACCTTGATCACGCCGATGCGCGACGACGCCGCCGCGACCAGCTCGAACTTGACGATCTCCGACGAGCCCTCGTTGACGACCACCTGGCGGTCCTGCGGCGCGTAGCCGCGTGCGCGCGCCTCGAGGAGGTGCGCCCCCGACGCGAGCCCACCGAGATCGAGCACTCCGCCGGGCGCGACCGTGCCGGCCGATTTGCCGTCGAGAAAAATCTCGGTCCCCGCTGCCGTCGCGAGCACGCGCACCGTACCGCCTCGCGCCGTCACCACCGCAGAGCGGAGCGCGGCGGAAATCTTGGTGCGCTTCCCCGCGGTCACGTAGACCGACTGCCGCCACGGCGCGGCCGGCGCCTTGCGCACCTCGACCACATAGTCCCCCTCGTCGAGCGCGTCGATCACCGCGGGCGTGGTGTCGGACTGCAGCCGACCGTTCACGTAGACCTCCGCGTCGGCGACATCAGCGTCGACGAGCAGCGAGCCCTTTGGCTTCTCCTGCGCCACCGCGCGCAGCACCGGCGTGAGCGTGAGCCGCTGCGCCTCGGCGAGCGTCACCCACTGCGAGAGATCGTGAAAGCCCGCCTTCTTCAGCTCCACCTGGTGTCGTCCGGCGGGGAGGTCGAGCATGAGCGGCGCGGTGCCCTGCGCGAGGCCGTCGACGTGGACGACCGCACCATTCACATTCGCATCACCCGCCGCCTGCACGTCGAGCACCGCCGGCCGCGCCTGCTTCACCAACGGCACAAAGAAGGTGCGGCTCTGGCGATCGACGAGAACGATCTGCGTGTACGGCTCGTGGCCGGCCTGCTCAACGATGAGCGTCCACTGCCCGGTCGCGAGCTTGCCGCTCCACGGCGTGTACCCGACGATGCCGTAGCGTTTGTCGTCGAGGTAGATGAGCGCCTGCTGCGGCGCGCTGTCGATCGTGACCTGAAGCTGCCGTCCCTTCTTCGCCGGGCGCGGCAGCACCTGTGCGTCAGCAACGCGGACGGTTGCAGCGACCAGCAGGACGAGCGCGAGCAGGGTGAGCAAGCGAGCAGCAAGGTGGAGCGGACGAAACATGGCGATCAACGGGAGCCTCCCTGTGCGGCGTGAGACGGTGGGCATGAGACGGTGAGCGTGAGCGTAGGGCTTCCGGCGAGCGAGCGTCAATCGGGTGCGTGACGACGACGGTAGGCACCGCTCCGCCGAGCTCGCGGGTCATGTGTGTTCTGTGCATGAGCACTTTGGCCGACGGCGCTGGGGAGCGCGCGCGGTACGACTCGCTGCAAGACGAGACCGACGCACTGCGCGGCTGAATCCGCCCGCAGCTTGCCGTTCTCCAAGGGCAAGCGCACTGTCACTCGCACGAAGTGACGCGCATCGCACCGCTGCGTGACGCTCGCGCAACCGTCACTCTGCAAGGGGGAGACTGACCGATGGAGAGCGAATCCACGAGCACAGGGGTGGTCACGACCAGCCCGCGCTGGAGCGACCGCTGGCCCGAGGTCTCGCTCGTCGAGGATCGCGTCGTCCTTTGGCGTCAGGTCCACCAACTTGACGTCGCCGGCTTCGACGCGGGCTTCGGACGGTGGCTCGAGCTCGTGCGCGACCTCCCTTCCTATGTGATCGTCTGCGAATCCAGCGCGTCACGCTGGCCCGACGCCGCGCTGCGCGCACGCATCAAGGAGTGCGCGCGCCGCGACTACCGTGGGCTCCATCTGGCGGTCGCCATCGACGGCAACTCGCTCATGGTGCTGGCGCTGCGCTTCGTACTTGCCCGCATCGGCATCGACGCATTCTCCGTCCATCGCCGGCTCGAGGACGCAATCGCCGAGGCCCGCCGCGCGCTCCCCTAGCCAAGCCGCGGTCGCGACGCGCGTGGTCGAGCATCTCGCCGAGCTCGCCCGCGGACGCTGCTCGATCACCGAGGAGCTGATCCTATCGACCGCGGAGGAGGACCCGGCCTACGCCGAGATCCTCGCCGGCGTGCTCTATCTCCACGACGACCTCGCCTACCACGCGGGCCTCGAGGCCCGCCGCGCACAGGATCACGCGCTGCTCGACGACGCGACGCGCCTCCTCGCGGCCTCGATCGACGCGGGTGAGATCGCGCGCACCGCGGTGGCCATCATGGTCGGCAAGGTCGCTGACGCCTGCGCGGTTGACGTGGTGACCGACGCCAAGCTCACGCGCCTCGCCGGCCCGAGCGACGCGCGCGCGACGACAACGCGTGGACACAATGACCCGGTCGCGGTCGCGTTTGCGACAGGACATACGCAGCAGCCACCGGCTTCCGACGACGCACCTGCACTGCTCGCCCTGCCACTAATCGCGCGCGGTAGGCGACTCGGCGTGCTCTCACTCGAGCGCCACGGCCCAGGGCGCTCCTTCGATGCCGACGACCTCACGCTCGCCGAGGAGCTCACCCGCCGCGTTGCGCTCGCGCTCGACAACGCGGTGTTGCTCGACGAAGCGCGCAGGGCAGTCAAGGCTCGAGACCTCTTCCTCGCGCTGGTCTCGCACGAGCTCAAGAACCCGCTGCAGGCGCTCATGCTTCAGACGGAGCTCCTTGCCAGCCGCACCCCCGACGCCCGCACGACGATCAAGTCGGTGCTCCGCGCGGCAGAACGGATCGATCGCCTCGTCGGTGACCTTGCCGACGTGGCCGCGAGCGAGGCGGGGCGGCTCACGGTACAACCATCGGCGCACGACGTCGCCGCGAGCCTCGCCGAGGCCAGCGAGCCGTTTGGTGAGTTCTGCCAGGCGCGAGGCCTCCACTACGCGCTCGAGTTGACCGACGACCTGCCCCGCGCCGCGCATGATCGCGACCGGTTGGCACAGGTGCTCGGCAACCTCGTAGGCAACGCCATCGCCGCGACGCAGCCCGGTGGCAGCATCGTCGTGAGCACGCGGCTGCAGGTCGGCGCGATCGTGGTCTCCGTCACCGACACTGGCAGCGGCATCGCGCCCGCCGAGTTGGCGCACGTGTTCGACACCTACTACCGCGCGCCGGACGCCGACTACCGTGGCGCCGGCCTCGGACTCGCGATCGCTCGCGCGATTGTTGAGGCGCATGGCGGTCGCATGTGGGTCGAGAGCCGCCTCGGCGAAGGCTCGAGCTTCTCCTTTAGCTTGCCTGCGGCGTAGGCGCTGCCCGAGCGCCCTTAGCAGGGACGGAGCGTGCCGACGAGATCGGCGGCACGTGCGAGCCCTTCCTCCATGCAGAACGCCTCGAGCTCGTCGCGCACGCGGTTCGCAGCGTCGGGATCGACGAAGTTCATCGTGCCGACCTGCACGCAGGTCGCGCCGGCGACCAGGAACTCGGCCACGTCCTCGCCGCTGGCGATGCCGCCGATGCCGCAGATCGGCACACCGAGTCCGGCGCGCGCGACCTGGTGCACCATGCGCAGCGCGACCGGCTTGATCGCCGGGCCGGAGAGCCCGCCGAACGTGGTCGCGAGGCGCGGGCGGCGCGTGCGCGCGTTCACGCCCATGGCGGTGATGGTGTTGATGATCGAGAGACAGTCGGCGCCGGCTTCGACGACGGCGCGAGCGAGCGTCACGAGATCGGCGACGTTCGGCGTGAGCTTCACCCAGAGCGGCAGGTCGGTCGCGGCGCGACAGGCGCGCACGAGGTCGCCGGCGACCTTGGGATCGGTGCCGAACTCGACGCCGCCCTTCTTGATGTTCGGGCAGGAGATGTTCATCTCGAGCGCGTCGATGCCGCCGCCGTGCCGGCGTGCCGCGGCGGTGAGTCCGGCGGCGCAGTCAACGTACTCGTCGAAGGTCTCGCCAAAAAAGTTCACCACGATGCGCGTGCCGAGCTTGGCGAGAAAAGGGAGCTTCTCGTTCGCGAAGCCCTCGACGCCGACGTTCTCGAGGCCGATCGAGTTGAGCATCCCCGATGCGGTCTCGCAGATCCGCGGCGACGGATTGCCGAAGCGCGGCCGCGGCGAGATCCCCTTGGTGGCGATACCGCCGAGGCGAGAGAGATCGGTGAGCCCCTCGAACTCGCGCGCATAGCCGAACGTGCCCGACGCCGTCAGGATCGGCGACGTGAGCGAGAGCGTGCCGACCTGCGTGCGAAGGTCGACGCTCATGCGGCGTCTCCGGCGGGGGCCGACGGCGCGTACGGTCCGCGCAGCTCGTCGAGCGCCATGACCGGACCCTCCTTGCAGGTGTAGCGGAAGGGGCGCGTGGCGCAGGCGACCGCGCAGCCGAGACAGACGCCGATGCCGCAGCCCATCTCGCCCTCGAGCGAGAGGAACGCCGGCAGCGCGCGCGCCCGAGCGAGCCGCGCCGTCGCGATCAACATCGGCTCGGGACCGCAGACGAGCAGCGTCGGTGGTGTCGCACCGCGGTCAGCGTCGAGCGCACGCTCGACTGCCGAGGGAACGCGGCCGTGCATGCCGCGACTGCCGTCGTCGGTCGCGAGGTCGACCGCGATGCCGGCGCGCGCCATCCGCTCGAGCAGCACGAGGTCGACAGCGCTTCGGCCGCCGTAGAAGAGCCGCACGCTCGACGCGAACCCGGCCGCCGCGGCGCGCTCGGCGTGGAAGAGCAGCGGCGCGAGTCCGACACCGCCGGCGACGAGCCACTGGCGCGAGTCGGCCGACGGCGCAGGGAACGACGTGCCGAGCGGACCGAGCAGCGAGAAGCGCTGGCCTGGGCGCGCAGCCTCGAGCAGCGCGGTACCGCGACCGTGGGTCTTGACCAGCACCTCGCAGCGCCCGTCGGCGACGCCGAGCACCGAGAAGGCGCGCGGCAGCATCGGGTCGCGGCCCCACTCGCCGCGCAGCATGATGAACTGCCCCGGGCGCATCGGCGCGAGCGCCGCGCAGCCGTCGAGGTGGAGCACGAACGTGTGCGGCGCGAGCACCTCGTTCTCGGCGAGCGTGGCCTCAAAGTAGCGCACGGCGAGGTCTTAGCATGGCCGTGGCCCCGGACGTGCGGGCCCGGCGCGCCGGTCAGCCGCCCTGATTTTTGCGCACGGCGGCCATCTGCTGGCGCAGCGCGTCGAGCTGGGCGTCGAAGGCGTCGAGCCGCGCGCCGCCTGTGGCGTAGGTGAAGGACTCGAGAATCTCGGCCCAGTCGTCGCCGAGGCGATCGCCGAAGCTCGTGCGGAATGCGGCGTACTCACCACTCACTGCGCTGAACTTGGCCTTGATCGCCTCGCGCGTCACCGCCCCCTCGGAGGCAGACGCCACGATCGGCTCCGTCGGTCCGCCGGTGCGCGGCGCGGCGTCGGCGCGGGTGTCCGCGGTCTGCGCGTCGGCATCGGGCGCGGCGGCACGAACGCCGAGCGGGCGCACGTGCGGCGGCGGCGCGAGCTCGAGGAGCGGCGCGGCGACGCCAGTGGCCAGTGCCTGCACGTCGATCACCGGCGGTAGCGCGAGCATGGGCGCGACAGCGTCGCTCCCGTCCCCACGGGTGAGCACGAGCACGACCAGCGCCGACAGGCTGGCCACTGTCACGCCCGCGAGGATCCAGGTGCGCCGCCGTATCGGCAAGGGATCCACCGCCTGCGGCAGCGACGGCTCGGGCACGACTGCGCGGGTGAGCGCTGCCGTGGGCCCGTCCGCAAGCGCGTACGAGATGGTCTCGGCCTGTGGGCCCGCGAGCTCGCGCTCCCACGCAGAGAGATCGAGCGCAGAGGCCTGCTGGCGATGCTGCTGCTCCTCGACCGCCTCGTCGATGAAGAGCTGCCTGAGGTAGACGCCGAGCCGATCCCCGGTGAGCGTGGGGTTCCTGCGCGCCAGCTCGAGCGTGAGTCCGTCGCGCAGCTCCTCGGCTGACTGAAAGCGATTCGCCGCCTGGGCTGCCACGGCACGCGCCACCAACGGGTCGAGGTCGGCGAGCGAGGGGTCCTTCGACGACGGCAGCGAGTGCTTGCCACTCGCCACCGCGCGCGCCATGTCGCGGTACTCGGTCCCCTCGGGGAACTGAAACATCCGCTCTCCGACGAGCAACTCGTAGAGCAGCACGCCGCAGGCATAGATGTCGGTGCGGCGATCGACGACGCCGCCGCGCACGAGCTGCTCGGGCGCCATGTAGCCGAACTTGCCGAAGCCGACCTTTGGGTTGGTCGCGGTGATCCGGCGCGCGCTCTTGGCGATGCCGAAATCGATGATCTTCACCTCGCCCTCAAACGACACGACCACATTCGGCGGCGAGATGTCGCAGTGCACGACGTGGAGCGGGCGGCCGTCGTCGTCGACCTTGCGGTGCGCGTAGGCGAGGCCGCTGGCGATCTCGCGCGCCACGAACAGCGCGAGGTCGACCGGGAGCCGTTGCTTGAGCTCCCCGAGTCGCGCCTGCAGTCGGCGCAGGTCGCGCCCGGCGACATGCTCGAGCGCGAGAAAGTACTCCCCCTCGGCGCGACCGACCTCGAAGACCTGCGCGATGTTTGCGTGCGCGAGCCGGATCGCGACCTGGGCCTCGTCGATGAAGCGGTGGATGAAGTCCTCGTCCTCCGCGAGGTGCGGCAGGATCTTCTTCACGACGCAGAGCTTCTCGAAGCCGGAGAGCTGGCCCGAGCGCGCGACAAGCACCTCACCCATGCCACCGCGCGACAGCTGACGCAGGAGGAGGTAGCGCCCGAACACCCGAGGCAACTCGGGTCGGCTGAGCGCGGCGTCGGTCACCGTCGGGCAGTGTAGCGGTTGTGACCTCGATCGGTAAGGTGCTACGGTGCCCGCGTCGGTCGCTGATGCGTGGGTGGAGCTCCTGTGGACTCGTCCTGTTTGCGGGCGTAGTCGGGGTCGCGTGTGAGACGCCCGAAGTCGGCTCGGTGCGTCTGCGCCTCGAGTTGCCGGCCAGCGAGGCTCTCGATCCGCTCGGGCCGCGGCTCGCGGCGTTCGGGCTCACGATGACCGAGCCCGACGGGACGCTGCTCGTCGACACGCGTGCGGCGGCCGACGACCCGGGGCTGCTCGCGTTCGGCGACCTCCCGGTGAGCGACGCGCTCACCGTCGCGATGACCGCCGAGGACGGGACCGGTCGGTTGCTCGGCTTCGGTCGCGGCACCGCGCCGCTGACGATCCAGCCGCACGAAGCTGTCGAGCTCGCGGTTCGGATGCGTCGGCCGCTGGTCTATGTCGGCGGTGCGGCCCGGCTCAAATCGCTCGATCCGACCGTCGACGGCGCCGACGCGGCGGCCTGGTTCGTGGACGTTGGCGACGCCGACGTGGACTCCACGCCGCTCGCGGTGGCCACGACCCCCGACGGAGCGCGCGTGCTGATCGCTCACGCCTCAAGCCTCGCGGTACTGCTCACGACCGACCACTCGGTCGAGCGCGAGCTGCCACTCGCCCCCGGCGCGCGTGAACTTGCAATCTCCGACGACTCGAACTTCGCGCTCGTGGCGCACGGCTCCGGCCTGACGGTGGTGGAGCTTGCGACCGGGACTGCGCGCTTCTTTGCGACCGATGGGCCACCGTCGTCGCCGGTGGCGCGGGCGGGGATCGGCCATGCGTTACTCGACGCGGGCAACGCGGGTGGCGCGAACTGCACCACCAACACAAAGATTCTGACCTTCGCGCTGGCGAACGACGAGACGCCCTCGTCCGCCGAGGTCGGCGCCTGCGCGGCCGACCTCGCGCTCGATCCGGCGACCGGGCGCGCCGTGCTCGCGCTCCCGGCGGCGAACGAACTGCGCGTGGTCGATGCGGCCGCGCCCGAGACGACCGGCACGACGATCCTCTCGGTGGCCGCGCCCACGACCGTGG
>SHYZ01000103.1 GCA_009692535.1 Myxococcales bacterium
GCGCGCGCGGGGCCGCTCATGCGAGCGGGGGGCGGCGCGGGCGCAACACCACGCTGGCGACGCCGGCGAGCAGTCCGAGGAAGACCAACGGGCCGCGCGCACTCGTCGCCGCGCCGCCTCCGACGAGCGCGGCGAGCGCGACGACCGCCAGTGCGACTCGCAGCCGCGTCGGTTGCAGCCACGCGTCGCCCGACCAGCTCGCGATGCCAGGGAACGCGTCGGTCTCGTCGCTGGACTCGGTCGGCGGTGGCCAGCGTGACGGCTGCGCGAGCTCGTCGGGCACCGCGTCGGCCGCATCGCCGCCGGTCCAAGGCTCGACCAGCGCGATCGGTGCGGTGTCGCTCTCGTCGTCGATAACGAGGACCGGCACGGCGGAGGCGGGCAGCGCGGTCGGGAGCACGGCGATTCTCGGCACCGGAGCAGACATGCCGGCCGGGAGCAGGGTGGCCCACGCCGTCGGTGCGCTGGCCGTCGGGGGGCGCGCGGCCGGTGCGGCGACCGGGCTCGGCGCACCGCCGAGGAAGCTCGCCGGATTCCGCGTGAACGCGTCGCGGTGCTCGACCGAGCAGAAGTAGTAGCGCACCGCCCCGAGGATCGTCATGGCGCGGGCACGCACCGGATCCACCGCCGCGCCGCACACCGGGTCCGTCTTGGTCACGTCGTCACCTCGTCCCCTCGCCCGCGCAGCCCGAAGAACCGCCGAATGCGCGACACCAGCCGATCGCGCACGGCACCACCATCGCGCCCCGGGGACTCACTGCCAAGCCCCTGTCGCTCGCCCGCGAGCCGTCCGAGTCGCAGCGAGAGGATCGCCGAAATCTCCTCGGCGAGTCTCGGCGCGGCGCCGAGCAGGCGCTCGACCGCAGCGTGACCGATCACGTAGCAGATCACGTCGGTCGCCGCGATCACCGTCGCTCGGCGCGGCTCGCCGGTCATCAGCGACATCTCACCGAAAAAATCCCCCGCGCCCAAAACCGCAAGCTCGCGGTCGGTGCCCCCCGCCTGCAGCACAACGCGGACGCGCCCTTCGCGCACCACGAAGAGCGAGTCGCCGGGGTCGCCCTGCCGCAGCACGCGCTCCTCCGCGCCAAATCTCTCGACGCGGGCCTCGGCGGCGAGCAGCCCGAGCTCCGCTTCGTCGAGCGGCGCGAACAGCTCGACCTGCCGCAGCGCGTCCAGGCGATCGGCGAGGTCGACGGTGTGTGCGCGCGCCTCGTCGTCGCGGGTGGTCTGGTGCAGGTGCAGCGTGCGCGTCGGAAACGGGATCTCGAGTCCGGCGCGTCGCACCGCGTACCAGAGGCGCGTGCGCACCTGGCCCGCGATCACCTTGTCGTTCTCGAAGTCCTCGATCCAAAAGCGAACGCTGTAGTTGATCGCGTGGTCGCCAAACGTGGAGACGATCACGTCCGGCACCGGCAGCGCGAGCACGCCGGGCACCTCGCGCACCGCCTCGAGCAGCGCGTCGCGCACGTCGTTTGGCGCGTGCCGGTAGTGCAGGGCGATGCTGCAACCGAGCCGGTTCGTCGGCGTCGGCTTGGAGAAGTTCATCACCGCGCTCTTGAGCAGCGTGCTGTTCGGCACCATCACCGAGCAGCCGTCCTTGGTGACGATCGAGGTCGAGCGCCACTTGATCTGGGTGACACGCCCAGCGTGGTCGCCGACCTGGATCCAATCGCCGACGTTGATGGTGTGATCGACCTGTAGCGCGAGCCCCGAGAAGAGGTTGGCGATCGTGTCCTGCAGCGCGAGGCCGACGACGGCGGTGAGCACCGCGGTCTGCGTGACCAGCGAGACCAGGTGGACGCCGGAGTCGCGCAGCAGCCCGAACACGCTGACGATGAACACAACGCCGAGCAGGAGGTCGCGCAGCAGCGACGGCGCGCGCACCCCGAGTCGCTCGAGCGTGACGTCGAAGAGGACGATGCCCACGACCGACACCAGCGCGAAAGCGAGCGCGAGGAACGCGATGAGTCCAATAGTCGTTGTCGCGGCGTTCGCGTCGCTAAGCTCGGTCACCGCGGAGACGAGCTGAAGCAGCAGCGAGATCGACGCGACGATGATCGCGTTGCGCGCACGATGGCGCTGCCCGTCGGGGAGCCGAGGGCGCAGGTACGCTGCGAGCAGCGCCGTGATCACCGCGGTAGCGAGTGCCGCCGTCGACAGACGCAAGTCCAAGAGCGGCCCCATCACAAGGTTGCGGATCGTATCAGAATCCTTTATCTAGGCTCCGCGCTGAGCGCACCGGGAGAATCGCGATGAATCACAAGGTTGCCGATCTGAAGCTGGCCGAAAAGGGACGCCTCAAACTCGAGTGGGCGGAGTCCCGCATGCCGGTGCTGATGGCACTGCGCGAGAAGGCCCGCATCGAACAGCCGCTCAAGGGGATGCGCGTGGCGGGCTGTCTCCACGTCACCAAGGAGACGGCGGTGCTGGTGCGGACGCTGCAAGCCGCTGGCGCCGAGGTGAGCTGGTCGGGCTGCAACCCGCTGTCGACCAACGACGAAGTCGCGGCCGCGCTCGCCGCCGAGGGCACGTCGATCTACGCGTGGCACGGCCTCTCGGTCGACGAGTTCTACTGGTGCATCGAGAAGACGCTCGAGTTCAAGCCGACGCTGACGCTCGACGACGGCGCCGACCTCATCTTCACCGTGCACGCCAAGCACCCCGAGCTGTGCGCCACGATCCTTGGCGGCACTGAGGAGACCACCACGGGCGTGCACCGGCTGCGCGCGATGGCCGCCGACGGCAAGCTCAAGTACCCGGTGTTCGCGGTCAACGACAGCGAGACCAAGTGGGACTTCGACAACGTCTACGGCACCGGCCAGTCGTCGATCGACGGCATCCTGCGCGCGACATCGGTGTTCCTCGCCGGCAAGACGTTCGTCATCGGTGGCTATGGCCACTGCGGGCGTGGTGTCGCGATGCGCGCACGCGGCATGGGCGCGAACGTCGTCGTCACCGAGGTGAAGCCGACGCAGGCGCTCAAGGCCGTGCTCGATGGCTTCCGCGTGATGCCGATGGACGAGGCGGCCAAGATCGGTGACATCTTCATCACCGCCACCGGCGTGCGCGACATCCTCGTCGAGCGACACTTCCGGTCGATGAAGGACGGCGCGATCATCTCCAACACCGGTCACTACGACGTGGAGATCAACATCGGCGACCTCGAGAAGCTCTCGCGCGGCAAGCGGGAGATTCGGCCGAGCAACGAGGAGTACCTGCTTGAGGACGGCCGGCGCATTTATCTCCTCGCGCAGGGTCGGCTGGTGAACCTCGCCGCAGCCGAGGGGCATCCGTCCGAGGTGATGGACATGTCCTTCGCCAACCAGTTCCTCGCGCTCTGCCGGCTCGCAAAGGACGGCAAGACGCTCGCGAAGAAGGTCTACGAGCTCCCGCCCGAGCTCGACCAGGAGCTGGCGCAGCTCAAGCTCGGCACGATCGGTGTGGCGATCGACGCCCTCACCGACGAGCAGAAGCGCTACGCGGCCGACTACTCCGCCGGCACCTAGCGCAACCTTCGCGGTGGCGGTGCGGTCGCGCCCGGTGGTAGACCGGGGGCATGCAGACTCGCAACCGCGGCGTCACCCTCGTTCCGGCCACGCTCCTCCTCCTGACTTCGTGCGGAGGCTCGCAGTCTGCTGCGACGTCGACTGCGACGGCGACTGTCGCGACGGGTGAGTCCGCGGCCTGCGACATAGCGCCGCTCGAGTCGGCCGATGTGGCGATCCGACGGGCCTTTCGTAACCCCGGCGGCATGTGGATGCCCGAGCAGCTCGCCGAGCAGGCCGACCTCTTGCGCGGACTCGGCCTCGCGATCGAGCCGGCGACGCTCGCGGATCCACTCGCGGCCCCGCTCGGCGCGGTGGTCAGCCTCGGCGGCTGCTCCGCTTCGTTCGTCTCGGCCGACGGCCTCGTGATCACCAACCACCACTGCGTGCAGGGCGCGCTGCAGTACAACTCGACGCCCGGGCAGAACCTGCTCGAGCACGGCTTTCTCGCGGCGACGCGCGCCGACGAGCGGTCGAACGGTCCAGCATCGCGTGTCTACGTGGCGCAGGCGATCCGCGATGTGACCGCCGAGATGCGTGGCGGGCTCGAGGCGATCGCCGATCCGGTGGCGCGTAAGGAGGAGGCGGAGCGGCGCAACAAGCGCATCGTCGCCGCGTGCGAGAAGGATCGGCCCGAGCTCAACTGCCGTGTGTCGAGCTACTTCCGCGGCGCGTCGCACCGACTCGTCGAGTACCTCGAGCTGCGCGACGTGCGTCTGGTTCACGCGCCGCCCCGCAGCGTCGGCAACTACGGCGGCGAGATCGACAACTGGGCCTGGCCGCGCCACACCGGCGACTACTCTTTCTATCGCGCCTACGTCGGCCCCGACGGCAAGCCGGCCGACTTTGCGGCGGCGAACGTGCCGTATCGGCCGCGCCACTTCCTCAAGATCGCCAAGCAGGGCCTGCGCGCGGGCGACCTCGTGATGGTCGTCGGCTATCCGGGCCACACTGATCGGTTGGCGACGGCCGCCGAGCTTCGGCACGACGTGGAGTTCGGCTATCCCAGGTCGATCGCCGCCTCTCAGGCGCGCTACGACGCTCTTGCACGACTGCTCGGCGCGGGCGGCGAGACCGCGCTCAAGGCGTCGATGTTCAAGCAGGGCGCGCAGAACCGGCTCGAGAAGAACCAGGGCGTGCTCGCGGGGCTCGAGCGTGGCGACCTGCTCGCCGAGAAGGCGGCGGCCGACGCGAAGGTGCGGTCGTGGGTGGTCGCGCAACCGGATCGCAAGGCGTGGGCGGACGCGCTCGTGCGGCTCGACGTGATCCTCGCCAATGAGGAGAAGACCGCGCTGCCCGACTTTCACCGCGGCCAGGTCTTCGGCGGCTCGTCGCTGCTCAGCACGGCGTTCGGTCTCGTGCGCATGGCCGAGGAGCGGCCCAAGGCCGACGAGGAGCGCAAGCCCGGCTACCAGGCGCGCGATCTTGCGCGCAGCCTCGCCGAGCAGCGCCAAGCGGTGCGGCGCTACGACCGGACGATCGACCGTGCGCTCTTTCGCGTGGTGCTCGTCGCCGCGCTCGAGCTGCCCGAGCTCGAGCGACCGTGGCTCGCGACGCTCCTCGGCTCGCGCGCCGGCAAGAAGGTCGACGAGAAGACGATCGACCTCGCGCTCGAGCGGCTCTACGCCGGGACCAAGCTCGAGTCGGCCGATGTGCGCGTGGCGCTCTACGAGAAGGCCTCGAGCGCGGAGCTCGCCAAGAGCAAGGACCCGTTCGTGCGCGCCGCGCTCGCGCTCTGGCCGCAGGTGAAGGCCGAGGAGCGCGAGGACGACGCAGTTGCCGGCGAGCTGCTGCTCGTCGCGCCGGCGTACGCGGAGGCGCTGCGCGAGATGCTCGGGGGTCGGCTCGCGCCCGACGCGAACAGCTCGCTGCGGATCACGTTCGGCACAGTGCGGCCGTTCGAGCCGGGGGTCGTCGCCGGCGGCGAGCGCCCGTTCACGCTGGCGACGGAGATTCTCGCCAAGGACACCGGGAAGGATCCGTTCGACGCGCCGGCGGCGGAGCTGGAGGCGATTAGGCAGAAGACGTTCGGTCCCTACGCCGACCCTGCGCTCGGCGATTGCCCGGTCGACTTTCTTTCAGACCTCGACATCACCGGCGGCAACTCGGGCTCGCCCACGCTCGATGCGCGCGGCGATCTCGTCGGCCTCGCGTTCGACGGCACGCTCGAGGGGGTCTCGTCGGACGTGATCTTCGCGGGCGATCGTACGCGGACGATCCACGCCGACATCCGCTACGTCCTTTGGTACATGGACCTGCTCGCAGGCGCGGATCACCTGCTGCGCGAGATGGGCGTCGAGCCGGCACTCCCCGCCGCGCCGACCGCAGCGAACTGAGCCGGCGCGAAGGGGTTACAGGCTCGCGCTGGCGCGCGCGCGCTTGGCGACCACGGGCTTGGCGATGTGGACGGCGACGCCGTTGCCGGTGCTCACCGCAGCGCGCAGCTCTTCGATGCGCGGCGTGGCTTCCCAGGTGAAGTCCTTCTCGCTGCGGCCGAAGTGGCCGTACGCAGCGGTCTGGCGGTAGATCGGGCGCAACAGGTTGAGCTCGCGCGTGAGCGCCCCGGGGCGGCAATCGAACACCCGCCGCACCGCGTTGGCGAGCTTGGTCTCGTCGACGGTGCCCGAGCCAAACGTGTTCACCATGATCGACACCGGCTCGGCCACGCCGATGGCGTAGGCGAGCTGCACCTCGCAGCGGTCGGCGAGTCCCGCTGCCACGATGTGCTTGGCGATGTAGCGCGCGTAGTACGACGCCGAGCGGTCGACCTTGGACGGGTCCTTGCCCGAGAACGCGCCGCCGCCGTGACGGCCCATGCCGCCGTAGGTGTCGACGATGATCTTGCGCCCGGTGAGTCCCGAGTCGCCCATCGGTCCACCGACGACAAAACGTCCGGTCGGGTTGATGTAGATCTTGGTCTTCGGCGTGATGAGCTCCTTGGGAACCGCCGGCCCGATCACGTACTCGCGGACCGCCTCCTCGAGCGTCTTCTTCTTCACCGTCTCGGAGTGCTGCGTCGACACGACGATCGCGTCGACCGCGACCGGCCGGTCGTTCTCGTAGCGCACCGTCACCTGGCTCTTGCCGTCGGGCCGCAGGAAGTCGACGCCGCCGATGCGGCGCTTGCGCACCTCGGCGAGGCGCCGCGCGAGCCGATGCGCGAGCTGGATCGGCCGCGGCATCAGCTCCTTCGACTCGTTGCACGCGTAGCCGAACATCATTCCCTGGTCGCCCGCGCCCTGCGAGAGGTTGTCGCCACGGTCGACGCCCTGCGCGATGTCGGGCGACTGCTGCTCGATCGCGGTGAGCACGCCGCAGGTCTTGTAGTCAAAGCCGAGCGAGCTGTCGTCGTAGCCGATCGACTTCACCGTCTCGCGGACGATCTTCGGAATGTCGACGTAGCAGCTGGTGGTGATCTCACCGGCGACCATGACGAAGCCGGTCTTGGTGAGCGTCTCGCATGCGACGCGGCACGCAGGATCCTGCGCGATGATGGCGTCGAGGACGGCGTCCGACACCTGGTCGCAGACCTTGTCGGGGTGCCCCTCGGTGACGGATTCGGATGAGAAAATGTAGTCGGCCATGCCACGCTCCGGCTGAAAAAGGTGCCGGACTATATCCCGTGTCTCCTGCCAGTCAACTCGGGTACGATTCGGCGAACCTGATGTTTCGGCTCGTCTTTCTAGGTCAGTCGCTAGGTAAGTCACTAGGTAATTCGCTAGGTAATTCGCCAGGTAATTCGTCCGGTGCTGCGGCTCGCGATTCCGCTTCCAGGGCAGAGATCGAGGCACGGTTTGGTCGGCGCCTGATGCTGCCGCCGGAGGTCGAGTCGGGCGCGCGCGCGATCGTGGACGAGGTGCGTCGCCGTGGCGATGCCGCGGTACGCGAGCTGACCGAGCGGTTCGAGGGGCGCCGGCTCGACCAGCTCGAGCTGTCGCGTGCGGCGTGGGATGAGGCGGCCGACCGCGTTGCGCCCGACGTGCTGCGGGCGCTCGGGCGCGCGGCGGAGCGGATCGCGGCGTTTCACGAGCGGCAGCGTGAGGTCGGTTACGAGCTCTGCGAGGCGGGCGTGCGGCTCGCCTTGCGGCTCACGCCACTCGCTCGCGTGGGCCTCTATGTGCCGGGCGGCACCGCACGCTATCCGTCGTCGGTGCTGATGACGGCGGTGCCGGCGCGCGTCGCGGGCGTGGGCGAGATCATCATGGTCACGCCCGGGCCGTCGCCAGAGACGCTCGCGGCAGCGCGGCTCGCGGGCGTACACCGTGTGTTCGTCATCGGCGGAGCGCAGGCGGTGGCCGCGCTCGCGTTCGGCACCGAGAGCGTGCCGCGCGTCGACAAGATCGTCGGGCCCGGCAACGCGTGGGTCGCGGCGGCCAAGCGGCTGGTGTTCGGCGAGGTCGACATCGACTCGGTGGCGGGGCCGTCGGAGGTGTTGATCCTCGCCGACGACAGCGCCGACGCGCGGTTCATCGCTGCCGATCTGCTGGCGCAGGCGGAGCACGACGAGATCGCGTGCCCTCTGCTGGTCACGACGTCGGAGCGGCTCGCGCGCGCGGTGGCGGACGAGCTCGCGCGCCAGCTGGTTGACCTGCCGCGCAGAAAGATCGCGGAGGCGGCGCTGCGTGCGAACGGCGCGGCGATCATTGTCGACCAGCTCGACGAGGCGATCGCGTTCGCGAACCGATACGCGCCCGAGCACCTCGAGCTCATCGTCGCAGACGCGGCGCGCGTGGCGGAACGGATCCACACGGCGGGCGCAATCTTCGTCGGCGCGTTCACGCCCGAGGCGGCAGGGGACTACATGGCCGGCCCGAACCATGTGCTGCCGACCGGTGGCGCGGCGCGCTATGCGTCGCCGCTCGGCGTGTACGACTTCGTCAAGCGGACGACGGTGCTCGAGTACGACGCGGCGGGTCTCGCCGCGCAGGCCGACGACATCGTGCGGCTCGCGGCGGTCGAGGGGCTCGACGGGCACGGGCGGTCGGTGGCGATTCGCTTTGCGGGGCCGAGGTGAGCGACGGGACCGGCGGGCCGCTTGCTCTGGTGCCCGACGCGATCCGCGCGATGGCGCGCTACGAGGTGCCGCACCCGCCGGGCATCGTCGCCAAGCTCGACGCCAACGAGAGCCCGTTCGCACTCGCGCCCGACATCGCCGCCGAACTCGGCGGCGTACTCGCCGGCGTCGCGCTGCATCGCTACCCTGCGGGTGACTCGCCGGCGCTGCGCGCGCTGATCTCCCGCGAGCATGACGTAGCGCCCGACGCGCTCGTGTTCGGCAACGGTTCCGACGAGCTGATCGCGCTGGTCATCGCCGCGTTCTCTCGCGCGCAAGGGGCCGCGCGCCCGCGCGTGGTCTACCCGGCGCCGTCGTTCGCCGTCTACCGCATCGCCGCCGCGAGCCATGGCGCCGATGCGGTCGAGGTACCGCTCTGCGCTGACTTCACGCTCGACGAGGCGGCGCTTGCCGGCACGCTCGCCGCCGCGCCCGCGAACGTCGTCTTCTTCGCGCTGCCCAACAACCCCACCGGCACGCTGTTTCCGCCCGAGGCGGTGCTCGCTACCGCCGCCCAGCATCCTGACGTCGTAGTCGTCTCCGACGAGGCGTACTTCGAATACGCCGGCGTCACGCTGCTCGGCGAGCTGCCGCGCTATCCCAACCTCGTCGTGCTGCGCACGGTGTCGAAGATCGGCCTCGCGGCGCTCCGCTGCGGCTATCTCGTCGCGCACCCCGACCTCGCGCGCGAGGTGGAGAAGGTGCGCCCGCCGTACAACCTCGGCTCACTCAATCAGGTGGCCGCGGCGTGGCTGCTCGAGCGGCACGGGCCGTCGCTCCGTGCGCGCGCCGCTGAGGTTGTGGCCGAGCGGGACCGGCTCGCGGTGGAGCTCGCCGCGATCGTCGGCGTCACGCTGTTTCCTTCGCGTGCCAACTTCCTGCTGTTCCGAGTCGCGGACGCGCGTGCGTGCTGGACGCGCCTGGTCGAGCGGGGCGTGCTGGTGCGAAACTTGGACCGGCCCGGCGCGCTTGCGGGCTGCCTGCGTGTCACTGTCGGTACACGCGAGGAGAACGAGCTATTTCTGTCGGCACAGAGGGAGGCGATGCGGTGATGAAGTTGGCGACACGACCTATGCGACGAGCTGCGACAGTGACCCGCGCTCGCTCGACCCTGCTGATCTTTGGACTGCTGCTGCTCGCCGCCTGTCCTGGCGTGCTCCTTCCGCCCGAGCGCCCGACGGTGACGGTGAACGGCCTCGCCGTCGAGTCGGCGTCGCTGCTCGGGTTGGCGTTGCGGCTCGACCTCTCGCTCGCGAACCCGAACGCCTACGGGATCCCGCTGCGGGCGATCGACTGGGAGGCGCGGCTCGACGGGCAGCCGGTCGCGCGCGGACGACTCGACCTCTCCGAAACCATTCCCGCGAAGGGCACCGCGCCGGTCGCGGCGACGCTTACCATCGGACCCGCGCAGGCGCTCGCCATTGTCGCAGCGATCGAGCGCGGCTCGGCGCGACTTGGCCTCGCGGCGACGCTGCACTTTCAGACGCGCTTCGGCGACCTTGCGGTCGACGTCGCGCATGAAGAGACCGTGGGGCAGCCGGCGCCGTGAGCGGCTCGACGCGCAGACGCGCAGATGCAGCCCGCGTGGCCCGCGCCGCGCTCGTGGTCTGCGCTGCACTCGCGGCGTGCAGGCAGGAGCCGCTCGTGCCCGAGGATTTCGCCGCCCGCGTCGCGCTGCCGCCGCCTCCGGCGCCAACGCCGCCGCCTCCGCCCGCCTACCCCGAGGCGGTGACGTCGCTCAGGCTGCGTCGCTCGATCGTCGTGCGCAGCGCGCCTGCGGAGGAGGCTAAGCCGATCGGGACGATCGCGCAGGACACCCGCGTTGGCTGGCGTTCATGGAGTATTGGGCCCGGCTGTCCGCGCTGGATCGAAATTGCGCCGCGCGGGTGGATCTGTGAGCGCTACCTCGAGGAGAGTGACCAATTGCCACGCGCAGTCGAGTTGCCCAAGCTCGTCGACGGGGCACTGCTGCCTGCAACCTATGCGCGCGTGAACGGCCGCAAGGGGCAGGAGGGCCCGGCGATCCACGCGACGCCCGAAGCCGCGACCACGGGCGTAAGGCCGCTCGGTCGCGCACTCGGGCTCGCGAAGGTGCGAATCCTCGACGAGGCCGAGTCGGGCGGGCGACGGTTTGCGCGCACTGACGACGGCTGGATCGAGTCGCGTGCGCTCACGCGGCTCAATCCGTCGACGTTTGCGGGCGTGCGGCTCGACCTGCCCGGCGCACCGCGCTTGCCGATCGCGTGGGGGCGCAAGGCTGTGCGTGCCGGTGCACGCACGGCGGTCGGGCACCGGCTGCTCGCCATGATCACCGAGCTCGCCGCCGACGGAACGCGCGCACTCCTCGACAACGGCGCGTCGGTCCCGCGCGGCGAGCTGCACGTCGCACAGGCGGTCGCGCCCCCCGCGGCCGTGCTGCCCGGCGAGCGCTGGCTCGATGTCGACCTCGATGAGCAGGTGGTGGTCGCGTACGAGGGACGCCAGCCGGTGTTCGCCACGCTGCTCTCGTCGGGCGCGGCCGAGACGCCGACGCTGCCGGGGCTCTACCGCATGCGCATCAAGTTCGCCGAGACCGACATGAACGGCTCGCTCGGCGACGAGGAGTCGTATCGCGTCGCGAGTGTTCCCTGGACGATGTTCTTTGCGCCGGACCTCGGATTTCACACCGCGTACTGGCACGACGACTTCGGCACGCCGCGCAGCCACGGCTGCCTGAACCTCTCGCCCGCCGACGCGCGCCACCTCTACTTCTGGGCCGCGCCCGAGGTGCCACCCGGCTGGTCGATGGCACACGGCACGGTCGAGTCGCCCGGCTCGCTGGTGCGCGTGCGGAGCCGAGCCGTGCCCGAGCCCGAACTGCAGGGCTACGCGCGGATCGTCGACGAGCAGCGCCGTGGCGCCGCAGACGCCGCGCGCGTGGCCGCACCGCCCGCACCGCCCGCACCGCCCGCACCGCGCTGAACCGCGCGCTGGCGCACGGTTGTCCCTACCGGCGATGCCCGCAGCTGCGCTTGAGCTCGGCGAGGCGCGTGTGCAGGTCTTCGGTCGTCAGGCTGGCGTACTTCTGCGGCAGCATGCGGCGGTTCGACGCCTCGAACACCGCGAGCAGCTCCATGTACTCGAGCATCTCGAGGTCACGCGACGGCAGGTAGTCCTTCACCGCCTGCTCGAAGTGCGTCGGCGCGAGGGCCGACTCGGTGCCGGTGCTCCCTGGTCCCGCCGCGTAGTCGTGCGCGAGCAGCGCGATCGCCTCGAGGTCGGCGTTCGAGTAGCCAACGACCTTTTGCGACACGGTCTCGCGGTCGCGTGGGAACTCGAGCGCTGAACTCAGGCGGTGCCGCCGGATCTGCGCGGCGAGCACCTGCTCCACATCTTCTGCGGTCTGTGGGTAGAGGAAGGGAATCTTGCGATCGAGTCGCCCGGCACGCTTGAGATCGATGTCGACCTTGTCGGGGCGGTTCGTCATCAGCACGAACAGCACGCGCCCGCGGTGCTTGGTGTCGCTCATGAACTCTTTGAGCCGCGCGATCACGCGCGACCCGGTGCCACCGTCGCCGTCGCCATCGTCGCCGCCCGACGAGAACGAGCGGTCCGCCTCGTCGATGATGACGATGACGTTGCCGATGCCCTGCACGACGCCGAGGATCCGCTCGAGGTTCGACTCGGTGGAGCCGACCCACTTCGAGCGGAAGTTCTTCAGCTTGATGCCGGTGAGGCCGCTCTCCTTGACGAACGCCTCGGCGACGAAGGTCTTGCCAGTCCCCATCGGACCGGTGAAGAGCAGCCCCATCGGCACGCGGTTGTGGCGCCCCTCGCGGATGTTCCGCGCGATCGACTGCAGCTCGTGCTTCACCTCGGGAATGCCGCCGACGACGGAGAAGTCGTGCTCCGGCTCAACGAACTCGACCAGCCCGAAGCATTCGCGCTCGATGATCTCGCGCTTGCGTCGCGCGACCAGACGCAGCAGCTCGTCCTGTTCTGCCCCGTCGCCGACGCCACGCGCCGTCCGTGCCGCCTCGGGCGCAATGCCGGCCAGCTCGGCGATCTCCTCGTGCGTCATCCCGCGCGTCACCGCGGCGAGCTTCTTCGCGCGCCCCTCGTCGGCGACCAGCGCGCGGATGTAGCGGCCGCGCTCCTCGTCGTCCCCGGTGCCCGCCGGCGCGGGCTGGAGCAGCGACTGGAGCTGGATGCTCTTGAGTCCCGCGGTCACGTCGGCCAGCCGGTTGGTCCACGCCACGTCGAGCCCCGGGTTCACCGCGCGAATCACGGCGCGGCGCTCGTCCTGCGTCGGCATCGGCACACGCACCGCTGCGACTCGCGGGTTCGAGACGATCTTCTGGTGCAGCTCGCTCGGCACCTCGGTGATCAGCACCACGATGCTGTCCGACGCCTCGAGCTGCGGCGCCAGCGACCAGCGCTGCAGCGTGACCACCGCCAGCCGGTCCTGCTCCGACGAGAACGACGCGTCCCCCGCGGGCGCGAGCATCTCGGCGTACTCGATCACGACGGCGACGTTCTTCTGGGTGAAGAGCAGCTTCTCGAGCGCGGGAAGCACCTTCTCGGGCGACCGCTGTCCGAGCAGGTCCTCGAGCCCGTCGACCTTACCGACCTTCTTTATGAAGCGGCAGCCGGTCGACACGTTGTAGCGGACGATGATGTCCTTGCGCCCGAGCACCGTCGTCGCGACGTAGTCGGCCACGCTGACCAGCGCGCCCTCGTGCAGCACCACGTCGTGCACGTTGCCGTGCAGCACGAACTCCGCAGCCTCGCCGCGCAGGTACCTGCGGCGCAGCTCGTTGGCCCATGCGGGCTCCGACGGCGCGGTGGTGATCGCCGCGGCCGCGGTCGCCGGCGGCGTCGCGGGGGATGTCGGCGCCGCCGCCAGGGAAGTCGCCGCCGGTGCCGGGGAAGTCGGGGGCGTCGCCATCAAGGTCGTCGCGTGAGCGGGCTAGAGCGTCTTCGTCGCCTGCTGCGCCGCCTTCGCGGCCTTCAGCCGGTCCCACTCGCTCTTCGAGGAGACCTCGCCCGTCTGCTTGCGCAGCTCGGAGAGGCGGCTGTCGAGGTCGGTCTCCTTGAGCTCCGACCCGAGGTTCGCCTGCGCGATCGTGTTCTTGATGTGCTCGCGGACACCGTCGAGCGCGCGCACCTCGGCGTCGAGCGACAGCCCCTCGAGCTGCTCCTGCACGCGCACGCGCGCCTGCGCCGACGCCATCTTCGCCAACATCTGGTCCTTCTCGGACTTGAGCTTCTTGATCTCGGCCTGGACCTGCGTGAGCGAGGCCTTCGCCGTGTCGGCGTCCTTCACCGCCAGCGTGAGGTCGTTCTTGAGGTCGGCCACTTCCGCGGCGAGCGCCTTCTGCTTCTGGATCAGCACCATGCCCAGCTCCTGCTGGTCGGTCTCGATCGCGGTCTGCAGGTCGGCGTCGGTTTGTGCCAGCTCGCGCGTCTTCTCAGTAAAGCGCTGCTCGAGCTCCTCGCGCCGCCGGATGATCGCTGCGGTGTGCTTCTTGAGGTCGGTGTACTTCTCGATCATGGAGTTGATCGCGTTCTCATACGCAATCTCGGGGTGCCGCTTCTCCACGTCGGAGATGAAGATCGAGAGGAACCCCTTCCACAGATTCGCGACGCGCGCGAAGAACCCCACACCAGCCATCGGATTGCTCCTTG
>SHYZ01000104.1 GCA_009692535.1 Myxococcales bacterium
GACAAGGCCAAGGAGGTCGTCAACCTCGACGAGATTCTGGCCGGCGTCAACATCACGCCGAAGCGGCGGATCGAGATTGAGAAGGGACTGGTGAAGGGTTGGGGCGTCGAGGTCAGCCCGAAGAAGAACTACGTCATCATCTACAACACGAAGAGCAACAAGAACAAGCTGCTCGCATCCACAATCGCCAGCCGCATCGAGAGCCTTCGCGAACAGGTCTACGAGTTGCAATTCCCGCCGGCCGAACCGGTCAAGGCCGTGTCGATCGTGCGCGTTTGCGGCGACGGCGCCGAATACCACAAGTACGGCGGGCCGGGCGGCTCGGCGGGCTACTGGAACAGCCACGCGGAAGAACTGGTGTTCTACGACATGAGTCCCGCGAAGCAGGTCGATGACAACACGCTTGCGGTGCTCTACCACGAGGCGTTCCACCAATACATCTTCTACAGCGTCGGCAACGTCCCCCCGCACTCGTGGTTCAACGAAGGCCACGGCGACTACTACGCCGGCAGCCGCTACTCCTCGCACAAGTGGAAGATCGGCCCGTTCGACTGGCGCGTCGGCACGGTGAAGGCGGCGATCCGGCAGGGGCCGCGCACCTTCACCGTGAAGAAGGACAAGGAGTCGGGCAAGGAGCACAAGAACTTCAACAGCGACAAGGGCTACACGCCGATCAAGGACCTGGTCGCGTTCAGCCAGGGCGATTACTACAGCTATCCCGGCGTGAGCTACGCGCAGGGCTGGAGCTTGATCTACTTCCTGCGCGAAGAGGTCCCGAAGAACAAGAAGTACGCCATGAAGTGGGGCAAGATCCTCGACACCTACTTCAACGCGCTGAAGCGCGAGGTGAACAAGGAAGGCAATCTCCGTCGCGGCGGGTTCGAGGATCCTGAGCCGCCGAAGCCGGACGGGCCGGGTGATGGGCCGGGCAAGGATGGTCCAGGCGATGGCCCGACCGATCCAGAGGACCCCGCCGATCCAGCCGATCCGAGCAAGCCCGCCGATCCAGCCGATCCGAGCAAGCCCGACGATCCCGGCGATCCGAGCGGCCCGGGCGAGGGTCGCGACGGGTCGCCGGTCGATCCGGGCTTCCAGCCGATGCAGCAGGGCGAGGCGTCCGATTCGGCGCTCGACATCGCGCTGCGCGAGGCGTTCGCGGGGGTCGATTTCGACGAGTTCGAGATCGCTTGGAAGGAGTTCACGCTGAAGGTTGCGGGCTGAGCAAGACGCGCTCGCGGCGAGTGGCGCGCAGCCACTCGCGCGATGACATGTCGGACACTCGAACGGCGGCGGCTACGGTGCAGTAGCCGCCTTCGTTTTCATCCCGGATCAGGATGTCGGAGTCGAAGATGACCGCTCCACTGCGATGCCCCCACTGCGCCGGCACGTTGATGGTCGCCGGACGCCCGCGCTGCGAATGGTGCGGCGCGGCGTTGCCGACCGCAGCGAGTGCGGAGCGCTCGGCAGGTGCTGCCCGCCCGGTCGAGGCAGAGGGCGGTGGCGCTGCCGAACGCGATCGGCTTGCGGCCGTGCTCGAGTCGATGCAGTCGCGTTCGGCGGCTGGCGCGCGCTCGGGAGGGATGGGCTGTGTCTTCTTCGTGCTGCTCGCGCTAGTGGTGCTCTTCGTGCTCGGGTTCCTGTTCTTCAGCGTGAGGGCACCGACGCCGGAACCGATGGCTCCAGGCAACGATTCGACTCCGGTCGAGCGTTAGCCCGACACACCGACGTCGACTTCAGCGGCTCCGCCCGCACCTTCACCGACCGCATCCGCCGGCTTCGGCGATCGCGACGGCATGAGTGAATAGAGCGCAACGCTGAGCAGTCCGACCACCCCGACTGCCAACCACAGCACGACTGCGCCGTGCGCCAGGAAGAGCGTCATCCCAAGCTTGGGACCGATCGTGAGCCCGCTGCCGAAGGCCAGCATCAGCGTGCTCATGTAGAGGCCGCGGCGATTCGTCGGCGCGAGGTCGGCGACGAAGGCCGACATCGCCGGCATCGCGATCATCTCGCCGAAGGTCCAGATCACGACGGTCGCGCAGATCGACCAGAAGCCGCTCGCGAACGCCATCGCACCGAAGCCGAGGGCCGTCAGCACGCCACCGAAGACCAGCGAGCGACGATGGGACCAGTGCGCGAGGCGGGTGTTCAGCTCCACCTCGATGAACACGATCAGCAGCGTGTTCAACGTGATGGTGAGTCCGTATTCGAACTTGCGCTGGCCCAGGACCTCGGTCATCCAGTAGGCCAACGTCGAGTCGTGCTGGAAGAACACGACCGCACTCAGAACCGTCGCCGCGAAGAACAGCAGCAGCGCCCGATCGCGGAGCAGCACCGTCACGGCGGAACCCTCGGGCCGTGTCGCATGCGGTGCGACCGGAAGGTGCGTTCGCATCAACAGGCAGGCCGCGGCCAGGCTTGCGGCGGCGTCGACCCAGAAGATCGCCACGTAGGAGAACTCGGCGATGAACCCGCCGAGCGCCGGGCCGATGGCGAGCCCGAGATTCACCGCGACGCGCGAGAGCACGAAGGCCTGCTTGCGCAGCTCCGGCGGTGCGACATCAGCGACAAGCGTCATCAGCGCCGGACGCGGCATTTCGTTGAACAGTGCGAACACGACGGTGCAAAGCGCCACCGTGAGCTCGGTGCCCGCCAGCGGAAAAAGGAGGATCGCCGCCGCCGCGACCACGAGCGAGCTGCGCAACACGCGAGCGGCGCCGAAGCGGTCGGCAAGCCAGCCCGACAACGTCGCGCTCGCGATCGCCGTCGCCCCATAAAGCGACAACATCCACGCCGCGTACCCCTCGCTGAGCCCGACGTGCTGCACGAGGTAGACCACCAGGAACGGCCGCACCATCACGCCGGCGCGATTGATGAACGTCGCCAGCGCGATCAGGTAGCTCGCGCGCGGCAGTCCGGCGAGTCCGCGCCAGGGATTCACGGGAGCCGCTCCAACCTGCGCGGGAGCCGCGGTCGGCGCCGGCGCGACCGACGCGCGAGCGGCTCGTCACGGACCGCAAATGAGGGGGCGGGACGATAGCGCGCGGGCGTCTTGACCGAACGCCGTCGACCTCTCCGCCGAAATCGGGAACGGCTCAGCGCTGTCGCGGCAGTCTCACCGTGGCTTCGATCGCACCGTCGATTGGCCAGAGGTCGAGGCGCGCTCGTTCGTACTTCAGCCCCGAATCGTGACTCATGAGCCAGGGCGGATCGACGGTCAATCGATACGACTCGACGCGCGCGATGCGCCCGGTCCACTGGCCCAAGGCGTCAGCAGTGCTCCAACAAAGCGACAGCTCGGCACCGAGATGGTCGCCTTCGATATCGACCGACGCGCGCTGGATCGGCAGGCCCGAGTCGGCATCGAGGACGCGCACTGCGACGGCGACGGTTCGCGTTGGATCGGTGCCGGGATCGCAGGGCGCCCGTGCGAAGTCGAGATCGAGATCGTCGCCGCGGCGAGCGAGCTTCCGCCGCGAGGTCGAGCCACGCGTGAGCGTGCGTTGATCCGTGCTGTGGTCGTAGGCCACGATCGCGAGTTCGCCGATCGGCGCGTCGTCGAACTCGTATCGGCCGTCGGCGTCGGTTTTGCAGTGCTGTCGCGAGTCGATCTCTGGCGGCTCGTCGACGAGGAAGCAGTAGACCTCGCTTGCACCGAGCGGAATCCCGCTGCCGAGCTCAGTCACGCGCCCCTGGATTCGCGCGCTCCCTCCGCCGATCGGCAGGCGGATCAGCACTTCGGCCGGTCCGGTCGCGGGGACGCGAAACTCGAATGAAGTCTCGAGCGCGCCCGCGTGCACTTCGGCGCGGTAGTCCCCATGGAACAGCGCGAGTTGGAGTTCACCATTCGCGTCGGTGCGGTGCGGCTCACGCAGCGCTTCGCGCACGCCGGCGTCCTCGTAAGGCGAGGACGCCAACGCAACTTGGAAGCGGATCGAGGCGGCGATCGGTCGCGCTCCATCTCAGTCCATCACGCGAAACAGGACCTCACGTTCCGCCGGCGCGGGGAGCTTGATTGCCCGCTTTTCTCCGGCGACGAGGTCGACGGTCGCCGCGTGCGCCTGCAAGTGCTCGACAGGCATGAGCGGCGCCTGGTCACGGTAGTTGGCGCGGGGCTCGAGTGTCAGCCAGACGAAGACAGGCCCGGCCGGGAGCCCGGTGAATACCGCCAGCCCGCTCGAATCGATGGGGCAGGCCCAGGCGCATTGGCCGTCGGCTGACTGCACCAAGACGGTCGTCCTCGGATCGGCCAAGCCGTCGATCGCGCAAGCGGTCACCGTGAGCCGCGCCTCAGGAACGACCTGGAGCAGAAGGTCGCTGTTGGGCGCGTCGGAGAAGGTCCAACACCGGGCGTGATCGGCTGCCATCGCGGCGACGCGGTAGCGCCCGGGCGGCAGCCCGCGAATCTCGAAGCGGCCGTCGCCTCCCACGTTCGCCGTCGCGACCGGCGGCTTGCGGTGCGCGTTCGACTGCTGTCCCCGAAACGGGAGGCGCACCTCGACGATCGCCTCCTCCGCGCCGAGGACGACGCCGGCGATCACGCACGCGCCCGCGCCGGGTTCGAGCGCCACGCGGACGGCGGGCGGTTCTTCGCCGACGTGCAGATCGATCTCGACCGTCGTGGTGAGATGGCCGGCGGCGCACACGATCACGACGGATCGGCCATCGGACCTCCCCACTTCGGTGAGCGAACCAGGCCACAGAAAGATTCGACCGGATGGGATCCACTCGGTCGAGATGTCGCGCGTCGTGAACTCCCGCCGCGGCGAGCCGCCGGATGGGTCCGGAAGGAACGCGATCGCGTCGCGCAACGCGGCGCCCGATCGGGCATCGACCACATCGAGGAACACGGACTGCCGACGGAGCGCGATCGCCTCTCCCGGCGTCACGCCTTGGGCGGTGCCGTCCCACGGCTCGTAGCCGCACGCCGAGATCGCCACGGAGCACTCCGGACTCGCGAGGCTCGCGACGCGGAAGCTCCCGTCGACAGCGCTCTCGACCGCAAGCTCGGGCCGCTCGCCGACTCGACTGACGAGCGGCGCACCCGGAAGTGTCTGCGCCCGCCACTCGATCGGCGACCAGCCGTCGCGCGCCTCGAACGCCTTGACCAGCGCGTGTTCGATCGGCTCGCCCCTCGATCGAAACTCCACGACCGAGCGTGATCTCGAGCGCCTGATTCGCTGCCGCGTCAGCGGCAAGTTCGCGTACCTCTACGACCGCGTACCCGGCACGCACGAAGCACAACGACACGAGTCCGGGAACGGGCTCTGCGACGAGGAAGGTGCCGTCGGACGCGGTCTGGGTCAGCGCGGCCCCGTCCAAATCGAGTCGCAGTTGTTGCCGCAACGGTGAGCGGTCGATCCATTTGAGGTCGACCACCCCCGCGAACACCTGCACATCCGCCAGCGGATTCCGTTCCGGGTCGACGACGCGACCAGCGGCAAACGGGAACCTCGTCGCCGTACTGCGCGCAGCCGACGGAGCGTGTTCCGCCGGTTCAGCCTCCGACGGAGCCGTCTCAACCGGTCTCATCGCAGTGAGCAACGGCGCTCGGCCATCGACGCGATCGACCCCAGACTCGTGCTCGTTCCAAGCTTCCCGCTGGTACGCGACTCCAGCCGTGAGCAGCGCCACCGCCGCCGCCGTAGCCAGCATCGAGCCGCTCGCGGAGCCGTGCCAGCCCGCGCTTGATCCGCGTCTTCACGGTCTCGACCGGCAGATCGAGCTGTGTCGCGATCGTGCGCGGCGGCAAGTCATCGAAGAAGCGAAGGAAGAGCACCTGGCGCGATGGCAGGTCGAGCTCGGCGAAGGCCGCCGCGACCGCGCGCGACAGTTCGAGTCGCGCCACGACGTCGATGGTCGCCTCTTCGCTCCGAAGCGCCCGCGCCGCTTCATCGGAAGCGCCCTCGCGGCGGCGACGGCGTTCATCGGTCCGACGGCCGCGCAGCGCCAGCCGGGCGAGCACCCGCCCGAACCAGACGCGCAGACCTGGCCCGCCGTTCGGGCGACGGATCACGGCCTCCGCCATCGTCGCCGCGACGAGATCGTCGGCTTCGTTGGTTGTGCGCGCCAGCTCGCGTGCGAGCGCACTCACCAGTCGCGCGTGGCGGACGATCTCGTCGCCCACCGGCGCCTCATCCCCCAGACGGCCCTTGCCAGGTTCCATCGACCGCCAAGAGTGCCCGCCCGCAAGAGATCGGGTTCACCCGCGAGGGCAGCCGGTCGGCGTCCCGTCGCGTGCCGACTCGGTCTAGGACCCCGTGCTCTCGTACTTCCTCACGCCCAGTCGCCAGCAGAACGCCGCCAGCAGCCCGAAGGCGAGCGTGACCAGCGGCGCGGCGATGGCGAGACCGGCGAGTCCCGTGCGGCCGAGCAGCGCGGTGCCGGGGTAGTAGGCGACGAAGCCGAAGGGAATCACCCAGCGCAGCAGCGCCTGGATCGGCCACGGGAAGATCTCCTGCGGCCAGCGGCCGAAGGGGATCACGTTGAAGACCGGCGGTGCGATGCCGACGCGGTCCTCGAAGTGGAACGAGGCCGAGGCGAGGATCGAGAAGACGAAGACGTAGAGCAGCGCGCCGCAGACGACGGTCAGCGCGACGAAGGCCCACTCGAGCGCGCTCCAATCGAGGCCGAGGTTCGTGACGGAGTGCGCGACGACGCCGACGCCGATCACGGTCTCTGCCAGCACCGGGATGCGGAACTGGTCGCACAGGATCTGCGCCCAGGTCGAGATCGGTCGCAGCAGCACGCGGTCGAAGCGGCCTTCGATGATGTAGCGATCGCCGAACTCGAACAGGTTCCACGAGACGGTCGCGAAGAGCCCGTAGCTCATCATCGACAGCCCGACGATCAGCAGGATCTCGTCCTTCTTCCAACCGGCGAGGTCGCCGATCGGGACGAAGAAGAGCAGCACGAAGAAGAGGCTCGCCAGCCCGCCAAACGCGGTCGCGAACAAGTCCGCGATGAAGTCGCCGCGATAGGAGAGGCGCACCTTCAGCATCTGCGCGAAGAGGGCGAGGTAGATCTTGAGCGCGCGCATCAGCTTGCACCCATTCCGGTTCACCCACCCTGCACCGAGAGACTGCGGGCGGCGCGGCGCCAGATGAAGGCACAGAGCAGTGCGAGCGCGGCGACCCATGCGGCCTGCACGGCGAGACCGTGGACGATCAACTGCGTCGGATCGTCGCCGAGCCAGCCGATGCCGCCGCGGGCGTGGCCGAGCCAGATCGAGCTCGGGACGAAGGCGATCGCTTGGAACGGCAGCCAACTCGACAGCGCTTGCAGCCAATCGGGGAACAGCGAGATCGGCAGCAGCAGGCCCGACAGGATTTCGATCAGGTAGTGCTTCATGCGCATCACGCCGTCGATGTTCTTCAGCGGGAAGGCGCACATCCCGACCAGGAAGTTGACGTGGGTGAGGATGACCTGCGAGAGCGCGCACGACAGCACGAACGCGATCGCATGGAGCAGCGAAGGCGGCGGAGCGACTGGGAAGAGCAGGAAGATCACCGCACCGATCGGCAGGGTGAAGAAGCAGAAGCGGAACAGCCCCTCGCCGAGCGCGCCGGCCACGACCGTGCCCTGCAGCGAGACGGGGCGCGAGAGAGCCACCGCGATCGAGCCGTTCTGCACCTGCTCGGCGAGTTCGCGGTCGACGTTGTTGAAGTAGGCGCTGCGCGCGATCCAGCTGATCGCGACGTAGGTGACGATCTGGTCGAGCGTGAAGCCGGCGATCTGCGCGCCCGGCGCACGATGGAGGAAGACCGCGCGCCAGAGGTAGTAGTAGGTCGTGACGTAGACGAGGTAGGAAATGATCCCAGTCACGTAGCGCGTGCGGTAGGCCAGCATCTTGCGGAACTGGCCGGAGAAGAAGCCGGCGTACGCCGGCAGATGGAGCGCGCGGACAGGGTTCATCGCGCGCGGCCTCGCGGCGCGTCGCCGGCAGCGGGAGATGTCGCCGCCGCGCCTGCCGCCGTCTTCGCCGCCACCATCGCGCTCTTGCCGGTCTTCTCGTAGATGCGGCGGATCACCTCCTCGATCGACGGCTCCGGCAACGCGATGTCGGCGACCTTCAACGACCCGACCAACCGCGACAGCAGTTCCGCCGCCGGGATCGCCCGCTTCGAGAAGACGGCGCGCAGGTGCAGCGGATTCTCCTGCGTGAAGCGCACCTGCGGCAGCGCGCGCTGCAGTTCCGGCAGGGAGGCCGGCTCGAGCAACTCGATCTCGGCGCTCGCCTCCTCGCCGGCCTCGTCGCGCAGCTTGTCGAGACTGCCGTCGTAGACGATCTTGCCGCCGTCGATCACCATCACCCGCTCGGCCAACGCCTCGATGTCACGCAGGTCGTGCGTCGTCAGCAGGATCGTCGTGCCGAGTTCGTCGTTGACGCGCTTCAGCAGCGCGCGGATCGCGTCCTTCGCCACCAGATCAAGACCGATCGTCGGCTCATCAAGGAACAGCATTTCCGGCCCGTGCAGCAGACTCGCTGCGAGGTCGGCACGCATGCGCTGCCCGAGCGAGAGCTTGCGCACCGGCGTGTGCAGGAACTCGTCGAGCGCGAGCAGTTCCGTCAGCTTCGCGAGGCGCGCGGCGCCCTCGGCCTTCGGCACTTCGTAGATCTGTAGCAGCAGCTTCAGCGACTCGATGACCGCGAGGTCCCACCACAATTGCGTGCGCTGGCCGAAGACGACGCCGATCCGGCGCACATACTCCTTGCGCTGCCGGTGCGGCGAGAGACCGAGCGCCGCAATTTCGCCCGAGGTTGGCGTCAGGATGCCGGTGAGCATCTTGATGGTCGTCGACTTGCCGGCGCCGTTGGGCCCGATGTAGCCGATCCGCTCGCCCGCCTCGATCGTAAAGCTGACACCGTCCACCGCGCGCAGCGCCTGGTAGTTGCGCTGGAACAGGTCCTTGAAGGCGCCCGCGAGCCCCTCACGCCGCTTGAAGCGGCGGAATTCCTTCACCAGGTTCGTGACGACGACGGCGGGCATGGAAGGCGGCGCATGATAGCGGCGATGCGGCGGGCGCCGCGACGCCGCGGTTTCGCTTGCGACGTCGCACCGGTGGCGCGAGACTCCCGCACCTCTCCGAAGGAACGCCTAAACCCATGGACTTCTCCGTCCTCTTCACGACCGAGAACCTCATCGCACTGCTGACGCTCACCAGCCTCGAGATCGTGCTCGGGATCGACAACGTCGTCTTCATCGCGATCCTCTGCGGCAAGCTGCCGCCGGAACATCGCGAAAAGGCGCGCAAGGTCGGACTGCTGCTGGCAATGGTGATGCGCATCCTGCTGCTGCTGGCGCTCGGCTGGCTGGTGAAGCTGACCGCGCCGCTCTTCAGGCTGCCGGCGGCGATCGGCGGCTGGAACCACGACTTCTCCGGCCGCGACCTGATCCTGCTGGTCGGCGGGCTGTTCCTGGTCGGCAAGGCGACGCTCGAGATCCACCACAAGCTCGAAGGCGCCGAGGGGGTCGACAGCGACGGATCGGGCCGGGCGCGAAAGGCCAGCTTCGGTGCCGTGCTCACGCAGATCCTCCTGCTCGACATCGTCTTCTCGCTCGACTCGGTCATCACCGCGGTCGGCATGGCGAACGACCGGGAGGTCATGATCGCGGCCGTCGTGATCGCGGTCGGCGTGATGCTGATCTTCTCCGGCAAGATCGCGAGCTACATCGAGCACCGCCCCACCCTCAAGATCCTGGCGCTGTCGTTCCTGCTGCTGATCGGCGTGACGCTGATCGCCGACGGCGGCGGCGGCCACGTGCCGAAGGGCTACGTCTACTTCGCCATGGCCTTCTCGCTCGCGGTCGAGATGGTCAACCTCAAGGTGCGCGCGAAGAGCGAGCCGCTCCACCTGAAGGACTCGCACCTGCCGAAGGAGTGAAGGCGGCCATCCGGCTAACCTCGCCCCCTTCGGTGCTGGCGACTCTTCGCCCGCGCGTCGCCTCGGAGCCCGCCATGCCCGTGCCCTTCGATTCGTTGTTGCACGCCTCGGTGCTGCCGACGTCCTGGCTGACGCTGTTCGCCTGCAGCGGAGCGCTCGCGTTCGGCGTCGCCGCCGAACCCGACGAAGTCGCCACCAAGCTGAAGGCGAAGGAGCCGGCAGAGCGCGTCGCGGCGGTCGACCTGATCCGCAACAACGGCCACAAGGAGGCGGAGAAGCTGCTCCTCGATGCGCTCGACGATCGCGATTGGGAGGTGATGGAGCACGCCGCGCGCACGCTCGGCAAACGCGGCACGGTCGCGAAGAGCGCCGCGCCGCTCTCCAAGCTGGCGATCGAGGGCCCGATCCGCCGCGTCCGCCTCGCCGCGACGCAGGCGCTGGCGGAGCTCGACCCCGCCGCGGCCGCCGACCTGCTGACCAAGCTGGCCAAGGGGCCGACCATGGAACGCGCGTGCGAAGGGCTCGCCGCCGTCGCCTCGACGGTCGGCGAGAAGGTGCGCACCGGCATCGAGACCGCGCTGCTGTCGAAGGAGCTGGCGACGCGTGCCGCCGCCGCCTCCGGCCTGCACGCCTTCGCGGCCGCGGAACGTGTGAGCCACCTCACCACCTGCCTGCGCGACGATGAACTCACCGTCGGCGCCGCCGCGCTCGACTCAGCCACGCGCCACCCCGACGCCGGGCTGTTGCCGACGCTGCTCGAAGAGCTGGCGCGAGCGGAGCTGCCCGAAGTCATCGAGCGCCGCATCGTGAACGCCATCGAGGCGACGCTCTTCAAATCCGAAGACGCCGCGATCGGCGGTCTGCAGAGCGCAGTCTTCGACGCCGCCCAGAAGAGCACGACCGACCTGCAGCTCGCCCGCTTCGTGCGCCTCATCGGCCGTCTCGGCGCCAAACCGCCGGGCACGAACGCACGACTTCTGTTCTCCCCCGACGTCGCACTCGAGTGGCTGGTTCCGATCGGCACGCGCGGCAGCGTTCCGGCTGCGGCCGCCGCCGCCCGCGCGCTCGGGCTGATGGCGACGCAGAAGACGCTCGGCCGTCTCGAAACCATCGCCTTCGGCCACGGCTCCCCTCGCGTCCGCGATGTCGCCCTTCGCGGACTCGTCGGCGCTTCGGAGAGCAAATGGGAGGCGTTCCGGCCCGTGGCCGTAAAGCTCACCACCGACGCCGACGCCGATGTGCGCGAGGACGCCGCAGTCGCGCTCGGTCGGCCGCGCATGACCGGCGCCGTCGCCGCGCTGCTGCCGCTGCTGAAGGACAAGGAGTGGCAGGTCGCCGTCGCCGCCGCTGTGTCGCTCGGCAAGACGCTGGAGGCCGAGGCGCTGGCGCCGCTGATCGAGCTCGCCAAGCACAAGGATTGGAAGCTCGCCGGCGCCGCGCTGGTCGGGCTTGGTCACTTGAAGCAGAAGGAGGCGGTACCGGCCTTGATCGCAGGCCTCAGCGAGAAATCGCCGACGCTCAAGTTCACCGCGCACGAGTTCCTGCGCCGAATGAACCGCGACAAGCTCCCGCCGCAACAAAGCGTCTGGAAGGGCTGGTGGGCCAAGGCCGAGTCGGGCTACGCGTTCCCCGACCACAGCCAGACCGCGCAGCAGCAGAAGAAGTACGGCTACGCATCAAGCGACTACGGCGTCTACGAGGACCTCGACATCCTGGTCTTCCAGAGCCGCGGCGACCACATCGAGAAGCTGCTCAACACGTTGAAGATCGCGCACCGTGAGACGCACTCCGGCGGCGTGACCGACTCCGGCGTCTCACCGCTCGGCATCTACGTCGCCAACTGCACCGGCGAGTGCAACCACGACGACTTGGAGCAGGTGCAGTGGGCCGTGCACGCCGGCGGTTACCTCTTCTCGAGCTGCTGGGCGCTCACCCACCACGCCTCGCTCGTGCGTCCCGGCTTCGTGCAGATGCTGCCGACCCCGCGCGGTCAGGTCATGGATCTCGTGACCGCCGAGCCATGCCGCGACAGTCCCTACCTCGCCGGCGTCTTCGATGGCACCACGCGGCCGAAGTACGTGCTCGAAGGCGCCCACCTGATCGACGTGCTCGACCGCGAACTGGTCGAGGTCTTGATCGACAGCCCCGAATGCGCAACCCGCTGGGGCGGCGGCAACCTCGCCGCCTGGTGGACCGTCGGCCACGGCCTGATCCTCGACTCGGTCAACCATTTCGACCTGCAAGGCTTCGAGCGCGCCCCGGTCATGGAAAAGCCCGAAGAGCGCATGGCCTACGCCGTCGACGTCCTCGGCCTCTCCTACGCCGACCTCCGCGCCGTCCCGAAGTCCGCCTGGCAGAGCCAAAAGAAAGCCGCCGAAGAAGTGCGCGACCTGTCGGCGTTCCGCTTCATCACCAACTTCGTCCGCCAAAAGCGCCGCACCGGCATCTGACTTCCTGTGAGTTCCTCCGACGCTGGCGCCCCTCCACCGATCTCCATCCTCCCCGCCCCCCGCGCCAGCCGTCTCCTCACCACCCTCCGCGCGATGCCGGCGCCACCTCGCCCCGACCTCGCTCCCCGCCCCCCCTCGCCGGCGTCGCTCTTCAGCACTTTCAGCTGCGAGGCGCGCACCGCGCGTCTCGTCTGCTGCAAGCCCAGATCGGCGCCCACCGGTGCGCCGACTGTGGTGATCAGCTGCGGGCGCGCAGCGCCCGCCAGTTGCATCACCGTCTTCGACCGCGCCCCGGTCATGGAAAAGCCCGAAGAGCGGACCCACAAAGCGACGCCGTCTCCTCCCCGACGCCCGAGACGTAAGCATTGCTTGACCCCCGTCTTGCTCGCGTGAGGCGGGCGGGGTAGGCGTTCAGCTCGCGGCGACGGCCGCGGCGCGGAAGCGGTCGCGCTCGGCGGCGACGAGCGGTGCGAAGTGCTGCTGCCAGCCGTGTGGTGTGCGCTTGGTGACGTCGGTTTCCTTGCCGATGCGTTCGCGCACGTCGGCGAGGTAGGTCTTCGGATCAAGCCCGATCGCCTTCGCGGTCTGCACCAAGCTGTAGAGGATGGCGGCGCCTTTGCCGCCGCGCAGGTTGCCGATCAGGATCCAGTTCTTGCGACCGACGGCGGCCGCGCGCAGCGCCCGCTCGGCGCCGTTGTTGTCGATCGGGATGCGACCGTCCGTCGGATAGCGGGTCAGCGCGATCCAGTTCGAGAGCGCGTAGCCGATCGCCTTCGCCAGCGGCCCCTTGTCGAGCACCTGTGTACGCGTGATTTCGAGCCACTCCTTGAAGCGCTCGAACTCCGGCAGCGCGTGCTCCTGCCGTAGCTTCTGCAATTCCGACGGCGCGAGATTCTGCTCCTTCGCCGCGCGCTCGATCGCGTAGAGCCGACGAATCGTCGCCATCGCCTCGGTGGCGAATTCTTTCTCCGAATCAAGCGCCGGCTTGAAGTACCGCCGTGCGTGCGCCCAGCAGCCCACCTCCGTCCGCTTCGATCCGGGACCGAAAAGAATGTCGTGGCCGGAGTAGGCGTCGGCTTGCGTGAAAGCCTCGGTGTCGATCCCCAGGATCTTGAGCGGCGCATCGCGACTGCGTGACTCGGTGAAGTCGTAGAGGTGGCGCCCCTTGAGATCGCGATAGATCCAGAAGTACGCCTGCTTGCTCCCGCCAATCGAGCTCTGCTGCAGCACGACCGGTGTGTCGTCGAGCTGCACCATTGCCTCCGTCTTGATCTCCACCGCGAGCTGTTTGCAGATCGGCTCGAGGATTTCAGCGCACGCCAGCGACGACCGGCACAGCACCGAGCGCGAGAGGTCGAGCCCCTCGCTCGCAAACTTCTGCTCCATCCGGTGGTACGGCAGGTGATTGCCGAAGCGCTCCGTGATCACGTAGGCGAGCGCGCCGGTGCCAAGCAGTCCCTTGTCGATCACGCGATCAGGGCTCGGCGCGGCCCGCACGTGCTCGTGGCAGACCTGGCAGGCGTAGGTGACGCGCGTGACTTCGTGCACCACGAAAGTCTCGACTCGTTCGAGCGTCTTCGAACTCTGGCTGCCGATCGCCTTCATCGCCTGGCCGCAGCAGACGCTCTTCGCGCCTTCGAGTTCAAGCGTCGTCGTGACCCGCGGCAGATGGTCTGGAAAGTTCGTGCGCCGAGGATGGCGTGGTGCGGGCTTGGCCTCGAGCGCAATCTCCTCGAGAAAGAGGAAGGGCTGGCGACCGGCCACGGACAGCGCCTGATCGACGGCCTGGCAATCCCGCTCCGACCGCGGGCCGAAGACCAGCTTGCGCAGCGCCGCGACCTGATGCTCGAGCCGGCCGATCAACTGC
>SHYZ01000105.1 GCA_009692535.1 Myxococcales bacterium
CGCCGCCGCCGCCGCGCCGCGCAAAGTGTGACCTCTCCTGTCACCCCCGCCGCGTACCCTGATGGGATGCTCGCCACAAATCCCACCGTCGTTACGCTCCACCTCGGCGACCGCTTCCCGCTCACCGTTCACCTCTCCGACGACGGCACGGCGATTTCCGTCGAGCTCCTCGCGCTCCCCGGCCCCGGCCCCGGCGGCTGCCCCGACGATCCCTCCTTCTCCTTCACCCTCAACCCGACGGCTCCGTCACTCAGCAACGGACATCCACACAATCTGGCAAGCGGCCGCTTCTCCTGGAGCCTCACGCGCGGACTCTCAGTGCGCCACGACAAGACGAACGCCTTCGCCCGCGCGCTCGCCTTCGCCTACGGCACCATGTACCGGCGCGACACCGGCGGCTACGTGCCGACGCCCAGCGAACGACTCGTCGCTCGCGCCACGATGCGCGACCTCTACGCGCAGCTCCGCGCCCTCGCCGTCCTATGTGCCGATCGCTGCGACCCCGCAGCGCGCAAGCTCGCGCTTCGCTTTGGCGTGCACCTCCGCTTCGAGGTCTACCGCCACATCGTCAACGACTCGACCGGACGCATCGGCCAGCTCGCAGCGTCCACCCCCGGCGCGTTGATCTTCGCGCTCGCGCTCCTCGACGGCGCCCACGGTGTGCTCGAGCGTGCCGGGCGACGACTGCTCGACGCGGTCGTGGCCGGCGCGCGCCTCGACCGCGCACTCGACGACGCGATCGTCGCGTGGGACGCCGGCACGCGCCAGCAGCGCCAAATCCACTACGAGCCCGGCGACCCGACCGACGCCTTCGAGCGACTCTTCTCCGCCACTCCCACCGAGCGCCGCCGGCTGCACGACGCGCAGCGTCTACTCATTCGCCGCGCCGGCTCGCACGTCGCCTCCACGTCGCTCTTCCTGCCGCCGCCGCTCGACTTCGCCCCCGAGGACATCCCGCGCACGCCGCTCGCCAACGCCCGCTGGTACCGCGTGATGAAGTCGGGCCGCGCCACGCTCCTCGAGAACGCGGGCGCGCCCGGCCGCGGCTTCCCGCTCTCGCGCTACCTTTCACGCCACGCGCTCGCGCTCTACCAACTCGCCGGCCGACGCAGGCTCCGCCAGACGCTGTTCAACCTGCTCGATTACGTCATCGCCTCCGGCCGCGTGCCGTCGCGCATGACCGACCCCGCGCGCCTGCTCACCGAATCGAGCGAGTGGCACGAGCGCATCGGCGTCGTGCAAAATGTCGCCGAGCTCGCCGCGCTCGTCGCCCGTGACGCCAGCCAGCCAGCGCTCGCAAACCTCGTACTCCCGCCGCCGCCATTCCCCGCATGGTCCGACGCCGACGCCGAAGTCGCGGTGCGGCCGGTCGACTCGGTCGCCGCGCTCGTCGCCGAAGGGCTCCGCATGCGCCATTGCGTCGCCTCGTACGCCCCACGGGTTGCCGCCGGATCTTCCGCGATCTACTCCATCACCGTCGCCGACAAGCCACTCACCGCCGAGCTGCGCCGCGACTTTGCGGGCGCCTGGCAACTCGGCCAGCTCTACGGCCAGAAGAACCGCCGCCCGACCCAGCGTGAGCGCAGCGCGCTCCGCCCGTGGCTCGCCACCGTCGCCGCGTTCGCGCCGCCCGGCGATCCCCTGCAGGCGCCGATCCCCTGCTAGCGCAGCTCCGCGTACGCCACGAACGCGTCGCGGTCCGGTCACCATGCTGCTGCCCTGACCCTGACGTCCGACGGCGTGCGCTCGACTGTCCGGCGGGCCGGACGCTGTCCGGTGGGCCGGACGCGCACTGTCCGGTAGGTCGGACACCGGCATGAGCTGACGCGGAGTTGCGCGCGGCACGGAGCTTGAAGAGCGCGTTGGCGAGCCCTCGCCATGGTCGCCTCCATCCCTTCAGCTGCACTCTCGGGCGTTGACGCCTACCGGGTCGACGTCGAGATCGACGTCGCCGGCGGGCTGCCGCAGTACTGCGTGGTCGGGTTGGCCGCGACCTCGATCAAGGAGGGCGTGAGCCGAATCCGTGCCGCGCTTCGGCAGGTGGAGCGCGACCTGCCGGCGCGGCGGATCACCGTGAACCTCGCGCCCGCCGATCGGCGCAAGGACGGCGCGGCGTTCGATCTGCCGATCGCGCTCGGGCTGCTCTGTCAGGAGGGCGTCAAGCGGCCCGAGCTGCTCGCGGGGCTGCTCATCCTCGGTGAGCTCGGCCTCGACGGCACGGTGCGCCCGGTACGCGGTGTGCTCGCGGCGGCCGCGCTCGCGAGGAGCGAGGGGCTGCGCGGTGTGCTTGTGCCGCACGCCTGTGCAGCCGAGGCGGCGGCGGTGGACGGGATCGAGGTCTATGCCGCCACGCACCTCGGTGACGTGCTGCGCGCCCTCGAAGGGGAGGGCGAGCTGGCGCGCTACGTCGGCGTGCCGGGACCGGCGCGGGTGGTGCGTGCGCATGCCGACTTCCGCGATGTGCGCGGGCAGCGCCTCGCGCGGCGCGCGGTGGAGATCGCTGTCGCGGGCGGACACAACGTTCTGCTCTACGGCCCGCCCGGTGCCGGCAAGACCATGATCTGCAGCCGGCTGCCGTCGATCCTGCCGGCGATGACGCGCGACGAGGCGATCGAGGTCACGCGCATCCACAGCGCCGCCGGGCTCGCGCCGGGCGATGGGCTCGTCGCGTCGCGGCCATTTCGCGCGCCGCACCACTCGTGCAGCGTGCCCGCGCTCGTCGGCGGCGGCCTGCCGCTACGGCCGGGTGAGATTTCGCTCGCCCACCGCGGCGTGCTCTTCCTCGACGAGCTGCCCGAGTTTCAGCGCAGCGCGATCGAGGCGCTCCGGCAGCCGCTCGAGGATCGCGCGGTGCGCATCGTGCGCGCGCACGCGAGCGCGGTGATGCCGGCCTCGTTCCTGCTGGCCGCGTCGGCCAACCCTTGCCCCTGTGGTTGGTTCGGCGCGAGCGCCCGCTCCTGCACCTGCACGCCGGGGATGATCGAGCGCTATCGCGCGCGGCTGTCGGGACCGGTGCTCGATCGCATCGATCTCCAGGTGCGTGTGTCCGACGTCTCGGTCGAGGAGCTGCGCGCGCGGGAAGAGGGGGAGAGCTCGCTTGCCATCCGTGAGCGGGTTAGCGAGGCACGCGCTCGGCAGGCGCAGCGGCTCGAGGCGTACGGCTTCCTCGTGAACGCCGAGCTCGACGCGGTGACGGCGCGAGCTACCTGTCGGCTCACCGCGGACGCGGAGAGTGTGCTGCTTCGACTTGCCACGCGGCGGGTCGGGATGACGGCGCGGGCGATCGATCGCGTAGTGCGGATCGCGCGCACCATCGCCGACCTCGAGGGGGCAGATGACGTGCGTGCCAGCGCGGTCCGCGAGGCGGCGACCTATCGCCTACTCGACGTGGAGCCGCTCGCGGACCCGCGGCGCGTGCTCCGGGCGATGAGTGCGACTGACGCTCCCGTCTGCGAGGGCGTCGCGGGCGAGGGCGCCGCGGGCGCGGGCGAGGGCGCCGCGGGTGCCGACGTCGGCGCAGCAGCGGAGGCCGGATGATCGTCGAGCGTCCGATGGAGATCGTACGGATCGAGGACATCCGCGCATACGCCGAGACGCTCCTGCTCGTCGCGCTCGCCAAGGACCTCACGCGCAGCGCGCCCGACACTGCGCTGCCGGCGCTCGCGCGACTCCATTTCACAGCCTGCGCGGCCCGGCAGTGCGTGGCAGCCGCGCTGCACAGCGCCGAGGCCGCGGTCGAGCTTCAGCGCATCGACGACGCGCGCCTGGTGCTCGCCGCGTTCGGCGCGCAGGTCGATGAGCTCCACGCGCGCAGGGTCCTCTCTGCGTCACGCCATGAGCAGTTCGGCAGCGGTGTGGCGCGAGGTCTGCTGGAACTCGCGCGCTACGAGCGGAGCGTTGCGCGACGCGTAGCGTGCCAGCGAGCAGGGCTCGACTGGCGTGTGGCGCCGGCCGCAACCGGCGATGGTGCGGCATGGTGAGGCGCGAGCCCGAGCGGCGAGCCGCCGTGCCGAGGATCCTGCGGTGGCGGGGCGGGCGGGGGCGCTTCGTCGGAGACGTCCCGATCCTCCACGCGGAAGATCAGCGGGTAGCGCACCAAAACCACCTCGTCCGGCTCGGCGCCAACTGCGGCGCGCGGCACCTCCAGCTCGTACGCCGCGTCGACCACGCATCCGCCAAGGTCGGGATGGAGCAGCGACGAGGCCGCGATCGCCACCGCGACCAGCTCACCGCGCGCCAGCTCGAGCTCGAGAATGAGCGCGCCCGAAGGCGGGGCCCCGCCGCCGTGCAAGGCTCGCTGGTAGCAGACGCGCGCGCGCGGCAGCAACTGCTTGCGCAGCACGCGCCGCACGAGGTCGGCCTCGACCTCGCCAGTCGGATCAGGCTGCGTGGCCAGCGCGGTCGGCGCGCGATTTCGTTCGGGCGGCGGCGCGATCACTGCGGCGACGAGCCCCCTGCCGGGCTCGCGTTCAGGCTGCGGCACGAGCCGCTGAAACCGGTGTGGTCCCCAGCGCAGCACAAACGCAGCGCGGTCCTGCGCGAACCCGTCGTCGGGGGGCAGCGCCACGAGCGAGGTCTCAGCGGTGACCGCGTGCGCGAGCGCGGCGAGCTCGACGATGCCGCGCGTCCCCACATCGCCGCCGGGAAGTGCGAGGTCGTCCGGCCGCACGCGCGCGAGAAAGAGCGCCCGCGCCGCCGCGCCGAGCGCGCGGTCGGCCACCGTGCGCACTCGCAGCTCCTGGCCGTTCCCGTCGACGACGAGGAGCAGCTTCTCCGGCTTGCCATGCACCACGCCGGTCACGAAGAACCCCGTTCCAGGCGCGAGCTCTGCCGGCGGCATGAGTGCCACGACCTCCGCGCCGTCGAGCTCAAAGCGCGGCCACGCGAACGGCGCCGGCCGGGAGAGCTCGGCGGCGAGCAGCTGCGCCTGATTCGCCGCGTCGCCGGCACGGATCGCGAGCGCCCGCCCGCGTGCACGCCGAGTGAGCGCGCCCGCCGCACCGGCGAGCGGATCGGGCGCCCACGCGCCGTCGGGATACAGCACGACATGGACCACCTCGAGGTCGAGCTTTGGATCGTCGGCGAGCGCGACCACCGCGTCGGCCTGCGCTGCCGCGCGTGGCTCGAGTCCATCGTCCACGAGCACCAGCAGCGTCCGCGGTGCGATCCGAGGCTCGGCTCGCTCAGCCTGCGTAAGCTCGCCGAGGACCGTCTGCGCGAGCGCGAGCGCGGCGCCGATGTTGCTGCCGTTCGCGAGCGGCGCGTCGCTGATCGCCTGATCGATCTGCGCCCGCGGCCTGGGCGCGGCGGGAGAAAATCCTCCAAGCGCGCGGCGTGCGACGCGGTCAAAGAGAATCGCCTCCGTCTGCGCTTCGGCCCCCACGATGCCGAGCACGGCGCGCGTCACCTCGCGCGTGGCCTGCCTGCCGACCGCGCCCATGCTGCGCGAGACGTCGAGCACGAAGAGGACGCGGTCGTAGCGTGGGACCTCGCCGGCCACCGGCGGAGGGGCGAGCACCTGCGCGACCACGCCGTGGGTGTCGCCGCCGAGGGGGAACGTGCCGACCAGCGCGCGTGGCGTGTTGCCACGCAAGGACGGCACAAGCTGGATCACAAGTTCGTCCTCGGCGGCCGCAGCGAAGCGCGACCGAAGGACCTTGGGCGCGTTGCGCGCGAGCAAGCGCCCGTTGCCTGAGACCTCGCCGAGCCGGAGTGCCCCGGCAGTCGCGGTCGCGGCCAAGGTGACGCTCGCCGGAACTCCCCCCGGCCCACGCGCGGGAAGTCGAAGCGTGAGCCGCCCTGCGTCGTAGCGCAGCGGAACGACGACCACCGTGCGCACCGCGACGCCGCGGCCTGCCGGCACCGGGTAGACGACGACCTCATAGGTCGCGCGCGTCGCGTCGCGCTCGATCATGCGGAGGAGCGCGAGGTCGGGCGCGCCCGGCGCATGTTCGGGCTCGGGGAGCGGCGAGAGCGCAGCACGCGCGGCGACGACCATCCCCCGCGTCTCCCGCGCACCGTCGGAGGTCACGCCGAGGTCGGTCACCACCGCATCGACCGGCAGGGCGAAGCGAAGCCGCGCTTCATGCACGCCTGCCGCGCGGTTTTCGATCCGCAACCGGGTCGTGACCGTCGCGACTGCGCCGTCGATGCGCAGGTCGATCGCGTGTGCGGTCTCGACCAGCCCAGCCTCGCCGTCGAGCGACTCGAGCGTCGCAGCACCAGCCGTGGAGACTGAGAGCGCGACGCCCCCGACGCTTGCAACGGCCGCAAGGAGCGCTCGCAGCACGGCGCTTACGAGGAGGGCGCGTGCGGCGGGCGCCGGTCGGCTCACGCCGTCAGCATGACACCGATTCCGCGTCGAGACGGGGCCCGGTCAGCGGTCTCGTCCACGTCGCGCGCGTGGCGGAGCGACACGCTTACTTCGCTCCATTGCTCTTGGGCGGTACGGGTAGCGCCACCGGTACGAGCACGAGGTCGGCGAGGAGTCCGCTGCGGACCGGTGTTGCGCGGTAGGTCACCGGTTGGTACCCGCGCAGGTCGAGCGCGAGCAACCGCTCCTCGCCGGTCGCTGGCAGGGTGAACACCACCGGCGTCGTTCCCACGACACGCCCGTCGATCGTAAGCGTTGCGCCGTCGGGCCGCGAGCGGACGGCGAGCTCGAGCAGCGGCGCTGGCGGCGCGGGTGGTGGGGACGGCGCTGCGGCGGGCGACTCGCGCACATCCCCATGCCTGTCGGTCGCCGCACCGGGCGTGTCGCTCCCCGGCACTGGCAGCCGGTCCGCCGCCGGAGCCGCGGGCGATGCGTCGCTCGTGCACGCCGCGACCAGCGCGAGCAGCGTGACATGCAGCGAAGCGTGCCGACCGCGCGGGCGCATGCACGGAGCATAGGCCGATTCAGCCACGCCGTCCGATCACCGGACATGCCCCGTCCGGCACCCGGACGCTGCGTGTCCGGCACCCGGACGACTGGCCCGAATCTCGGACAGCCCCGACGAGAGATCGCGGACTTCGCGCTGGCCCGCGGGTTGCTCCAGCCACCCGCGAACCCCAACCCAAGGAGCAGAGATGTCGACACCAAAAGAGAAGCTCAAGTCGATCGCCGCCGCGGTGGCCGCGATCGAGAAGCAGTTCGGCAAGGGCGCAATCATGCCGCTCGGTGGTGCCACGGTGACGGACGTCGCCGTGATCCCCACCGGCTCGCTCTCGATCGACGTCGCACTCGGCATCGGCGGCTTGCCGCGCGGGCGCGTGATCGAGATCTACGGTCCCGAGTCGTCGGGCAAGACCACGATCACGCTCCACGCCATCGCCGAGGCCCAACGCGCCGGCGGCGTCTGCGCCTTCATCGACGCGGAGCACGCGCTCGACGCGAGCTATGCACGCCGACTCGGCATCAGCCTCGAAGATCTCCTGGTCTCGCAGCCCGACTGCGGCGAACAGGCGCTCGAGATCGCCGACACCTTGGTGCGCACCGGCGCGGTCGACCTCATCGTGGTCGACTCGGTCGCCGCGCTCACGCCGCGCGCCGAGATCGAAGGAGACATGGGCGACGCGCACATGGGGCTGCAGGCCCGCCTCATGAGCCAGGCGCTGCGCAAGCTCACCGCGGTGACCGCCAAGACCAACTGCTCGATCATCTTCATCAACCAACTGCGCCAGAAGATCGGCGTGGTCTACGGCAACCCCGAGACCACCACCGGCGGCAACGCGCTCAAGTTCTACGCGTCGGTGCGGCTCGACATCCGTAAGACCGGCATCATCAAGTCGGGCGAAGAGGTCGTCGGTTCCAAGACGCGCGTCAAGGTCGTGAAGAACAAGCTCGCGCCGCCGTTTCGCGAGGCCGAGTTCGAGATCCTCTACGGCATCGGCGTGAACCGACTTGGCGAGGTGGTCGACCTCGGCGAAAAGCTCGGCGTCGTTGAGAAGAGTGGGACCTGGTACTCCTACGGCCCGACGCGCCTCGGACAGGGGCGCGACAAGGCGATCGCGTTCCTTGGCGAGAATCCGCACGTCGCGCACGAGATTCGGCGCGTGGTGGGCGAGACCGCGCGAGCCCAGTGTGCCGCGGGGCCGCTCGCGCCCGTCCTGGTCCCGATCGCACCGAGCGTCGCGCAGAGCATGATGGCGGCGTCCGTCGGTTCCACCGCCGTCGCCAACGGGGTGGCGCATGCGTAAGGCCGCCGCGTCGACGACCGCGTCGACGACCGCGTCGACGACGCGGAGCTGGCTCGAGGAGGAGGGCGGCCTCGGTGCCGGGGTGGCGCAACCGGCAGGCGGCGCTGGGCTCGACCGGCGGATCCTCGAGGAGCTGATCTACGAGCGGGTGCGTGTCGCGGTCGATCTCTGCGAGCTCGTGACTTTCGAGGAGGACCTCTCCACGAGCATCTCGCGCGCGCTCACCCGCTGCGCTCGCTCGCCCGCGGAGCGCGCCAACCTCACGCTCGACTACCTCCACCGCGCGTGGGATCGCGTCAGCGATGAGGTGCTCGGCGAGGCCGCGGTCCGAGAAGCGGCGGTGCCGCGCCGCGACTGACGTCCTCGCGCGGTCCTACTTCCCCGCCGCCACGATCGCTGCTACCTCCCGAGCGTGGCTCCGCTTTCACCACGCCCGAGCGCCGAGGCAGCCCCGCTCGTCCCGAGCACCGACACAGTCCCGCTCGTCCCGAGCGCCGACCTGCTCTACGTCGACGACCACATCGTGGCGACGGCCAAGCCGTCGGGGCTGCTCGTCCACCGCTCGAGCTGGGCGGAGGACGATTCGGCGGCGCTGCAAGCCGCGCGGGACGCAATCTCGGCCCACGTCTACCCCGTACATCGGCTGGATCGCGGGGCGAGTGGGGTGCTGCTCTTCGCGCGCAGCTCGGCGGTCGCGCGCGCGCTGCACGAGCTGTTCGAGTCGGGCGCGGTCACCAAGCGCTACCTCGTGTTGGTGCGCGGCAGACCGCCCGACTACGGACTCGTGGAGCACGCCATCCCACGGCGCGAGGGCGGTCCGCGCGTGCCGGCGGCGACGGCGTATGCCCGGCTGCAGGTGGTGTCGGTTCCGGTCTTCGCCGACGAGACGTGCGAGTCGCACGCCGAACCGCACGCTGCCGCCGCGCCGCGCAGCTTCTCTCTCGTGGAGGCCGTGCCGCGCACCGGACGGCTTCATCAGATCCGCCGCCACCTCAAGCACCTCGGCCACCCGGTGGTCGGCGATGCCAACTACGGACGTGGCGAGCTCAACCGACTCTGTCGAGACCGCTTCGGGCTCGCGCGACTCGCGCTCCATGCGCGCGAGCTTGCGTTCACGCACCCAATCACCGGCGCGCGGCTCCGCCTCGTGGCGCCGATGCCAGACGATCTCGCGACGCCGCTCGCCCGCATGGGGTTCTCACCGGTGGACCCGCCGTGATCAAGTACCTCGGCTCCAAGCGCCTCCTCGCGCCGGCCATCGTCGAGGCGATCCGCGGACTCGGCGAGGTCCGCACGGTGATCGACCTCTTCTCGGGCACGTCGCGCGTCGGGCACGCGCTCAAGCGCGCGGGGTTTTGCGTGCTCGCGAACGATCACAACGCCTATGCCGCAACGCTCGCGCGCTGCTATGTGCAGGCGGACCGCGCCGAGCGGCTCCCCGATGTCGAGCGGCTCGTGCAGGAGCTCGATCGACTCCCGGGCCGTCCCGGCTACTTCACCGACGTCTTCTGCGAGCGCAGCCGCTTTTTCCAGCCGAAGAACGGGGCGCGCGTCGACGCGATCCGCGACGCGATCGAACAGAAAGCGCTGCCGCCCGAGCTTGAGGCGGTGCTGCTGGTGTCGCTCATGGAGGCGGCCGACCGCGTGGACAGCACCACCGGCGTGCAGATGGCGTACCTCAAGCAGTGGGCGCCGCGCGCATCAAAGGAGCTCGCGCTGCGCGTGCCCGACCTGCTCCCGCGTGCAGCACACGGCAAGGGGGCGGCGCACGAGCTCGACGCGCTCGACGCGGCGACCCAACTCGAGGCCGACGTCCTCTACCTCGACCCGCCGTACAACCAACACAAGTACCTGGGCAACTACCATATCTGGGAGTCGCTGGTCCGCTGGGACCGGCCGGAGGTCTACGGCGTCGCGTGCAAGCGGGTGGATTGCCGCACGCGGTCGAGCCCGTTCAACTCCCGCACGAAGATCGTCGACGCGATGCGCGGGCTGATCGCAGCCACGCGCGCCCGCCACCTCGTGGTCTCGTTTAGCAACGAAGGCTTCATCGATCGTGCCGACATGGAGACGCTGCTCGGTGGGTGGGGGCGCGTCACGGTGCTCGAGCACGACTTCAAGCGCTATGTCGGCGCGCAGATCGGCATCTACAACCCGCAGGGCGCCAGGGTGGGCAAGGTCAGCCACCTGCGCAACAAGGAGTACCTCTACATCGTCACGCGGTAACTCGTTCGCGCGGCCAATGCAGGAGAATCCGCGAGCGGCGCGCGCTCAGGGCGTGGTGCCGACGGCGATGCAGCGTACGGTGAAGCTCGCGCCGCCGCGCTCGTCGCGCTGCACGACCCAGAGTCGCACGGGCCCCTCGGTTTCCGGCGCGGTCCACTCGGTGCCGAGCGTAGGGACGTTGCCAAAGAGGTCGGGTCCGCCGCCGCTCTGGTCGGGGGCGAATTGCCCGGCGGTCGCAAACCACGAGTAGAAGAGCAGCTCGGTGAATCGCTCCACGCCGCCGTCGAAGGTCGGCACCACGTACGGTTCGCGCGCGCCGTCGGCCTCGACCGGCTCGAACACGAGGATTTGTCCCGGCGTCACGGCGAGCGGCGCGCCGGCCGCGTCGTCGCCGCACGGGGCGCCGTCCCATGGCTCGGCATTGACGAGGAGCCCGGTCATCGACGGGTTCGTGTTGGCGATCCGCTCCGCGGGCTGGCGGGGCGCGAAGAGGATCCGCTTTGACGCGAATGCGGCCGTCGCGATCGCCGCGCCCTCCGGCTTGACCCAGAGTTCGACCTGCACGGCGATGCCGCCGAACCCGGCGAGCGCGTCGAGCCGCACCGACTCCATCAGCAACTGCGGCGTCAGCTGCGCCACTCCGCGCGGCGGCAGCGCGCCGGACTGCTCAGGATCGTCGACCGTTCCCGAGCCAGCTGCGACATACGACGCGAGCGGGTCGTCGCAACGGAGCGACAGCGTCGGCGGACAGACGGTCATGCCCCAGTCGAGCCGCCGCTCCTCACCGGGATCGGCGATGAGCGCGACCAACTCCACCGGCGGCAGCTCCACCGCTTCGGGGCGCATCGGATCGACGTCGAGCACGACCTCGGGCGGCTCGGCCTGCACGCCGAGCACGCGCAGATCGATCACCACCGACGAGCTCTCAAATCCGGTCTGGCAGGCGCCGAGAAGCAGGAACAGGAGCACCGCCCCAGCGGACCGATTGCGCATCACCACTCTCCCTTCACGCCGAGCGTCGGCACGATCGGCAGCCCGCGAATCGGCGCGCTGTCGCGGTAGCGGTAGTCCCACTGCGTCGCCTCCGGGTTCTCCGCGTTGTAGACGTTGAGCACGTCGAGGTACGCCGAGAGCCGCCACGTCTTCATCGTGAAGGTCTTCTCCGCGCGCAGGTCGAGCTGGTGGAAAAAGGCGCGCCGGCCCGAGCGTTGCTCGCCGGTGAGCGGTGCGTATTGATCGGAGTCGGCGTCGAACGTGCTACCGATGATCGGCGTCTCGGGGCGCCCGGTCGCGGCGCGGAAGCGCAGCCCGAGCTCCCAGCCCCCGTCGGTGCGGTAGCTCGCGACCGCGACGGCGTTGTGCGTGCCGTCGAAGTTTGTCGGCGTCCACGCATCGCCCGGATGGCGCTGCTCCTCGGCGCGCGAGAGCGTGTAGGAGAGCCAGCCGAAAAAGTTTCGCGTGACCTCGTGCCGAACGAGCAGCTCGAGCCCATAGCTGCGGCCGACCTGCTCGTTCTTCCAGAACAGCGGCTCGATCGTTCCGTCGGGGTTCATCACGACGTCGGGGACGTTCACCACCTGGTCGGAGCGCGCAGCGTAGTAGACCTCCGACTCGACGGAGATGGCGCGCGTGAGACGATGCTCCACGCCGAACCCGGTCTGCACCGCCCGCTCGACCAGGAGGTCGGGGTTGCCGAACTCGGCGTCGAACGCCTCGGGACGCGGCGGTTGGTGGAAGAGACCGAGGTACGACTTGAGCGTGGTCGCGGGTGCCGTCTGCCAGCGCACTGCGAGACGTGGATCGGCCGACACACGCGGCTCGCCGGCGAGCAGGTAGCCGTCGATGCGCAGCGACGGCACGACGCGCACGGTGGGGTGCGGGCGCCAGCCGAGCTCGACCCAGCCGCCGAGCGAGTAGATGTCGACCTCGCGCGTGACCGCCTCGGACTCGCGTTCAGGGTCGTTGTCGCCGCCGCCACCGCCACCGCCACCGCCGTTCCCGCGCAGGTCGTCGCCGAGCGGTGCGACGAGGTCGTAGCGCGTTTTTCGCTCCTGCAGATCGAGCCCCGTGTCGAGCGTCACGCCGCTTGGGAGCTCGCCGCGCACCCGCTCGCGCAGCCCGATGGTGCGCTCCTGCGCCTTGAATGAGAACGCTTCGCCGCCGGAGAACGAGATCTCGTCGAGTCCGATGATCGGCGAGAGCTCGAGCGTCAGCTTGCCCGAGAGCGGCGTCTTGTACGTTGCCCGCAGCCGCTTAAACGCGATGCTGGTCCCGAGATCGAACGACGACTCCGCGTCGCTGGCGAGGACGTCGAGCACGTCGCTCGAGCCGATCACGAGCACCGACAGCTCGTCACGACCGGGCAGATCGACGTCGATGCGCGCCTGATAGTCCCAGTAGACCGGCACCACGACGAGCGTGCTCCCGACCTCGGGCTCGGGCAGAAAGAACGGCAGGATCGCGTCGACGTACGAGCGGCGCGCTGCGACAGCGACGGTTACGCGCGGTCCTAGCGGTGCGCGCAGGTAGAGGCTCGTGTCGATGAGGTCGACGTCGGCCGCGCCGTGCACACCATCGCGCTTCGGCTTGCGCGTCTCGATCTCGACGACGCCGCCGATCGCGCGGCCAAATCGTGCGGGGAAGCCGCCCGGGTAGAGCGCGACCGAGTCGAGGAACTCGGGGTTCAGCACCGACGGTCCGCCGAGAAAGTGATAGAGCAGCGGCACGCGGTGCCCGTCGATGTAGACCGCCGAGTCGTCGGGGTTCGAGCCGCGAATCACGAGGATGCCGAGGACGTATGGCGTACGCGCGAGTCCGGGCAGGTTCTGCAGCACGCGGATCGGATCGCCGAAGGTGCCCGGCACCGTCGTCATCTGCCGGCGGCTGATGGTGTGCCGCGTGACCTCGAGCCGCTCGCGCTCGGCCTCGACGGTGGTCTCGTACGGCGACCCGCCGCGCGGTCGGAGGTAGAGGGTCACGGTCGCGAGCTCGTTCTGGGCGACGGTCACGGCCTCGTCGAGCCGGTCGTAGCCGGCGAGCAGCGCGCGCAGGCGGTGCGTACCGGCCGGCACCTGCTCGAGCGTGAAGCGCCCTTCACCGTCGGTGACTGCCTCTAGTCCGGCCTCGACCAGCAGCACGGTCACGCCCGGCAGCAGCCTGCGCGTGCCGCGCTCCTTCGCGATGCCGGCGATCGTGCTGGTGCCAGCGGTCGCGCCGTCGTTCGCGCTGTCGTTCGCGCCGTTGGTCGGTTCCTCCGGCGGCGTTTCGAGCAGCAGCTCTTCGAGCCGAAATCGGATCGTGGTCTCGACGCGGAGCGGCGCGGGCACACCATCGAACTCGGCGGGACGGAAGCGGTACTGCCGCACGGCGTCGACTGCGGCTTCGTCGAACCCATGCCCGGCGGCGGTGACGACCGTGACCGCGGTGATCGCGCCGGTCGCGTCGATCGTGATGCGCAGCAGCACGTCTCCTTCGAGGCCTGCCGCTGCGGCCTCGGCCGGGTAGATCGGCGCCGCGCTCTCGA
>SHYZ01000106.1 GCA_009692535.1 Myxococcales bacterium
CGATCGAGGTGGCAGTAGGCCAGCCCGACGAGCGCGGTTACGCCGTTGGGACGCGCCAGCAGCGCGCGCTCGTAGAGCAACACCGCGCCGCGACAGTCGCCGCGCATCGCTTGGTCATCGGCCATCGTCACGATGGCGTCGTAGTCGGCCGGCACCTTAGTGTCGCGCGCGCCATCCTTCGCTCTCTGGTCGGCGCCATGTCGCGGCTCCTCGCGCGGCGAGCCGCCCACTGCGCCTGCGTCGGGTGACGGGGCAAGGGCGAGGGGGGGCACGGCCGCATCCAACCGCAAGGCCGACACGGCAACTCCAGCGTCGGGCGCGACCGGGGACGCCGGCGAGCCGCCCGCGCCGGCCGCGACCGGCTTGCCGGCCTTGCTCGTCGGTGCCGGTAGGGCGGGAGCACGCAGCGCGAACCACGCCGCCGCGACGAGTGCCGCCACAACCCCGAGCCCGACCAGCAGCCAGCGCGTGCGGCGTGAACCATCGAGGCGCGAGAAGGCGCGTGTCTCGGCGTCGAGGTCATCCTGCTCGCCGACGCTAGGCACGCCAGGCGCGACCGGCGAGCGGTGCGTACCAGCGACGATGTCGTCGTCGGCCAACACCACACGCCGCGATTGCTGCGCGCTGGTCGCGTCGTCGATCGACACGCCGTCGTCGCTCGGCACGCCGTCGTCGTGGGCGCCGCCCTCAGCACGCTGGGTCCAGCCTGGATCCGCATCGACCGACGCGACCTCGATGTTCGCGCCGTTGAGCGTCCAAGGCGCCGAGACCTCGGCCTGCGGCTTGCGACTGCCGGACGCGACCGGCACCGTCCCCGAGCTGCGCCCGCGTACCAATACCGGCGCCGCACCTTCAAGGTACGGCGCGGGAGCCGTGCGGTCGGCAGCCGACGGCACCGACCGGACCGCAGCGGCGGCATCGACCACCTCGAAGAACGGGGCGAGCTCGGCGATCTCACCGAGCGCCTTCCACGCCTCGCCTGAACGCGACACGCGCCAGACCCGCGTCACCTTGCGCTCGACGATCCAGCGCTGCAGCGTGGTGAACTCACGGAAGCGGCGAATCTCACCGTCGGGCGAGCGCACCATCCAGTCGCGCGGCTCATCCGGCACCGTCGGCGGGCCACCCTCATCTTGCACTGCCGGTGGGGCCACCGGCAGTGGCGGCGGCACCGCCACCGCACGCACCGGCGGCACCGTCCCTGGCGCGTTCTTGCGGCGAACGCGGAACAGATTGCCGCACGACGCGCACTTCACCGTTACCCCGGCGGCGGGCACCTTCGACTCCTCGAGCTCGTACTCGGTGTCGCAGCGCTCGCAGCGGACGTCCATGGTCTACCCGTGCGCCGTCGGTGGCGCGAAGTGGCGGTTCATATAGCACGCGGTCTGGGGCATGTCATGGCGCAGCTTTAGGCGCAGCTTTAGGCGCAGCTTTAGGCGCAGCGTCGAGGCGAAAGACGACCGGCACCACGACCCACCCGGGCGGCGAAATGAACGGCGCGGCCGCCTTCACCGCCGCGAGCGCAGCGCGGTCGAGCAGCGTCCCCGCCGACTCGATCACGGTGAGGTCCGACAGTGCGCCACCGACGAGGATCTGGAAGCGGACCCGGACGGCGCCCTCGAGTCCGCGTCGGCGAGCGAACTCCGGGTAGAGCGCGGCAGCGTCGACCGCCCGACGCACCGCCTCAGCGTCGACCGCCCAACGCACCGCCTCGGCGTCGACCCTCGAGCGACCGGCTGCAGTGGCAAACTCCGCGGGCTCGCGGGCGGTGGCTGCGCCGTGCGGCGACTCCGCCAAGGCTTCCCCGAGCTGCGGCACGGCAGCGCTCGCGAGGACCAGCGCTGCGCTTGCGAACACCGGAGGTGGCGTGCCCGGCACCCAGAACGGATCGAGCGACTGCGGTGCGGGCACGGGCACCGGGATCGTCCTCGTCGGCGCGGCTGCGAACGGGCGCGCGGCGGGGGCCTTCGCTGCTTGCGTAGCCGGAGGTGCCGCCAAACCTGCGGCCGACGCTGCCGGAAGCTCGAGCTGAAAACTCACCGTCGACGGCGGCGACAAAATACGCGAGTCCGCCGGCGCGAGCATGAGCAGACCCGCGAGCGCGGCCGCGTGCGCTGCGAGCGACAGCGCCAATGTGGACCCGCGCCGCATCCTGTTCCTGGCGCGGCTACACCACTTCGGGGCGGGTCGCATAGAGCTGCGCCGCGCGGATCGGCTGCCCCGGTCCGCGCGAGAGCACCAGGCCGCTCGCGGTGACGCGGAAGCCGAGGCCGAGCGCGGCGAGCAGCGCACCCGGTGCGGTCAGCGACACGCGAGCGCGGACCGTCTCCGTCGACAACACGGCTAGGCCAGCTCCACTACCCGCGCCTGCGAGTGCGCGCGCGATGAGCACGGCGAGATCGGCCGCGTCGAGTGCCAGCGCCGGCCCCAAGTGAGCGCCATGGGCGCCGAGGTACCCGACCATCGCGCCCCGCCGCCGCGCCACGATCGCAACCGAGCGCCGCAAATCCTCCTCGCGCGAGAGTCCAGTGACCCGCTCGTCGAGCGCGGCCAACTCCGGCAGCTCGGCCGCGCGCACCGCGGCCACCTCGAGGCCGCGTGCGGCGTCGAGGCGCGACGCACCGGCGTTGGCGGCGCGCTCGATCGATGCGGTGGTGTCGACCACGACGAATCCCCGCGCGGCGAGCAGGCCTAGCGCCGCCGTTGCCGTCGCCGGCACGTGCGCGCGCACCGCCAACGCGCCCCACTCGTCGGCGCGCGCGAGCAGCGCGTCGAGCAGCACGCCCCCGGCCCCCTCGCCGCGGTGGCGCACGGCAAACGGGCCGAGCGTCGCCGCCTCGCCGCGCAGCCGCGCCCAGCCAACACCAACCAGCACGCCGTCGCTAAAGACCCCGACCGCGCCCTCGGGCTCACCCGCCACGAGCGCGGCCGCCTCGACGACCGCGTGCTCGGGCGAGCTCCATGCCGAGGCAGTGCCATCGCGCTCGGCCGCAGTCGTGATCAGCGCGGCGGCGGCAGCGGCCTGTTCACGAACCAGCGGACGAACCTCGAAGGCCAGGCCCGCCGCAGTCCGCGCGTCAGGCAACCTTGCCACCACCGACGCCGGCGAGCGCGTCAGTCCAGACATCCTGCAGGTCGAGCAGGACGTCGGCGAGCAACAGATCTACCCGCCGCAAGCGCCGGCTGATCTCACGCGCAATGTTCAGCACCAGCACCGTGTACGCGGCGGGATCCTCGCGGTAGAGCGTGGCCAGATCCCCATGTTCGAGCACCACCAGCGCGGCCTTGCCGAGCGACCGCACCGCCGCCGAGCGCGGCTGGATGTCGATCAGCGACATCTCTCCCGCCACGTCGCCCGGACGCAGCACCGCGAGCACCGCTTCACCTCCGTTGCGCCCGCGCTTGCGGACCTCGAGTTCCCCCTCGAGCACGATCACCATCTCGCGCGCCGGCGCTCCCTCCTCGAAGATCGTCGTCGGGCCGTCAAGCTCGAGCCGCCTGGCCAACCGGCCCACGAGCGCCATCGCCGCCGGCGAGAGCGCGGCGAACACCGGCACGCGTGCAATGGAGTCCCGATCGTTCGCGGTCAACATTTGTCGCCCCCCCTGTCTCTCGTCGGAGACCCATCGGTTCGTCGTCGCCTGCTCACCACGCGCGCCCGTCGCGACGCGCCCCGCAGCGCGCCCGCGACCGGCAGGCCAGCCGACGGCCGCGGCAGCTCCCGGCGCAGCGCCACCAGCTCGGCGGCAGTCGCGATCGCGACCTCGGCGGGCGTCTCCGCGCCGACCGCGACCCCGGCGGGCGCGGCGATCGCATCGAGCCGCTCCTTGGGAATTCCACTCGCCGCGAGCGCGAGGAGCATCTTCCACCCCTCACGATGGGGCGCGGCGTACGCGGCGTAGGTCGGGAGCACCGCGGCGCGCGCGAGCTCGAGCATCAGCGCCCGCCCACGCGTCACGTCGTCCTCGGCGATCACGACATGCGCATCGGGGTCGATCAGGTCGGGCAGGTCATTGCGGAGGTGCACCTCGTCGTACGCCAACGCGCCGCCGAGCTCAGCGAGCCGCTCCGCTGTCTCGCCACTCCCCACGATGTAGAGCCGCCGGACCGCCATGGCGTGGAGGCTAGCGCAGCCCCGCCCGTGAGTCACAGCGTTCATCCGTCGCCGAGCGCATCACGCGAAGTGGAGACCGAGCATCCAGAGCACGAGGCCGACCGCAACGATCACACCCGCGAGCGCGGCGAAGCGACGGTCGAGCCGGTCCTCGTCGTCGAGTCCGCGCCATGCAAAGAGCGCGGCGCCGCCGACCCAGAGTGCAAAGCCGGCGAGCGCGAGCAGCGTGAACGGCACGGAGGGAGCGCGATCGCGGGTGAGCAGCGCGAGATGCCAGACCCGCCGCGTCTCGGGGTCGGCGCCGATCGACCGAGCGCCATCTTCACGCGCGGCCATGAGCGCGGCGATGCGCTGGTTCGCACGCGCGAGGCGGTCGGCGTGCGGGATCGTGAGCCAGCGGGTCGCGAGCGCCGACGAGCGCACGGCGGTCCAGGCCGCGAGGGCGGTGCCGGCATCCTTGCCGGACGTCGGGCCGACCGTGCCGGCGGCGCGCTCAGCCTCAGTCGCGAGCGCCTCGAGTCGATCGTAAGCGCGCGCGACGTGCGGTGCCCCTGGTGCGTACCAACGCGCCGCACGACGCCAGCGGGCGATCGCTTCGTCGGTGTCGCCCGCGGCGATCGCGCGATCTCCCTCGGCGAGCGCCGCAGCGCCGTCCCAGAGCACACGCACCAGCACCACGCCGGTGCAAAAGAGCAGCGCCACGAGGGCCCACGCGAGCTTGCGACGCAGCAGCATCGGCGCCGGCATCGGCGGCGGCATCGGCGTCGGCGTCGGCGTCGGCGTCGGCATCAGGTAAAGTCCCGCCGAGAAAAGACCAGCGCGGCGCCGATGAGCAGCAGCACGATCCACGCGCCTGCATAGACCGCGGCGTCCCCGACGTAGGACCACGGGACGAAGTCGGCGTGGACCGACACCGGCACGCCCTGGTGCTCGCCGCCCGAGATCGCGAAGACATCGAGGTCGGGCAGGATCGCGAGCGCCCCCTCGGCGACGCGGCGAATCCACTCGTCACGCGCGCGGGCTGCGGCGTGTCGAAGCTCGGGTGTGACGCGGCCGATGAAGAAGATCGCGAGCGTGAAGATGCCCGACAGGAACGGCGTCGAGAACGCCGAGAAGAGCACCGCGATGCCGGCGACCACCAGCACCTCGAGCCAGCCGAGCACCACCGCCTTCACCACCGCGCCGGCAAACGGCACGCCCTGCAGGTGGAGCAGCCCGGCGAGCGCGACGGCAAAACACGCGACGAGCAGGGTCAGCGTCGCGGCCATGCCGAGGTACTTGCCGACGACGAACTCCGGCCGACCGAGCGGCTTGGCGATCATCGCGTGGATGGTGCGCTTTTGCACCTCGGTGTGGAGCAACGACACGCCGAGCACGATCGCGGTGATCGCGCCGAACAGGGAGACGCCGGCGAGCCCGACGTCGCGAGCGACGCGCGCCTCTTCGGAGAGCGACATCTCGCCGAGCACGAGCGCGAACAGATTCACGCCGACGACGACGGCGAGGATGCCGTACAGCACCTTGTTCCGGATCGCCTCGCGAAACGTGTTGAGCCCCACCGCATAGACGCGGAGGCAGGAGGCGGTGGCGCGCGCAGCGAGGGGCGTCATGCCGACTTCTCCTCGCTCGTGGTCCAGCGCAGGAACAACTCCTCGAGCGATTCTTTGCGCGGCGTCACCGACACGATCATCGTCTGGGCGGCGGCCACGCGGAGAAATCCCCCCACGTCGGCGTCCGCGCCGAGCGCGACCGTGACGAGGTCGCCAACGCGGCGCGTGCGCTCGCCGGTGAGTGGCAGCGCGGCGAGTGCGGCGTCGTCAGCGCGCAGCACCACGTCGGTGCCGAGCACCTTCGCGCCGAGGAGATCCGCGACCGGACCGACGTCGACCACGCGCCCGCCGACGATGAAGCCAACGCGATCGCAGATCGCCTCGACGTCGGGAATGATGTGCGTGGAGAAGAAGACGGTGCGGCCGGCGTCGCGCAACTCGAGGATGATATCGCGCACGTCTTTGCGGCCGACCGGATCGAGGCCGCTCATCGGCTCGTCGAGGATCACGACCTCCGGTTCGTGCACCAGCGCCTGCGCGAGGCCGGCGCGCTGCAGCATCCCCTTGGAGTACTTTCGCATCGGACGATCCGCATCGCGCGCGAGTCCGACGCGCTCGAGCAGCACGTCGCCGCGACGCCGACGCTCGGCGCGACCGAGGCCGGCCAGGCGCCCGGCGAGGTCGACGAGCTCACGCGCGCTCAGGTAGTCGTAGAAGTAGGGCGACTCGGGGAGAAAGCCGATCTTTGCCCGCACCGCGCGGTCCGGCATGCGCGTTCCGAGCACGGTGATGCTGCCGGAGGTCGGGCGGATGAGCCCGAGGATCGCGCGGATCGTCGTGGTCTTCCCCGCGCCGTTCGGGCCGACGAAACCGAACACCTCGCCGCGCTTCACCTCGAACGACGCCGAGGCGACCGCGTTGACCGTGCGCATCCGCAGGCCGGCGCGGTAGCGCTTGGTGAGGCCCTCGATGACGATCGCCGCGCTCATGCAAGCACCGCTGCGAGCTCGGCGACGACGCGAGTGACGTCCGACTCGGTCATGCCGAAAAACAGCGGCAGCGCGAGCGAGCGGTCGTGCAGTCGGTCGGCGACGGGGAGCGTGGCGGCGTCGAAACGCGGCCGCTTGGCGAAGGAACCGATGCGGTGGAGCGCGTAGGTCGCCGGGCCGGCCTCGATCCCGTGCGCGCGCAACCGGTCGATCACCTCGGCGCGCGTCGGCTTTTCGGGGAGCAGCAGCGCGAAGGTCTGCCACGCACGCCGCGCACCTGGCGGCGCTGCCTGCACCGGCGCCCGCTCAGCGAGCCCAGCCGCTGCGAGCGCGGCCACATACGCCGCAGCGAGCAGCGCGCGATGCTCAAGGAGCTCGGGGAGCCGCGCGAGCTGCGCACGCCCCACCGCAGCGGCGGCCTCGCCGAGCCGCAGGTTGAGTCCCGCCAGCACGAACTCGCCCGGCGCGGACTGCCCGTGGTGACGGATCGCGCGCACCTGTGCCGCGAGCGCGGCGTCGTCGGTGAGCACTGCACCGCCCTCCCCCGTCGTCACGATCTTGCGCGGGTGAAAGCTCAGGCAGCCGAGCGCGCCAGCACGCCCCGACGCGATGCCGCCCAGCTCGGCACCGAGTGCGCACGCGGCGTCCTCGACGACGCGCACTTCAGACGGCAGGCCGAGCGCGACCACGTCCACCGGCACGCCAAATTGATCGACCACGATGACGCCCCGCGTGCGCGGCCCGATGGCGCGCGCGACCGACGTCGCATCGAGGTTCCAGGTGTCGGGGGCGACATCGACCGGCACCACGTCGAGCCCAAGCGAGACCACCGCGTGCGCCGGCGCCGGGAAGGTGAAAGCCGGGACCAGCACCTCGCTCCCCGGCGGCAGCTCGAGCGCACGCAGCGCGGCCACGAGCGCCGCCGTGCCGCTCGACACCGCGACCGCATGCGCCGCGCCGGTGATACGGCAGAGTTCCGCCTCGAACGCCTCGTTCTCCGGCCCGAGCACCAACCGCCCCGAGCGGAGCGCACGCGCCTGACCTTCCAGCTCAGCATCGCCGATCGTCGGGCGGGCCAGCGGCAGGAAGCTCATCCCAAGTGCCGGCGGTACCAGTGGATCGTGCGCAGCAGTCCCTCTTCGAGGTCGACCTTCGCCTCATAGCCGAGGAGCTTCTTCGCCTTGTCGATCGCCGGCACGCGGATCTCCACGTCGACGTGCGGCCACTCGATGAACTCGATCCGCGACGACGACGACGAGAGGCGGATGATCTCACGGGCGAGGTTGTAGATGGTGACGGTCGACCGCGGGTTGCCGATGTTAAAGGAGTTCCCGACGGCGTTCTCGTTCTCGAGCGCGAGCAGGATGCCGTCGATGATGTCGTCGACGTAGCACCATGCGCGAATCTGCGCGCCGTCGCGATGGATCTGCAGCGGCTCGCCCTTGAGTGCGCGCAGGATGAAATGGTGCACCGCACCCTCGCCCACCTGGCGCGGACCGTAGATGTTGAACGGGCGGATCGAGCAGGTCGGCAGCCCGTACTGCTTTTGGTAGTTCAGCGCGAGGTGCTCGGTGGCGAGCTTCGCGACCGCGTAGGTCCAGCGCGCCTCACCGACGGCGCCAAGCGTCGTCGCGTCGAACTCGGTGACGTGGTAGGCGTAGCGGCCAAAGACCTCGCTCGTGGAGAAGTCGATGAAGCGGCGCACCGTCCCCGCCGCGCGTGCGGCCTCGAGCGCGTTGGAGGTACCGAACAGGCTCACCTGCATCGTGAGCACGGGGTTCTTGAGCACCGTGTCGACGCCGGCGATCGATGCGAGGTGGACCACCGCATCGCAGCCCGCCACGGCGTCGAGCACCACCTTGGGATCGGTCACGTCGCCGCGCACGACCTCGAGGCCCGGGTGCGCGGAGAGCCCCGCCGCCGTGAGCGCGTCGCGATGGAAGTTATCGAGCACCACGACGCGGTTCTTCGGCAACAGCCGCTCCACCAAGTGCGTGCCGATGAAGCCCGCGCCACCCGTTACACAAATCCGCCGCCCGTCGACCATGGCGGCGATTTCATACCACACACGCCGCACCGTGGCGTCGTGAGCGGGCTATCATCGCCTTTGATGTCGCCCACACGCCGTGGCCTCCTGCTCGGCCTCGGTGCGGCCGCGCTGCTCCGCCCGACGAGGAACGCGCGTGCGCTCGGCGAGAGTTCGCGCTTCCGGATCGCCGAGTTGCGCCTGCCCGGCCTCGGCCCCTCGCCGCGACCGCGCGCTCTCGCCCGGCTGCTCTGGGAGATCGACAAGCGCACCTCGATCGACGTCGGCCTCGAGCGCGTCGAACTGCGCCTTGGCGACGACACGCTGTTTCACCACCCGCTGCTCTATCTCGCCGGCGACCGCGCCTTTCCACTGCCGCCGCCAAGAGAACTCGAGCGCCTGCGCCGCTACCTCGCGCTCGGCGGCTTGCTGCTCGTCGACTCGGCGGAGGGGCGCATCGGCGGCCCGTTTGACACCTCGGCCCGCGCGCTACTCGCTGCCGCCGCGCCCACCGGCGCCGCACCGCTCGCGCCGCTGCCAGCCGACCACGTCATCTTCCAGTCCTTCTATCTGGTCGAGGCACCGACTGGACGGCTCGCGCTCTCGCCCGAGCTCGAGGCGATCGAGCACGACGGACGGGTGGTCGCGGTCCACACGCAGAACGATCTCGGCGGCGCGTGGGCGCGAGACGACTTCGGCGCGTGGGAGCATGAGTGTCACCCCGGTGGTGAGCGGCAGCGCGAGCTCGCGTTCCGCCTTGGGATCAACCTCGCGATGGTCGCGCTCTGCCTCGACTACAAGACCGATCAAGTCCACGTCCCGTTTCTGCTCAAACGCCGACGCTGGAAGGTGCCGTAAGTGGAGCTCGAGCTCTTCGATCGCGGCGTGCGACTTGTCCTCGCCGGCGTGGCAGTCACGGCAGCGCTCGCCTGTGGGATCGCATGGCGTCGACGCGCCGTGGGCCCAGTCGCCGTCGGTGTCGCGCTCGGTGGACTCGCGCTCCTCGCGCTAGTCGCCGAGCAACTGCTGGCGCGCGCGATCGCGGCGACGCTCCCTACGGAGACCGCGTGGAACGACTGGCGTTGGGTGCTCGAGTCGCCGTGGAGCCGCAGCGCCCGCGCCGCCGGCATCGCGGCGGCGGCGGCGGTGCTGCTGCTCGCGCTGCGTGACACCGCGCGTGAGCGGCGCCCGGTTCGACGCGCGACGCTGCTGCTGCTGCGCGGCGGCGCGTGCTGCGGCGCGCTGGTGCTCTTCCTCGCGCCCGCGCTCGAGGTGCGGCAGGTCGCGCGCGAACCGAATCGGATCGCCGTGCTGGTCGACGACTCGCGCTCGATGTCGATCGCCGAGACCACCGGCGGCCCCACGCGCGCCGACCGCGCCGCGGCGGCGATTCGCGCGTCCCAGGCGGCGTTCGCCGCCTGGCGCACAACCCGGCGCGTCGATTTCTTCACCTTCTCCGACGGGCTGCTCCCTGTGTCGGAGACCGAGCTCGCGCTGTCACGTCCAGCGCGCGGCGATGCAACCCTGCTCGGCGAAGCGCTCCAGAGCCTGCGCGCGCGCTATGAGGCGCACGAGCTCGCCGGCATCGTCGTGCTCTCCGACGGCATCGCCACTGGCAAGCTCGCCGAGGACGCGGCCGGCGCGGCGACGACCGAGCTCCTTACCGGCCTCGACGCGCAGGTGCACACGCTGTTCGCCGCCGAGGGCACGCTCAGGGACCTCGCGGTCGCCCGCCTCGACGTCGACGAGCTCGCGTTCGCGCGCACCGTTCAGACCGTCGAAGCAACGATTACAGCGACCGGGCTTCCGACCCAGGAGGTTCCGGTCACGCTGCGCCGCGATGGCGTCGTGGTGCGTGAGACCCGCGTCACCGTCGGCGGCAATCGCGAGTCAGCGCGCGTCACCTTCGAGGTCGTGCCCGAGCGCGTCGGCCAGCAGGTGCTCGAGGTCTCGGTCCCGCTCCTCGCAGGCGAGGCGATCGCGACCAACAACGCACGGCTCGCCGTCGTCCGTGTGACGCGCGACCGGCTCCGTGTGCTGCAAATCGCCGGCCGCCCGTCGTGGGACGTGCGCGCACTCCGCGGTGCGCTCGAGTCCGACCCGAACGTCGACCTGGTCTCGTTCTTCATCCTGCGCACGCCCGACGACATTCAATTGGTTCCGCCCGAGGAGATGTCGCTCATCCCCTTCCCGACCGACGAGCTGTTCGGGCAGGAACTCGGCTCGTTCGACGTGGTCGTGATGATGAACTTCGAGCCGGGACCGTACGGGATCGCGCCCTACCTCGATCAGCTCGCACGCTTCGTCGTCGGCGGCGGCGGACTCGCCGTGGTCGGCGGGGACCTCGCCTTCTCGTCGGGTGGCTACGCCGGCACGCCGCTCGCCGCGCTGCTGCCGGTTACGCTGCTCCCCGACGGCCCCGCGGCCGCCATCACCTCGACCAGCGAGTTTCACCCGGTGGTCCCCGCGCTCGGACAGCGCCACCCGATCCTCGCCTTCCGCCTCGATCCGCGCGAAAACCTCGCGCGCCTCGCCAGCCTGCCGCCGCTCGAAGGCCAGAACCTCGTCGCCGGCCCCGGGCCCGGTGCTCAGGTGCTGCTCGAGCATCCGACGCTGCGCACGCGTGCCGGGCTGCCGATGCCGGTGATGGCGACCCGCGACCACGGCGCCGGGCGCACGCTCGCGGTGCTCACCGACTCCACGTGGCGATGGGGCCTCGTCGCCGCGGGACGCGAGGGCGACGACGGACGCGCGCACGCCACCTTCTGGGACCGTGCGCTCCGCTGGCTCATCCGCGACCCCGATCTCGATCACCTTCGTCTCGAGCCGGACCACACCGCGTACGACCCGGGCGTGCCGATCACGCTCGCTGCACGGCTCTACGGCGCCGATTACCTCCCGGCAGCCGGCGCCACCGTCGACGTCGAGCTCGGCCTCGCCACCGCCGACACGCCGCCGACCTGGCGCGCGAAGCTCACGCTCGACGCCGACGGACACGCGCACGCCGCGCCGCCGACACTCGCGCCGGGTGCCTACCGTGCAGTCGCACGCGCAGACCTCGCGGGACACGCAATCTCGGCGACGGCCCTCTTCCTCGTCCGCGCCGAGAGCGCCGAGCTTTCCCGCCCCGCCGCCGACGACGCGTTGCTGCGACAGATCTCGAGCGCGACCGCCGGGCAGTTCCTCGGCGCGGCCAGCTCGCTGCCACTCGACCTGCCGTTTGCCCCGCTCCGTGTAGTTCGCGTCGACCGCCGACTCGAGATCGAGCTCTGGAGCGAGCCGATGATCCTGCTCCTCACGCTCGGGCTGCTGATGGCGGAGTGGACACTCAGGCGGAGCAGCGGGCTCCTCTAGCTCGGTTTCACGGATTACCGGCCGCGCACCCGTTGCCGGCAGGGGCCCGCGCCATGCGCCGACCGTGCGCAGAGGGTCCAAGATCGAACAGCGCACAGGTGCCAAATCAGGTGCTATCGCGGCCGGGCCGCTGTCGCCCACGCGTGGCGCTACCGACGGCAACCGAGGGCGGTCCTCTTGAAACTTGGCAGTCCGAAACGTTCCCGGTCACGCTCGGGCTGATGATCGCGGCGGGGGTTGCTACGCTTGCGGGTCCGACCGCGCCTGCCTTGAACTCGGCCGTGAACCGCCGCCGTACCCGCCGCTGCTTCGTCACGTCCTCCATCATCATCGCGATCGAATCCACCGCTCCGAACGGGTCTGAAACGTGTCTGAGAAGACGGAGCAAGCCCACAGCCGACCACCGGAACGCGACCACGGATCCCGAGCGCCATTCGGGTAAGATGCGCGCCCCATGCAATCGCTCGTCGACTGTGCGTTCATCGATCTCGTCCTCCCGGCCGACGCACAGCCCAACGAAGCGGCGCTGATCGAGGCGCTCGGCGGCGCCGAAGCCTCGGCCGGCTTCGCGGTGCTCGACGTCGACCACGACGTCCCGCAGTACGAGACCGATGTTTCCCCGACGCTGCCGCTGCGCCGCGCCGGCGAGCGACGCCTGCTCTTCGTCGACCAGGCGAGCGGACCGTTGCGCGCGTCACCGCGCACCGAGTCGATCGTCGCGCGCGATCTTCGCCCCGATGTCGCGCGGCTGGTCGCGCTGGTCGAGCTGCTCGGCGCGCGTTTCGGCCGCCTCGGTGCGTTCGCGAGTTTCGGCGACGCCGCGATCGCCGTGCGCTCGGTGCGTGACCTGCGCGGGCTGATGCTGCTCGGCTGGGCGTACGATCCCACCCGCGACCTCGAAGGCCGGCGCCGCGCGACCCCGCTCACGCAGCGCGAGTTCGAAGAGAAGCTCGGTTCGTACGGCCGCCGTCTCGACGAGCTCGACGACGCCGACGTGATCGCACGCATCGCGCCTGACCGGCTCTCGCGGCACGGCGAAGGTGGGAAGCTGCTGGTCGTCGAGGTGCTCTCGGACCGCGACGGCAGCTGGGACGTGCGCAAGGGCGTCGAACTCGAGACCCGACTCGCAGCCGTCGAGCTCTTCGCACGCATCCCCGGCGCGCGGGTCTCGGCCGGTGCGCCGCCAGCCGAGCTCACTCCGGCCCCGGTCGTCGAGGCCACTTTGGCCCCACTCATCGAAGCGACGCCCGCACCAGAGGTCGAGCCGGTCGCCGAGATCATCCTGCCGCCGATCCACGCCATCGACTTGGCCGACCGCACCATCCTTCGACTGCCCGCCGAGCGGTTCGACCTCGAAGCCGTGACCCTGCTCGGGCGGCGCTCCGGCGACCTCATCCGTCCTGGCGACCTGCTGTCCGGTCTCCAGAAGGATCGGCTCCATCACGGCGAGACCGGCTTCATCGCGCCGCTCGCGTTCCTCTCCGAGGTGTTCATCGACGGCCGCCCGCTCGACCGCAAGCGCTTCGAGGCCGAGGCCCGTCCGTTCGGCGACGACGGCCGAACGTTCGAAGCACACCTGCCGCGCTTCGGCACGGTGCATGTCGTCGCGCACGCCGGTCGCCGGTGGGTCACGAGCGAAGCGTCGCTCTCGCCCGAAGATCTCGCAACGCTGGTGGCCGGCGCACACTAAAGCGACCGCGGCCCGCGCCGTGGTCAGCCCGCGCGCGCGCTTCTGGTAGAGTGCCGCGATGTCATCCGAACCGGTCCTCGCGGTCGAGTCGCGGCGAGGCCGACGCATCGTAGGTGTGCTGCAGCGCGGCCAGGATCTCGTCACGGCGATCGAGAACCTCTGCCGCGCGCGCAATGTCCGCACCGCC
>SHYZ01000107.1 GCA_009692535.1 Myxococcales bacterium
ACCGCCTCGCCTCGCGGCCAGCGCATCCCCCACGGCTCCGCCCATGCGAGCGAGGCGCTCACGGCAGAACCAACTCGGTGCGAAAGGGGGGACTCGAACCCCCACGGTGTTACCCACAGGCTTCTGAGACCTGCGCGTCTACCAGTTCCGCCACTTTCGCAGAGGCGCGCGGAGTGATACAGCCCGAGTCCGTGAGTGTCAAGCGCAAGCTCGGTGTGCTCGCGCCTTGGATCATCGCCGCCGGGCTGCTCGCGTGGCTCTTCTCGCGCGTCCCGCTCGCCGACCTTGGCGCCGCGCTCGCGCGCGTCTCGCTGCCGGTCTTCCTCGGCGCGTGCGTCACCTACGTCGCCTGCTCGCTCGTGGTCGATTCCGCGGCGAGCTTCGTCACCTTCCGCCGCGCCCTGCCCGCCTACCCGCTCCGCTACATCGACGCGGTCCGGCTGCGCGCGTCCACCTACCTCTTTGCGATCCTCCACTACGGCGCAGGACAGGGCGGCATGGTCTACCTGCTCCACGAACGCCACGGCATCCCCGCGCTCCGTGCAGCGGGCGCGATCATCCTCTCGATGGGCGTCAACGCGCTGCTCATCGCGGGGTGCGCGGCGCTCGGACTCGCTGTCGGCGGTGCCAGCCACGCCCCGCCCGCAATCCGCACGCTGGTACTCGCGCTCGCCGCGGTGCTCCCCGCCTACCTCGCCGTGGTCTGGCTGCGCCCAGGCTTCCTCGCCCGTCGCGACCTGCTCCGCCCGCTCTTTGACGCCGGCATCGTCGGCAACCTCGCGATCGCGGCGGCGCGCCTGCCCCACCTCGCGGTCCTCGTCGCCGGGCACTTCGCGATGATGCGACTCTTCGGCATCCACACGCCGCCCGCCGCTGCGCTCGCGCTGCTGCCGGTGGTCTTCGTGATCGGCCACCTGCCGATCAGCCCGTCGGGCATCGGCACCGCGCAGGCCACCGCCGTGCTGCTCTTCTCATCGTTCGCGCCCGGCGACGACGCCATGCGCCGCGCGACCGTGCTCGCCTACAGCCTCTCCTTCCACTTCGGCGTCATCGCCGTCGAGGCGGTCATCGGGCTCGCCTGCTTGCGGAGCACTTGGCGCACCGGTAGCGTAGCTTCCACCGATGCCCCGCGGCGCGACGAGAGCACCTGATGCGCCGATCCGCTACCAGAGTCCGCGGACGCTCAACCTCTTCTCGGTGCTCGTCTATCTCGGGCTTGCCGCGATCGCCTACGGCAGCTGGAAGTTCCTCCCGGTCTACTACCAGCGCTTCAAGGTGGACTCAGTGCTCGACGACGCCGCGAACCGGGCGCTCAAGCTGCGCGGCCGCCTGAACTCCGAGGCGACCCGCAGGATCTCCTCCGACGTACACGACCTCGTTCGGCGTCGGCTTGCGCGACTCGACCTGTTCCCCGAGGCGGTCGACGCCGGTGGGCACGGGCTCATCATCCGGTTCGGCCCGAACTATCGCGACATCCAGGCCCACTACACCGTCGTCGTGCGGCACCCGTTCGTAACGCGCACGACGCGGCTCGAGTTCGACCGTCGGAGCGCGATCTCGGGCGCTTGGGACGACGAGTAGCGGGGCGCCCACGCGACCCTTTACACTCGTGCCCGCCCGTCGATAACATGGTGTCGTCGAGCGTTCGTGCGACGACGCTAATGGCCAAGATTCTCCACCTCACCAGTCCGGACCAGCAGGAGTTCGAGCTGTCGGCCTTCAACACGATCGGCCGCCATCCCGACAACACGATCCAGATCCTCGACCGGATCATCTCCAAGGAGCACGCGCAGATCCAGCGCATGCCCGACGGGCGGTTCCTGCTGCGCGACCTCGGCTCACTCAACGGCACCTACGTCGGTGGCGACCGGGTCGGCGAGCGACTCCTCACCGACGGCGACGAAATCTCGATGGGCGGCACGCGCCTCGCGTTTGTCGGCGCGGACCGGCCCGAGCAGATCGGTCGCGTCACGATCGCGCCCGGCATCGCCGAGAGCTACATCCAGCAACGGATCGCGGCGAACGATACGCGCGACTTCCTTCCTGAGCGCGAGATCACCGACGTCGCCCACCTCCGCCGCGACTACGAGAAGCTCCGCCTCGGCCTCGAGTTGGCACGCAGCATCGGCACCGAGCTCGATCTCGACAAGTTGTTGCCCAAGATCATCGACAAGTCGCTCCAGCTCCTCGGCGCCGACCGCGGCGTGATCCTCATGCGGGACACGCACGGCGAGTACGTGCCGCGCTACATGAAGCAAAAGGACGGCAGGGACGACAGCATCGTCCTATCGCGCACCGTGATCGGCGAGGTCATCTCGCAACGCGCGGCCGTGCTCTCGTCCGACGCGAGCATGGACGAGCGCTTCTCCGGCGCCCACTCCATCATCATGCAGGGCATCCGGTCGACGATGACCGTGCCGCTCCTCGTCGGTGAGGAGCTGCTCGGCCTGATGCACCTCGACTCCCAGATCGCGACCAACGCCTTCACCGAAAAGGACCTGCAGGTCTTCACCGGCATCGCCGCGCAGGCCGCGGTCGCGATCGAGAACGCGCGGCTCGCAAAGAAGATCGAGGTCGAGGCCCACACCCGCGCGCAGTTTCAGCGGCTCATCCCGCCCAAGGTCGTGGAGCAGGTCATGTCAGGTGAGCTCACGATCGAGCGCGGCGGCCGGCTGCACGAGATCACGATGCTCTTCGCCGACATCCGCGGCTTCACCGGCATGAGCGAGAAATCCGATCCGCAAGAGATCGTGCGGATGCTCAACCAGTACTTCGAGGTGATGGTCGACATCCTCTTCAAGCACGACGGCACGCTCGACAAGTTCGTCGGCGACGAGATCATCGGGCTGTTCGGCGCACCGATCGACCTCGTCGACGCGCCACGCAAGGCGGTCGCCTGCGCGATCGAGATGCAGCGCGCACTCCGCGAGTTCAACCGGTCGCGCATCACCGCCGGCTTGGAGCCGATACAGATCGGCATCGGGATCAACTCCGGCATCGTCGTGACCGGCGCGATCGGCTCGTCCAAAGCGCTGCAGTACACCGCGATCGGCGACGCGATGAACGTGGCCTCGCGCCTCTGTTCGGTCGCCAAGGCCGGCGACATCATCGTGTCATCCGCAACGCTCGCCGCCACCGGCGACGAATTCGACGCGCGTGCCCTGCCCCCGGTCGCGCTCAAGGGAAAGTCGGACCTCCTCCAGGTGTTCAACGTCGTCGCCACGCGCGCGTCGTCGACGTGGTCCGAGGTCACCAGCCCCTGAGTTGTCACGCCGCGGAGTGAGTTGGCCGAGTGAGTTGGCCGAGTGAGTTGGCCGAGTGAGTTGGCCGAGTGAGTTGGCCGAGTCCGCGGCCGGCCAGCTCGTTCAAGCGCCGCGATAGGCTCGCGTCGAAGTGGAACCGGTCTAGCCGATCGCGATGCCGAGCGCCCGTCGCGCCTCGAAGTATGGCTCGCTCACCGCGAAGAGCAGCAGGTCGTCGGCCTGCGCCTGTGCCGTCGGTGAGGCGGTCTGCTTGACCATGCGATACGCGAGCTCGAGATCGCCGGTCAACGTAAGCGCCGCGCGATTCGCCGTCGACTCAACCGCGTTGCCCCAACGGGACAGGTCGACGTCGGTCGGGTTCTGCAGGAACTTCTGCACCACCTTGATCAGCTGCTCCAGCTGCTGCGGGGGCAGCTTGGAGCGGAGCACGGGCAGGTACTGCGCGACCGCCGGAGCGAGGTCGGGCTTCACTGGGAACCCTGGCTGGACCATGGCGATCGAGCTCAGCAGGACCGTCTTCAGCTCGACGTTGGTCTGCAGCGCGTACTTGAGGTAGTGCTCCGGCCGCATGTACGTGAGGAACTTCGCCGACGAAAACGCGATCTCCTTGTCGGGACGCCCCTGGAGCAGGTTGGCGCGCACGACACACGAGGGGACCAACACGCCCTTCTCCTGACAGTTCGCGAGCAGGATCTCGCCCTGCTGCTCCGGCTGCAGGTAGACCTCGGGCACCGGCACGCTCATGGTCTTCGCGAGGTGGGCGAACACCTTCGAGAACAGCAGTTGGTCGTTCTCGATCGGCCGGCGGTCCTTGCGGCGCAGTCCGAAGTCCTTGTGCGCGCGCGCCGAGATCATCGACGCGCCGTACCACACCACGCCGAAAATCGCGTTCACATAGCGGTTCTGCTCGGGCGGGATGAGCTTCTGCCAAGTCTCCTCGGTCATCCGCTCCTTCGGCTTGACCAGTCCCTTCACGCGGTAGGTCTCGAAGAACTGCTGCTCGTTCACATCGGCCTTCTTGAGCACCGCCAGCACGCTCGCGGCACACCACGCCTGATCATATTTCTGCGAGTCGAGGTAGAGCCGGTGCAGCGCCTTGTAGCTGTCGACGCGGCCCGGTTCCAACTGCAGCAGGATCTGGTGCTGCTTCGCTGCGTTCTCCGCCTGCTCCGGTCCCGCCGAGGTGTAGAGCTCGGCGAGGATTTGGTGCCGCTGCTGGTTGCCGGCATCGAGCTGTGAAGCCACCTCGAACGCCGCCGTCGCCGCCTTCAGGTCACCGAGCCGCGTCCGGTAAATCTCTCCAAGGCTGTGCCAGAGCATGATGAGCAGCTTGTCGCCCGGGCGCATCGGCATGCGCTTGATCATCTTGCGATAGGCGCGCTCGAGCTGCTTCCAGTCCTTCTTCGCCGTGAGCAGCTTGTCGATCGCCTCGAACGCCTTGAGGACGCGTGGATCCTCGGCGACGCTGGCCTGCTCTGTGGCGGAGAAATACGCGTCGAGCGCCTTGTTGAAGTGCTCGATCGCCTCGTCGGGTGCGTGGTTCTCGTCTCGGCTGGTGACGCCCGCCGAATAGAAGTAGCGACCACGCGCGGTGGGATTCGTCTCGCGCTCCGCGAACTGGAGCATGATGTCGATCGCCTGCCGCCACTGCTTGGACTCGGTGTAGTTCTCGAGCAGCTGGTGCATCAGGCGGTGATCCTCGGGCCGGATCGTACGCGCCTCTTCACACGCCTCGATCGATCGCGCGATGTCCTTCATCTTCTCGCGCGCGAGATCGGCGATCTCGAGCAGCATCTTGAAGCGCTCATCCGCGTCGGCGTCGGCAGCGATCACCCGCTTGACCTCGATCACCGCATCCCACGTGCCCTGAGCCGCATGGATCTCGGCCAGCGCCTCGAGCGAGGGGCGATGCCCCGGCTGGATCTCGAGCGCCTTCTCAAGCAGGTTGAGCGCCTTCTTCTTCTCGCCGAGCCGCGCCCGCACCTGGCCGAGCCGGTAGTAGACGTCGACGACCTCACCGTCGTCCTGAACGTCGCGCTGCTGCACCAGGATCGACTGGTACAGCCGTCCTGCGCCCTCCCAGTCCTCGACCTTGTAGAGCAGATTGCCGCGCGCCTTCAGCGTAGGGAGCGAGGTCGGGTCGAGATCGTGCGCCTGCTTGTAGAACTTGAGCGCCTTCTCGTTCTTGCTCAACTCCTCGGCGGCACGCGCCACGCGGAACGTGAGCTCGAGGATCCTGCGCGCGTCCTTCTTCTGGTGCGCGGCCTTGCGCACCAGCATCTCGAGCAGCGGCTCGAGCTCGGCCCACCGCTTCCGCTCCCAGAGCAGCTCGGCGTACGCCTCGCCCGCTTCGACATGCTCGGGATCGATCACGAGCGCCGCAGCGTAGAGCTCCATCGCGCGCTCTTCATCGCCAAGCTCGCGGTGCCAGGCTGTCGCGGCTTCGTGGAGCAGGCGCACCTTCTCGAGCGGCAGCTGCGTGACGGTCTCGGCGCGCACCATGAGCTGCGCCGCCTTGAGCGTGTCGCCACGACGCCGATAGAGCGCGACCAACGACAACATCGCCGGCCCCGACGAGGGATTATCCGCCAGCGCGCGAAGGTAGTGCTCTTCGGCGCCGCTCTCGTCACCGAGCTGCTCCGACTGGATGCGTCCGATCCGCTGCTGCAGATCGCTTCGCAGCGCGACGACCTCGGTCTTCTCGGCGAGCCGCGTCATCACCTCGACTGCGCGCTCAGGCTTGCCTGCACGCTCGTAGAGACGGCCGAGCGCATCCATCGCGCGCGCGTCGTCCGGGAGCATGCCGAGCGCGTCTTCATACGCCGCGATCGCATGGTCGACGTCGGTGAGTTCCTGCTCGTAGATCTGACCGAGCTGGCAGGAGAGGTCTGCGCTCACGGCCGGGTCCGTGCCGGCAAGGAGCTGCCGACGGAGCGTGTCGATAAGGCCATCCCACCGACGCTGGCGTCGGTAGAGCCGCGCAAGCTCGCCGTACACCGCCAGGCTGCGTGAGTCGAGCAGGATCGCCCGCTCCCAGGCGTCGATCGCGCGATCCGGTCGGGCCAGCCGCTCCTCTTGCGCCTTCGCAAGCTTTGCGAGGGATGCGAGTCGCTCGGTGTCGGTCTCCGCGGTGTCGAGCTGTCGATCGAGCACGTCGAGGTAGGCCTCGTGGTCCTGGCCGCGCTCGTAGAGCCGCTCGAGCGCGCGCAGCGCCGAGCGCGAGCGAGGCTCGGCCACGAGCGCGTTCTTGAACGCCGCGATCGCCTTGGAGGGATCGCCGACGCGGTCCTCGAGTAGGTGGCCGATCTCGAGGTCGAGCCGCGCCCGCTCGTCGGGATCGGAGGTGGCCTCCGACTTGCGGAAGAGGATCTGGATGAGCGGCTCCCACTGCTCGAGCCGTCGGTAGAGACGTTCGAGTGCGCCCACCGCCTGCCCGACCGTGGTGTCTGCGTCGAGCGCGGCGCGATAGGCCTCGATCGCGCGCAGCGCATCGCCGAGCTGCGACTCGTAGAGTTCACCGAGCGAGAGCTGGAGCTCCGCGCGCCGATCCGCGTCGGTCTCGGCGGCGATGCGGCGCAGCACGGTCTCGACGAGGTCGGTCCACGCGCCACGTCTGCGGTGAAAATCGCCAAGCGCCGCGAGCGCGCCGAGATGGGCCGCATCGATGCGCAGCGACTGCTGGACCGAGTGCATCGCATGATCCATGAGGATCTGCTCGGCGTACCACCGGGCGATCTTGACCCAGAGGTCAGCTGCCCGCATGGGTTCGGCCGCCTCGAGACTCTGAGCGACCTGCGAGTACTCGGCGAGCAGCTCGTTCCATCGGCCGGATGCCTGCGCGAGCCGCTCAAGCTCGCGCGCCGTCGATTCGGCCGAATAGTCCTCGCGAAACGCCTCCTGCAGCACAAGGAACGCCGAGTCGGCGTCGCCGAGGTGCTCCTCATAGACGGCCGACACGAGCTGTAGCGCCGTGATCCGCTCACGGATGTCGGTGCGCGTCTCGACGCGCTCGAGCAGGAGCTCGATCACCTTCTGCCAGTCGCTCTGCGCGCGCAGGATCCCCTCGAGCCGAAGGCTGGCGTCGAGGTTCGCCGGCTCCTCGGCACGCACGCCCTCGTAGGTCGCAACGGCGCGCGCCGTGTCGCCGAGACGCTCCTCCTGGATCGCGCCGACCTTGAGCAGCGTTGCGATGCGCTCCGCAGCATCCTCAACCACGGCCGCGCGCCGCTCGAGCGTGTCGATGCACTCCGTCCAGCGTCCATGTCGTGAGTAGAGCGACTCGAGCGCGTCGAGCGCACGGAAGTCGGTGGGGGCCAGCTCAGACACCGTGCGCCAGGCGTGCAGCGCCGGCTCCAGGTGGTCGAGTCGCTCCCCTTCGACCTGGCCAAGCTCGGCCCAGAGGTTGATCAACTCCGCCTCGGAGAGCTCGCCTGTCGTGCGGGCGGCCTCGAGCGACCGACTCAGCGTTTCGGCGAGTGCACTCCAGCTCTCGCTGGTGCGATGGAGCGAAGCCAGCGCCCCGAGCGACTCGAGATCGCGCGAGTCGAGTGCGTGTGCTCGCATCCACGCGCCGACCGACGCGTCGTGCGCGCCGAGGCGGTCGAGCTGGATCCGCGCCAGCCACTTGTAGTTCGCGATCATGCCGTTGACGTTGCCGCCGAGACCGCCACGACGCTCGAGAATATCGACCAGCGCCGCCCACTCCTCGCGCCGCTCGTGGATCTCGCCGAGCCCGTCGAGCGCGATCGGATCGTCGCCACGGAGTGCGGTCACCCGGCCCCACAGGTCCACGGCCCGCTCGTCGTCGTCCTGCGCATCGGCCGTGACCCGGGCCATGCGTGCATAGACCTCGGCGAGCTCCGCGTCATCGCGCGCGACGTCGAGCAGACGCTCGTAAACTGTCAGCAGCGCGACAAAGTCGGTGCGGCGCACATGGACCGCCTCGAGACGTTCGAGCGCCTCGCGGTTGCCCGCGTTGTGCTCGAGCACACGGTCGTAGGCAGCGATCGCGGCGTCGTCGTCGAGCAACGCCTCGTCGTGTACGCGGCCGAGCCGCAGCTCCAGCGCGATAATGTCGTCGGTCTCGACCGCGATCGCGATGCGGCGACCGAGGACCTCGACGAACTCGGGCCACCTAGCTCCGCGCTCGTAGATTCGATCGAGCGCCGCGAGCGCTTCGCCGTCGTGCGACTCGATCGCGAGCGCAGCGCGATAGGCCCGCTCGCCCCGCGTGAGGTCGCCGAGTTCCTCGGCGTAGAGACGACCCGCAAGCAGCTGCACGGTGCGCCTGGTGCCCTCGTCGAGCCGACCAGAAAGAATGGTCTCGTACGTCGCCCCGAGATCGTCCCAGGCGCCGCTCACCCGCGCGAGCCGCTCGGCGTGGGCCGACGCCCAGTGCCGCGACGAATCTTCGGCGAAAGCCTGCGCCCACCAGCGACCCGCGAGCGCGGCGTCTTGCAGCTCCCGCTCGGCGAGCTCGGCGAGCGCCTGCAGCGTCGTCTGTCGATCGGCCGGTAGCTCGATCCGCGTGAGCCGCGCCTCGAGCAGCCCGTGCAGCCGCGGCGAGTCGTGCGTGTCCCGGTAGACCGGCTCGAGCAGCGCGCCGACCTCGGTCTGGTTTGGCCCACCGGCGGCAAAGAGCTCCTCGAGCGACCGGATGGTGCCGGCATGCGCAGGGTCCCGCTCGCCGAGGATCTGCAGGTAGAGCCCAAGCGCGGCGGTCTCGTCGCCGCGTCGCCGGCGCTCCACCTCGGCCTGCGCAAAGAGCGCGGTTGCGATCTCCTCGTCGGAGACGCCGAGCCGCGCCTCGGTGCGGAAGTGATCGCAGAGTTCGTCCCAACGCTCGGTCGCCTCGTAGAGTCGCGGCAGGGCAGCGCGCGCCCGTGGCTCTCGGGTGTCGGCGTCGAGCACGCGCCGGTAGGCGACGATCGCATCGGCGGGGCGCCCGAGTTCCTCGTCGAGCAGGCGCCCGAGTCGCCCCGAGTACGCGACCAACACGGCGACGTCGAGGTCGCGCCGGAGCAGCCGGTCGAACAGCGCGGCCAAATCGTCCCAGGCGCGCGTGACGTCGACGAGACGCTCCAGTCGAACCACGGTCTCTTCGTGCGCTGGATCAACCTCGATCGTACGCGCCAGCACGGCAAATGCAGCCGCCGGGCGCTCAAGGACGTGCTCGTGAAGATCCGCCGCGCGGTGCGCGAGCTCCAAGCGGCGGCTCGGCCCCTCCTCGCGAGCGGCGAGGACCTCAAACGCCTCGGCGCAGAGTTCATGCGCCTCGATCGCCTCGAAGATCGGCTGCAGCACGCGAGCGGCGAGCAGCGGCTCCGCCTCGCCGCGCATCATGCGCGTGAGTGCCTCGAGCACCTGCTCGCTCGCCGGATCGATCGCCAGTGCCTCACGGTAAGACTCCACCGCGCGCGCGCCGTCCTTGAGCTCGGTCTCCCACAGCTGGCCGATGCGGAACTTGAGCCCGCCGGTCAGCGCAGCCGACGTCGAGAGCTGCAGCTGCCGCTCGAGGATGCCGAGGAGATCAAACGAACGCCCAGCGGTGCCATACAGCCGCTCGAGCGCCGAGATCGCGTCCGCATCCTCGGGATCAAGGTTGATGATCGCCTGGTAGGTCTCGATCGCGCGCGGCACGTCGCCGAGCTCGCGGTCGTGAACCTGCCCGAGCACGAAGAGGATCCGCTTCTTCTCGGCGGGGTCGCTCGAGAGCTCGGCCTTGCGCGCGTAGATGTCGCGCACGTCGCTCCAGCGCCCAGACTTCACGAACAGCCGCTCGAGCGCGTCGAGCGAAGCGCCATCTGCGTCGTCGAACACGAGCACGGCGCGGAAGGCGTTGATCGCCCCATCGGGCCGATCGAGCAGCGCTTCCTCGATCTCGGCTACGCGGTGGAACAGCAGCTTGCGCTCGCCAAGATCGCTGACGACCTCGGCACGGCGACGCAGCACGTCGACCAGCCGCTCGAAGTCGCCAGTCTCCTCGTAGATCGTCTGCAGCGCCGTGATCGCGTCGAGGTTGCCGGGCTCGACCTCGAGCACGCGCTCGTAGGCTCGCGCCGCGTCGGCGCCGCCGCCAAGATCGTGGTGCCGAACCCGAGCGGACTCGACCAGCAGTCCTGCGCGCACGGCCTCGTCGGTCGTGCTCGCCGCCACCTCGTCGAGCAGCGTGACCCACTGCTGCTGGAGACTCTGCTCCCGCGCGAGCCGCGCGAGCCGCTGGCGTGTCTCGCTGGCGCCGGCGTCCTCGCGGAGTGCGCGTGCGTACGCATCGAAGCTGCACGAGGCGTCATCGCCACCGAGCTCCCACGTCTCGCCGATGCGGAGCAGGATCTCGATGCGGCGCGACGGGTCGAACGCGTGGCGGGCGAGCACCTCGGCGGTGTCGACCTGGCGGCGCCAGTCGCCGCGAGCCTGATGGACCGGCTCGAGGATCGTCGCGACCTGCTGCTCGTACTCCGGGTCGGCGAGCAACTTCGTGAGCGCTGCGACTGCACGGTCGTTGCTGTGGTCGAGCTCGAGCGCCTGGCGATAGGTGTCGACCGCCGCAGCGCGCTGCCCGAGCCGGTGCTCGCGAAGGTCGCCGAGCCTGACGAGGAGCGTGGCACCGCGCGGACGATCGCTCTCGCTGTGCACCGAGCTCTGTCGCCCGAGGATGTCGGCGAGGTCGTCCCACTGGCCGTCCGCCTCGTGGAGGCGATCGAGCGCTTCGAGCGACGGCAGGTGGCCGCTGTCGTGCCCGAGCGCCTCGCGCCAGGTCCCGATCGCCTCGACGGTGTTTCGGAGCTCGACCTCTTGGATGCGAGCGATGCGCGAGAGGAACTCCACACGCTGGGCCGGCTCGGTGGCGAGGTCGGCGCGGCGTCGGTGGATCTCGATGAGGTCAGCGTGCCGGCCGAGCCGCGAGTAGAGCCGGTCGAGCGCGTCGATCGCCTTGTGCGCGGAGGCGTCGATGCCGAGCGCGCGCTGGTAAAAGTCGGCCGCGCGGTCGAGGTCGTCGCCACGCTCGTCGTGGTGGTGCGCGATCTTGAAGGTGAGCTCGTACGCGACCGGTGGCTCGAGCTCGCGCGCCAGCGCTTCCTCATAGAGTGCGACCATGCGCGACCCGCCGTCGTCGAGCAACTCGGCGAGCCGCTCGAGCTCGGCGCGAGCATCAGCGCGAGTGGGATCGGCGCGGAAGCAGCGCGTGTAGGCCTCGAACGAGCTGACCGCATCGCCGAGGCGGCGCGCATGGAGGTCACCGATCCGCAACAGCAGGTCGGCGCGTCGCTCGATGCCCTCCTCGTGACGGACCTGAATTTCGAGCGCGGCCACGAGCTTTTCCCACGCCTCGAACTTCTCGTAGACCGGCTCGAGCAGGTTGGCTGCTGCGAGCTCGGTCTCGGCGTCGGCGAGCCGCCCCTCGAGGGCCTCGCGTGCGCCGGTGTGCGTCGGATCGCTCTCGAGCACGTCGCGGTAACAGGAGAGCGCACCCTCACGGTCGCTGAGTCTGGTCTCGCGCACGCGCCCGAGCCGGAGCCGGAGCGTGGTGAGCTGCTCGATCTCGCTCGAGAGCACCTGGCCGAGCTGCCGGTCGAGCACCTCCGCCAACTGCCGCCACTCCTCACGCCGCTCGTGGATTCGCGCCATCGCTCCGAGCGCCTCGACCTCGTCGCCGAACGCGTCGAGGACCGCCTGCCAGGCGGCAACCGCCTTGGCGTCGTCGCCGAGCGCCTCTTCGTGGAGCTGCGCCACGCGCCCCATCAGCTGCCGGCGCATCTCGTCATCGGAAGAAAGCTCGAGCTTGCGGGCGTAGACATCGAGCAGCTCGCCCCACTGCTGGCGCGCGCCGAGGATCCGCTGCATCGCATCGAGCGCCTCGACGTTTGAGTTGTCGAGCACGAGGGTGCGCCGCGAAGACTCGAGGGCCCCGTCGAGATCGCCGAGCTCCGCCTCCTGCGCCTTGGCCATTACGACCAGGAGCGGCAACGCATCAATCTCGACGGTGAGCTTCGCAGCCGCCGCGCGGAACCCGTCGACCAGCTCCTGCCACGCGCCGATCTCACGGGCGAGCCGCTCGACCTCGCCATGGATGAACGACGACCCGGCGTCCTCGCCGAGCGCCATCAGCCAGAAGCGATACGCCGCGCCCTTGTCCTTGAGCTGCTGCTCGTGAATCCCCGCGAGCCGGAGCATCCGCTCCTGCCGCTCCGAGGCCTCCGCGAGCTGCGGCAGCTGCGCTTCGAGCGCGATGACCAGCTTCTTCCAGTCCTTGGCCTGCTCGTAGAGCGGGATCAGCGCCTCGGCGGCAAGCGCGTTTGCGTGATCGAGCGCGAGCAGCTTTTCGAACGCCCGCATCGCGCGGTCGGGCTTGGCGAGGCGATCGCGGTAGAGCAGCGCGATCTTCTCCCAGAGCTCCGCACGTGCCTCGACCGCGTCGATCTCGACCTGGCGCTCAAGCAGCCGCACCAGCTCGTCGAGCTTTCCGGACTCAGCGTGGAACGCCTCGAGCTCCGACCAATTGCGGCGCGCGATCCAGAGCTTCTTCACGGCGTCGAGCGCACGACGGTTCTCGGGCTCGAGCGCGAGCACTTCGCGCCACGCCGTGATGCCGCGCTCCTGATCGTTCAGCTTCTCGACATAGAGCGCGCCGAGCTTCTGCAGCATCGCGCTCCGCCGCGGCACATCGGGCGCGCTCTCGGCGAGCCGCGCGCAGACATCGGCCAGGCGGTCCCACTGCTTGGTCGCCTCATAGAGCTTCTCGAGCTCGGCGAGCGCGTCGGCGTTGCTGGCATCGACCGCGAGTACGTCCGCCCAGAGGTCGACGAGCAACGCCGGTTTCTTCACCTTCTCCGCCGCGAGGCGAGCCAGCGCGAGCCCGCGGTCGCGCCGCACTGCCGCATCCTCCTCGAGCGCCAGCTCGCGCCGCTCGGTGATGACGAGCTTCTCCCAGTCCTTGCGGCGCTCGTAGAGCTGCTTGACCAGCGCGAGCGCCTCGCGTGCACCACCGTCGAGGTCGAGCGCGGCTTCACACGCCTTGATCGCCTCGCCCTGGTTGGCGGCCTTCTCGATCCAGAGGTTCGCCACGCGCACATGGAGCGCGACCCGCTCGGCGACGTCACCGACGCGCCCGGCCTTCGCGGCGAGCGTCTTGATGAGGTCGGGCCAGCGCTTCATCGCCTCGTACTGCGCGGCGAGCTGATCGAGCGCGTCCGCGTTGCCCGGCTGAAGCTGAACAATCTGCGCGAGGGTGTTTGCGACCATCACGTCGAGCTTGAGCCGCTCGCGGTAGACCTCGGCGATCTCGCCGAGCACTGCCGCCTTGTCGTCGGGCCTGGTGCAGGCGTGCGACTCCTCGTCCTTGAGCGCCTCGACCAGCGCGGTCCAGCGCTCGGCCTTGCGCAGCACACGCACCAGCTCACGCCGTGGTGCTCGCCGCGCGGCGTCGGCAGCGACCGCCTTCTTCCAGGCCTCAACCGCCTTATCCGGGCCGAGCGACTCGGCCTTCTTCGCAGCGTCCATGAGCGCCTGCTGCGCGTCGCTGATCACCTCGGGCCCTTCAGGCTCGGCCGGTGCTGCGACCGGTGC
>SHYZ01000004.1 GCA_009692535.1 Myxococcales bacterium
GTAGAGCGTGCTCTGCGCGTGGTTCTGCGCCAGCACGGCCGGTGCCGCGAACAGCACGGCGAGCAGCGCCAGCAACGCGGTGATCGCGCGCGGAGTCGTCTCGGATCGGAGCGTCATCGGGAGCCTCATGGACGGAGAACGATGCACGCGGCCTACGCGCGGTGTCGCCTCCGGTACGACCGGCGACGATCGTGGTGCGCTGCCATGCAAGGGCTCTGCAGGGTGGGCATGCGGAACAGCGAAGCGGGGCACCATAGCCGGGGCGCGGGCCGCCGGGAGGATGGGGGCCGGCTCAGCTCGCGAGCACCGCCTCGTAGAGCTCGCGGTAACGCTCGACCATCGTCGAGAGCGCGAACTCGCGCAGAGCCTTCGCCCGGTTGGCGGCGCCGATGGAAGCGCGCCGCTCGCGGTCGGCGAGCGCCGCATCGAGCTGCCGCGCGAACGCCGCCGGATCGCGCCCCGCGACGATCCACGGCCCGTTCTCCGGCGCCACCATCGCCGCCACATCACCGACCGCGGTCGCGACCGCTGCCAGTCCGCACCCCATCGCCTCGACCAGCGAGATCGGCATCTGCTCGGTGTGGGACGACAGTGCGAACAGGTCGGCGGTGCGATAGGCGTCGCGCGGATCGGGCAGGTTGCCGGCGAATCGCACCCGCGATGCGATGCCGAGCTGCGCGGCGCGCTCGCGCAGGGGCGCCTCCTCCGGTCCGTCGCCGCCGATGAGCAGCGCGGCACGGCGCAATGTCGCGAGCGCAGGCTCCCGCTCCGCGACCGCGAGCGCTTCGAGCAGGAGCTCGAGCCCCTTCTCCTTCCGCAACCTCGCCACCGTCACGATCACCGGCGCGTCGATCGCGAGACCGAACCGCTCGCGCAAGATCGCGTGTGAGTCGCCTTGGCCTCGCACGGCGCCTGCATCACTCGGCGCGAAGTGATCGAGATCGATGCCGTTCGGGATGCAAAGACGCCGCGCCTCCGGCACGCGCCACGAGTCGGCCGCGTGGCGCAGCAGCGTCTGCGACGGCACGACGACGCGCGTGACCCACGGCAGGACGAACCGGCGAAAGCGGACGCGGCGCGCGAGCTGACCGCCACTTTCGTCGGGGCCGAAGCCGTCCTCGGCGTGCAGCAACCGGCGAAAGCCGAACAGCCGCGCGCCCGGAATCGCCTCGATCGCGCCCCAGTTGTAGGTCAGCACCAGGTCGGGTCGCAGGCGCGCGATCAGCCGACCGAGGCGCCACGCGTAGGCGCCCAAGCGGCTCTTTCGCGGCGGATCGACGTAGGCGACCCGCGGGTGGCCTTCGAGCCGCTTGCCGCAGCTGAAGTTGCCGTCGAGCCCGACGATGGTGTGGCGGAACGTCGCCGGCAACGCGTGGATCAGCGTCGCCGTGCGCACCTGCGGACCGCCGGCGGCGAACGTGCTGAAGAGATGCAGCAGGTGGCGCGGCGTCGCCATCGCCCCGCTCACGGCGCTCGCGCAGCGCGCGGTGGCGGCAGCGCGCGCGCCATGAACTGCGCGCGATCGGCGACCGGCTGCCAGCCGAGCTCCTGCTTCGGCCGCGAGTTATCGAAGCGCCGAGCCGCGGCGCGCGTGGCGAGGTCGGTCCAGCTCGGCGGCTGCGCGCCCGGCTTGCGGATCGCCTTCTTCACCGCGTACTTGAAGTACTCCTCAGCGAACCAGCTCCAAATGGCCTGCGGATGGAAGACGAAGTCGCGGCCGAGTCGCTCGCGCAACTGCGCCACCCAATCGCGCGCGGTCAGGAGCACGTCGCCGACCAGGTTGTAGGAGCGCCCCGCCGCTGCCGGCAGCGTCGCCATCTTGATCAGCGCCTCGGCGACATCGTCGACCAACACGAACGGCAGCGGCAGCCGACCGCCGCCCCAACCGAAGACCTGGCTGTCCTTGGCCCAGAAGCCGACGCCCGAGTGCTGCGGCGCGCCGCTCGCGCCGACCACGAAGCCGGGCCGCGCGATGACGAGGTCGAGACCGAGCTCGGTCGCCGCCTGCAGCAACGCCGCCTCGGCCGCGATCTTCCCGCGCGCATAGAGGCTGCGCGTGTCGGGCGTGGGGTCGAGGGGCGTCGCTTCGGTCACGGGCGCTGCGTTGCTGTCGGAGAGGTCGTAGGCGGCGATCGAGCTGGTGTAGACCAACCGCGTGACTCCGGCTCGCTTGCACGCCGCCGCCACCGTCCGCGCGCCGCCCACCATCGTCCGCGCGAACTGCTCCCAGGTGTCGCCGCCACCGGTCGCGAGGTGGATCGCCGCGTGGCAGCGTGCGGCCGCACGTTCGAGCGCCGCGGCATCCGTCACGTCGCCGGCGAAAAGCGTGACGCCGGGATCGCGCAACGCATCGGGCACGAACGCCGGCTTGCGCACCAGCGCATGGACGCGCTTGCCGTCGCGCAGCAGCCGCGCGACGACGTGACTGCCGATGAAACCGTTGGCGCCCGTGACCAGGATCGCATCGCGCGGCGCGCCGGGGGCCGGCGTGGCGTAGTTCGCGGCCGGGACGATCGACGGCGTGACCGCCGCAACCGTCGACTCCGACTCTGGCACCGCGGCCGCAGCGAGTTCGCACGCCTCGACCACGTCGAGACCCTGCCGCGCGTTGCAGGGATAGCGCGCCCCGCCCCGCAAACTGGCATGGAACGCCGCGATCGCGTCGCGCATGCCGACGTAAAACGGGTCGCTCCGCCCCTTCAACTTGAGCGTCGAGAGCACGTAGTCGAGCGCATTGCTCCAACCCTGCCGCAGCAGCGAGCGGGCGTTCCACTGCGCGTTCTTCAACTGATCCCAGAAGTCGGGCCACGGCGTTTTCTGCAACTGCGTCACGTGGCCACGCAACAGATCGACGTGCAGCGAGCCGTCCGGACCGAGCAGCCGCAGGAAGCTCTCGGCGAAGTCGCGCCCGAACGACAGGAAGAGCGACGCCGTGCCGCGCTCGTGGGTCAGCGACAGCTGCCAGGTGTCGTAGAAGACGACGCCCGGCGCCAGTTCACGCCGCCCACCCGGCGCCGCGGTCACGCTGCGCACCGGCCCCAACAGATCCACGAGCTGCGAGAACGGGTGGGTTGCCTGCTCGAACACGATGTTGCGCGGCGCCCTAAACATGTAATGCGAGAAGTCGCGCGTCGTGAGCTGCCGCAACGGCACCGACAAGCAGGCGAACACATGGTCGAGCGGGCCGAGCTGCTGCTCGCCGAGTCGCCGTTTCGCCTCGGTGAACGCCGGATGGAACGTCGCGTTGTGGTTGACCGCGAGCGGGAGCTTCAGCGACTCGGCGAGCTGCAGCAGTCGCAGCGCGTCGGCACGCGAGGTCGCGATCGGCTTTTCGAGGAAGACGCCCACGCCGGCTTCAAGCAGCTCCGTCGCGACCTCGACGTGGCGTTGCGGCGGGACCAGCGCGTGGGCGATGTCAGGCTTGCCAGCCGCGACCAGCTCGGCGATCGAGCCGTGCACGCGCGTGACGCCGTGCTTGCGCGCCAACGCCTCCGCGCGCGCGCGGTCGAGGTCGACCAGCGCCACCACCTCGACACCCGGCAGCTTGGTCAGGATCTGCAGGTGGTAATCGGCGATGAAGCCGGCCCCCACCACCGCCACCTTGGTCGTCGCCATCCGTTGAGGTTTCCGCCCGCCGTTCCATGGCCCAGCCGCGCGCAACACCCTTCGCTCGTCCAGACCCTTGCCTGGACGGTCACTCGAATCGTCGTTCACGCCACGATCTTGGTCAACCGGATCACGATCCGCCGGCGCAGCAACTCCCCGCCGCCGCTCCACCCACCGCCGCCGCCGGCTTCGGCGCGCGCCGCGCCTCGGCCACGATCGCGCGCACCCGCTCCATCAGCGTCGGCCCGTGGTACGGGATGCCGTCCTTGATCGTCCATTCGATGCCGCCGGCGTGAACCGGCCGCCCGTCCACGTTGATGTCGGCACCGGTCGGATAGAGCAGCCGCAGGTTGTCGAGCGGGTTTCCGTTCACCAGCACGAGGTCGGCGAGATGGCCCGCCCGCACCCGCCCGAGCGTCGCGTCGACGCCGACGATGCGCGCGCCGCTCACCGTCGCCTGCGTGAACACTTCGAGCGGCGTGAAGCCCGCCTCCTCGTGCAGTTCGAGCTCGCGCAGGTAGCCGAAGCCATACATTTCATAGATGAAGCCGGCGTCCTCGCCGCAGGTCACGGTGCCGCCCAGATCGGCGAAGCGCTTCACCGCCGCCATCCAGATCCGGTAGTTCTCCCGCCAATACGCCTCGTCGGTCGCGCTCCAGCCGATGAAGTAGCTGCCGTGCGAGTCGAGGTTGGGCTCGAAGAACTTGGCGAGGCCGGGGTGGAGATGGTCGCGGAACCACGGCTGGTTCTGCGCCCGCGTCAAGTCGCGCGACGCTTCGTAGATCGCCAGCGTCGGATCCCACGCCAGCTTCGCGTCGACCATCGCCTGCAGCACTTGGTCGAGCTTCTCCGGGTCGGCCTCGCGCCAGAGACGGCCGGCGTAGCGGAAGCGGTCGACCTCGTTGCTGTAGGAAAAGTCAGGCGGGAAGTGCTGCAGGCCGAGCAGCGCCGCGTCCGGTACGCCGTACCAGTGCTCGATCGAGGTCATGCCGAGCCGCGCGCAGTCGAGGACGGTCGTCTCCTCGACGCCCATGTGGATCGTCGTCGGCAGGCCGAGGTTCTTCGCCTCGCCGACCACCGCGTCGAGCGCGTCGCGATCCATGCTGAAGAGCTTCAGTCCGTCGGCGCCGCGGCCCTTCAGCTCGCGCACCTTCGCGCGCAGTTCGTCGGGCTTGCCGTTGTTCAGGAACGGGTAGAGCCAGAAGCGCGGTGCCGCGATCGCACCGTCGCGGCTCTGCTGCCGCAGCTCGAGGCTCCGGTCGAACTCGCTGCCGACATCGCGTACTGAAGTGATGCCGCACGCCAGCCAGAGATTGAACTGGTACTCGTTCTCGATCGCGATCCCGCCACGCTCCTCCTGGATGTGGCCGTGCAGGTTGAAGAACCCCGGCAGCAGGTACTTGCCCTTGCCGTCGATCACGGTCGCGAAGCGCTCGTCCGGCTTGGCGCGCTCGACCTGCTCGATCGTGTTGCCGCGCACCAGCACATCGGTCGGCCCCAGCGGCGGCGTCCCGTTGCCGCGAATCACCATGACATCGCGGATCAGCAGCGACTCGGCGCGCACGCCGTGGGTCGGCGGCGGCGGCGCCTGCGCAAGGAGGAGGTTCACGACAAACGGTGCGATCAGCATCGAGACGCTCCGCGACGAGTGGCGCGCGATTGTAGGCCGATCGTGCGCCGGAACTTCGCCGCCGCTCCACTCGCTCCCGATCACTCCGGTTCGAGCAGCAACTCGAGGTCGGTCGCCTCGCCCGCGCGGATCGTGAACGACTGCTCAAGCGGTCGGAAGCCGGCACCCTTGAAGCGGAGCCGATGGATGCCCGGCTCCAGCAGCGGTGCCGAGAGATAGGCAACGCCAGGCAGGAAGTCGTGTTCGCCGAGCTCGACCGTGCCGTCGTCGTGGAGGCGGTAGACGACGCCCAGTGGCGGAGGCGAAAGCAGCGCCGGCAAATGATCGAGATTCGCCCCCACGGAGGCATCGGTCGCCACATCGGGCGGCACGCGCAACGTGAATCGGAGCCGGCCGCCGGCACGCAGGCGCAATGAGACCGCCGTCGTCTGGTCGGCGTGCACCTCCGCCTCCACCGAGGCGGGGAACCAGAGGCTCGACTCGGGGAACGGGCCCGCCTGCGGCACACCGGCGAACACCTCGACTTGGTAACGGCCCGCTGGCAGCCCCTCGATCCGGTGCACCGACGCGAGCGGACGGCGATAGCAGTTCTCGACCATCCCGCCGAGCGGCGTGCGCAGCGTCACGGTCGCAGGAGCGAGCGCGACGCCCTGCTCGTCGGTGATCGTCAGTTCGAGCGCACCGATCCGGTCGCCGATCGGCCGCAGCACGAGGCGCAGCTCCGCGTCCTCGTCCGCGTTCTCGTCATCGTCGCCAAAGGTGTATTCGCCCTCCGCCGGCACGCAGCCCGCGAGCGTCGCCGTCACGGTGACGCGCTCGCCCGCGCGGGCGTCGACGGCGACGGTGCCATCGGCTTCGAGCCGCAGCGTTGCGATGCGCGCCAAAGTCTCGTAGCGAGCGCCGACATGGAACAGGCACTCGGCTTCTGGCAGCGGCGCACTCTCCTCGTCGACCACGAGGATGCGCAGACGATGGCGCTCGACGATCAGCTCCGCGCTCGTGTCGCCGAGCGGGAGGACAGGAGTGTCGCCGCGCTCGGTCGACCGCTCGAAGTACGTGGCGAAGCGGTAGCTCCCGGCGGCGAGCCCGTCGATGCGAAAGGAGCCGTCGCCCTGTGATGTCGCACAACCCCGTAGGCGTCCGTCACGCCGGTCTACCGAAGGCGCGTCCGCAAGCGCGCCGGATGTCGCACCCTCCGCCGCGACCGCGTCGACTAGGACTCCGGCGAGCGGCCGTCCGCGCCGATCGACGGTGCGCCCGCCGACGAATCCGCGCCCGGCGAGGACAAGGTCGCCGAGTTCGACGTCGACCGACAGCGTGACGTCGATCACTGGCGAGAGCGCGATGCCGTGGCCTCCCGACGCGAAGACGCGCCACTACTGCGCGCTTTGGATCGGCAGCTCGAAAGCGCCATGCCGGTTGCTCCACGCCTCCCCCAAGCAGCGCAACTCGGGCGCGATCAAGCCGCGCACCATCGCCATCTCGACGGGCGCGCCGGCGGAATCGACGACACGGCCGCGGACGGCGGCGCCGACGACCAGCTCGAAGCGAAGCGTGCAAGCGCCGGTGGCCGCATCGAAGGTGCCGCTCAGCGTCTGCAAGCGGTGGCGCGGCGCATGGGCGGTGGCGACGACGGCGACGGTCGCGCGCGCGACGGCAGGCACGGACTCGACGACTGACGCCATCACTTCGTGGTCGACGCCGCCATCGGCGTTCGTCGTCACGACCGCGAGCGGCGTCAAGCGTCCGCCGCGATCGAGCGACAGATCGACGGTCACGCCCGCGATCGGGCCCGCGGCGTCAACCACTTCAACGCGCACGCGCCACTCGGGACTCGCCGCCGTCGACGCTGCAGGAGCGGGCGCTGATTCGAGATCGAGGACGCGTGACGCGCCCAGCGGCGGCAGCTCGCCGACTTCAACCAAAGCAGGTGCTGCCAACGCAGCAGACTCCGCCGCGGCGCCCTGCACCGATCCGCTGTTCGGTGCGGCGTCGCCCCGCTCCTCCCCTCGCATCCACTCGTAGCAAGCGAAGCGCCCGCCGCAGATCAGCAGCGTCAGGCCGATCGCCAAGAACAACGCGACACCGTGGCTCGTGCCGCGTCGAGGCGGCACACTGTTGCCCGCCGCCGTCACGCCCGCCGCTCCGTCACTGCTTCGCTGGCTTCGCGGGCTTCTCTGCTTCTGCGGTTCCATTCGCGCTCCCCACCGTCTTCTTCCAGAACGTGCTGCTCGCCGGCAGTGCCAGCAGCGTCGTTGCATCCTTCTCCTTCACGTCGACGAACAGCCCGAACCACTCGCCGGTCCGCACCAGTCCGTCGCCGCGTTCCTTCTTGGTGTAGCTGTCCTTGCCGCCGCCGAAGTCGAGCAGCGCGCCGATCGCCTGGAACGTGTGGTAGCTCGAATCGCCGCTGCCGCCTTGCGAGTCGGCGCCGCCGCCGCCGCCGTAGCGGTCGTTGCCGCCGCCATCGAGCAGGATTGCGACCGCGGAGTTGGCGGTGCCGCCGAGGGCGAGGCCGCCGACGTCGTATTGATCGTCGCCGGCGTCGTCGATCAGCCAGCCGACTCCTTCGTCCCAGCCGGCGCCGCAATTCGCCGCACACTTCGTCTCGTAGCGATCGTTGCCGCCGGCATCCCAGCGCACACCCACCGCCTGATGCACGCCGAAGCCCTGGCTGTAGCGGTAGCCGTGGTTTTCGTCGTCGCCGCCGCCGTCATAGAGCAGGCCGAAGCCGAAGTAGTAGGCACCACCCATGCTGAAGTTGCCCGACTCGTAATAGTCGGTGCCGTTGCCGAGATCGGCGCACAGCGCGAGTCCGCCCGCCAACTGCTGCCCATCGCGGAAACCGAAGCTGTAGCCCTGCGACGCACCATGGAAACTGCCCGGCCCCGAATCACCGTAGACGTCGGGCCAATGGCCGTTCGCGACGTAGCGATCGTCGCCGCCTCCGTCGATCAGCGCCGCGAAGCCGTTGCCGTTGCCGCCGCCCTGCGCGTAGGCCCACGCGCTGTAGCTGTCGTTGCCGGCGCGATCGATCAGCAGACCGATTCCCGCGAACGAGTAGCCCTGCACGTAATCGTGCGCGACATAGACATCGTCGCCTTCGAGGTCGATCAGCGCCGCAAAGCCCAACGCCGCGCTGCCCTGACCGAGCCGCCCGCTCGTGTAGTGGTCCTTGCCCTTCACGTCGATCGCCAGCGCGACGCCGCAGGTGGCGAACGCGGGACCGCTCGCTTCGCTGCTGCCCCAACGATCGTTGCCGGCGAGGTCGATCACCACGCTGACGCGCGGCGACTCGCCATCGACGACCGCCGCGCGCGCCCACGTGTCGTCGCCGCCCAGGTCGATCACCAGCGCCGCGGCGCCGCGGACGATCGTCTTGCCGGTGCCGAGCAGCACGACGCGCGACTCGTCGCGGACTCCCGCCGTTGCGATCACGTCGCCGCTGAAACCGTCGACCTTCGCCTGGGTGCGCGCCGTCTTCGCCAGGCGCCGGCCAAGCGTCGCCAGGAACGGCGGCAGCGTGAGCCGCGCCACCCGCTCGCTCACCGCCAGCAGCGCCACGCGATCGAGCTTCCACGCCAACGCCTTCCACTTCTCGATCAGCGCGTTCTGCTCGACTGAAAGCTGCCCCTTCGGGTCATGCACGAGCGCGAACGCCGCGGCAAAGTCGACGAAGCTCGAACGCAGGAGCGCCCGATCGCCATCGCTCACCCCGGTCAGCAGCGCCGCGAGTGCGTCATGGCATCCGGCGACGTAGCTCGACAGCAGATCGAGCAGCTCCTCGTCCACCACCGCGACCTCGACCGGCCGGCCCTCCGTCTTCGCGTCCGCCAATGGCGGAGCGATCTTGAGCCACAGCGCGTCGAGCTCCTGCAGCGCCGGTTCCAGCGGCTCCACCGGCACGACGTCGAGCCAGTTGCCAATCTCGCGGACGAAACCAGTCAGCGCAACGCCGCCCGACTGCGACCCCAGCTTCGGCAGCGCCGCGGTCGCGCCATCGCGCAACTCGGCCGCCACCATCGGCGCATGCCACGGCTGCGACAGCGACTCCATCACCCGCTTGAGCCGCGTCTTTCCGAGCGAGATATCGTGCTTTGCGACCATCTGCGCGAGGTAGGGCGGCAGCGCCGCGAACTCCGCCCCGAAGCCGCGCGCTTCCGCGATCCGTTCGAGCAGCCGCCAAGTCGGCGATGAGCCGTCTTGCGCAGGAAGCGTCGCGGCCGACACCGGCGGAACGACCGCGGACCCGAGCAGCAGGCCGACGCCGCACGCTGCCAACATCGCGCCATTCACCAATCGCAATCTGCCCATGCCGCGATGGTAGTCCGAGCCGCTCCGCCGCGATTCAACGCGTTGCCTCGCGCTCGCTAACCTTCCGCCCCTCGCGCACGCGATCCACGGGTCGTCGCGCGCGAGAAGCTGGGGGTGGCGACGCCGCGGGCATCGCCTGAGAAACACCCTTCGAACCTGACCCGGGTCATTCCGGCGTAGGGAAGCGCTCCGATGAATCCACCGAACGCGTCGCTCTATTCGCCTGCTTCGCCGTCGTCCGCTTCGCCGCCCGTTCCCATTGCCGTCACGGCCGACAAGCTGAAGCCGCTGCCGACGATGGCCGAGACCCACCCGAACTCGGAGCGGCTCGAAGTCGGCGAACTCGCCGTCCCCTGCCGCGAGATCACCATCGACGGCGGCAAGGCCAGGATCCGCGTCTACGACAGCAACGGCCCGCAAGGCTGCGATCCGCGCGTCGGGCTGCCGAAACGACGCGCGCCATGGATCGCGCCGCGGCTCGCGCGCGGCGACCAAAACCACTCGCAGATGCACTACGCCCGCCGCGGGATCATCACGGAAGAGATGCGCTTCGTCGCGCAGCGCGAGGCGATGGCGGCCGAGTTCGTGCGCAGCGAGGTCGCCCGCGGCCGCGCGATCATTCCCGCCAACCGCAATCACCCGGAACTCGAGCCGATGATCATCGGCCGCAACTTCAAGGTGAAGGTCAACTCCAACATCGGCAACTCTTCGCTCTCCTCGTCGATCGAGGAGGAGGTCGAGAAGCTGCAGTGGTCGACGCGCTGGGGCGCCGACACGGTGATGGACCTGTCGACCGGCGCCGACATCCACGCGACGCGCGAGGCGATCCTGCGCAACTCGCCGGTGCCGATCGGGACGGTGCCGATCTACCAGGCGCTGGAGAAGGTGAAGGGCAAGGTCGCCGACCTGAACATCGACCTCTTCATGCAGACCCTGCAGGAACAGTGCGAGCAGGGCGTCGACTACTTCACCATCCACGCCGGCGTCCTGCTGCGTTACGTGCCGCTCACCGCGAAGCGCGTGACCGGCATCGTCTCGCGCGGCGGATCGATCCTGGCGCAGTGGTGCCTGACGCACCACAAGGAGAACTTCCTCTACACCGAGTTCGAGCGCATCTGCGAACTGCTGGCGAAGTACGACGTCTCGTTCTCGCTCGGCGACGGGCTGCGGCCGGGCTCCATCGCCGACGCCAACGACGCCGCGCAGTTTGGCGAGCTGGAGACGCTCGGCGAGCTGACCAAGGTCGCCTGGAAGCACGACGTGCAGGTGATGATCGAGGGGCCGGGCCACGTGCCCTTGCACCTGATCAAGGAGAACATGGACCGGCAGCTCACCGTCTGCCACGAAGCGCCGTTCTATACGCTCGGTCCACTGACGACCGACATCGCGCCCGGCTACGACCACTTCACGTCGGGCATCGGCGCCGCGATCATCGGCTCGCTCGGCACCGCGATGCTGTGCTACGTGACGCCGAAGGAACATCTGGGCCTGCCGAATCGCGACGACGTGAAGCAGGGAATGATCGCCTACGCGATCGCGGCGCACGCCGCCGACCTCGCCAAGGGCCATCCCGGCGCGCGCGACCGCGACGATGCGCTCAGCAAGGCGCGCTTCGAGTTCCGCTGGGAGGACCAGTTCAACCTCGCGCTCGATCCAGTCACGGCGCGCGCCTACCACGACGCGACCTTGCCGAGCGACGCCGCGAAGAGCGCCCACTTCTGCAGCATGTGCGGGCCGCAGTTCTGCTCGATGCGGATCACCGAGGACGTGCGCAAGTACGCGGCGGAACAGGGGCTCGCCGAAGCGGCGGCGCTGGAGCACGGGCTGGCCGAGAAGGCGAAGGAGTTCAAAGCGGCCGGCGGCACGGTTTGATCGACGAACCGGTTGCCTGCCCCCGGTCGCCCGTCTATCTCGACCGGAGTGCCGGCGCGCCGCCCCGCCCGCGACCCACCGCGCAAGTCCGCCCCCCTCCCGCGCCGATCGCGGGAACGGGGGGTGGGAATGGCAAGGAGTCCTGTGCGCCGGTCGAGCCTGCCGTACCTGCTGGGTTGCTTCATCGTCGCGGGCGCGCTCGGCGCGCCGCTGCGCGGGCAATCGTCGTCGCCACGCAGCACCGCTCCTTCGGGCAACGCCACTTCCGACGAGCTTGGTCCCGACGACCGTGCTCCCGACGACGCTGTGGCGCGTCTGCAGGCGCTCGCGGCGATCCCCGACACCGAGGAGGCTGCGAGCGCGCGCGAACGCCTCGCAGAATTCGCGCTGGGTACGGACGCGGCGCGCGCCGAGGCCGCGGTCGAAGCGCTTGGCAGCTTCGGCCGCCATGCGGCCAGCGCACTCGAACAGGTGGTGGAGTCCGGCGCGACCCAAAGCGCGCGTCAGCGGGCGCTCGAACTGCGCCTCGCGCAGCGGCAGCCGGGCGACGGCGAGCGGTTCGCCGCGTTCGCGATCGCGGAGCTGCCGATGGCGTTGCGGCTGCTGGCGCTCGATGGCGTCGGCGACGATCCGGCGGCGTTGAAGACGATTTCGCCCCTGCTGCGCACGAGCGAGCCGCGGCTGCAGACTCGCGTGCTCCGATTGCTCGCCGCCGCCCACGATCCCGCCGCGATCGCCTTCGCGCACTCGACCCTCGCTCCCGATGCGCGCGCTCCGGTCACGCTCCAGGTCGCCGCCATCGACGTCCTGCGCGAAGAGCGCTCGCGTGCGGCGATCGAGCGCCTGATCGACGTCGCCGGCTTCGAGGCGGGCGAGGTGCGGCAGTTCGCGCAGAAGTCGCTGCTGGTGATCGAGCGCGGCTCAGTCCTGCTGACCGTGATCCCGATGCTGACGGAAGCCGCGCCGGTGTCGCGCGCGCTGGTCGCGATCGAGATCGTGCGGCACGTCGACCTCGCCGAGCTGCCCGAAGTGCAGGCGGCGCTGCGATCCACGCTCTCGCACGCGAGCGCCGAAGTGCGCGTCGCCGCGATCGAGGCGGTCGCGGCACTCGGCGACCGCGAGGCGCTGCCGAAGCTCGAGCGCGCCGCGCTCGACCCCGATCCGATGGTCGCCGCCAGCGCGATCCGTGGCGTCACGCTCCTGCGACGCGACGAACTGCCGTGGCGGCAGCGGTTGCTGCAGCTCGCACACTCCCGGCTGCCGGCGCAACGGCTCGCGGCCGTCGCGGCACTCGCCGACAGCGGTGTTCCCGCGGCGACCCCATTGCTCCTCGAACTCCTGTTGAACGAGTCCTGGGTGATGCGTGAACAGGCCGCACGCGGCCTCGGCCAGATCCGCACGGCCGCCGCGATCGCGCCCTTGATCGAGCGCGTGGCGCAGGACCGGCGCCGAGTGCGGGTGGCCGCGGCGGCGGCGCTGCGCCGGATCACCGGCATGCCGTTCCAGGACAACGAGCGCGACTGGCGCCGCTGGTGGGCCGACCAACCGACGGACTTCGTGCCGCCGCCGCTCGAACAGGTCCTCGCGTTCGAGGAGCGTCTGGCCGCCAACCGCGTGCGTGGCACGACACGGTCGAGCTTCTACGGCGTCCCGGTCGAGAGCGAGCATCTCGCGCTGGTCGTCGACATCTCGGGGAGCATGGGGGGCCCGGGCGCAGAGGAGCGCACCAAGCTCGATGTGGCCAAGGACGAAGTGGCGCAGGTGGTCGCGAAGCTCGAGACCGGGGCGTGCTTGAACCTGCTCTTCTTCGCCGGCGAGGTGCGGCGATGGCGGCCGCGGCTGGCGAAGCTCGACCGCCGGGCGATCGCGGAGGCGACCGCGTTCGCGCGCAGCCAGCGGGCGAACGGCGCGACCAATCTTTTCGCTGCGCTCGCGCTGGCGCTCGAGGATCCCGAAGTCGACACCGTCTACGTGCTCTCCGATGGTGAGCCGACCGCGGGCAGATTTGTCCATCCGACGGAGTTGCGCGCCGCGATCCGCCACAAGAACTCCGGCGGCCGCGTCCTGATCCACGCCATCTCGATCGGCGGCTCGAGCGCGCTCCTGCGCCACCTGGCAGAGGATTCGGGCGGCAACTACGTCGAGCGCTGAGCGGTGCATCCCGTGAGCGGCGCGAATTGAGCCCGACGGGCCCGCGCGCCGATGTCGCCGGCATGGACCTTCCTCCTCGCGAGCTGGCGCGGCGATCCCGACTTGCATCGTGGCGGTCGCTGCTGCACCCGGCGCTGATCGCGGCAGCGCTCGTGCTGCTCGCGACGGCGGCCATCGTCGACTGGCCGAAGAGCGATCCGCAGGCGCGCCGACAGCTGTCGTTGCGCGCGGCGGAACTCGAGGCGTGGTTGCGCCAGGAACTGCTGACGCCGATCGAGCGCAGCGAGTTCGCGGTGGCGGGCGGAGCGCCCGATTCGGCGCGGGCGTGGCGGGTGCTCTTCGCCGAAGTCGAGAAGCGCGCGGCGCAGTCGCTCGCCGATGGCGTGCAGCTGCCGGCGCTCGAGCGCGGCGGCGCGCTGGCGATCGAGCTCGATCTCGCCTGCGGTGCGCGTCACTTCACCGCGTTCGACTCGGTCGAGTCGCTGCTCGGGGACGAGTGGTTGCAGGATGCGCGCCTGCTGACGACGCTGCTCGATCGCGCGGTGGCCCCGCCGGACGGGACGCTCGCCGACTGGCTCGATGCCGCGGTGGTCTTCGCGGCCGACTTGCGCGCGACGGCGCTGCTCGAACCGGCGCTGCATGCGGCGCGGCTCGAGGAGGCGGTGCTGCGTCGCCTGGAGCGTCCAGGCGAACCGCTCGATGGCGCGGCGCTGCGCCGGGTGCGTGATCACGCCGGCAGCGCGCGCGCGACGCTGCCGGCGGCCGCGCTGCTGGCGGAACGGGAGTCGCGGTTCGTGCAGGCGACGATCTGCATGCATGCCGACATCGCGCCGTTCCGATTGCCGCGCGAGCGGCAGCACGAGGGCGAGTCATGGCCGCTCATCCCGGCGGCAGCGGCGGTCGAGGAACTCGAGATCTACGACGAGCTGCTGGCAGGTCTCTTGGCGGAGCCGCAGGACCAGCGGGCGCGATCGAGCTTCGAGCGGTGGATCGAGAAGCTGACGAACGAGTCACCCCGAGCGACGGCATTGCTCGCAGATGGCGGCCTGCTGCTGCCGGTGCGCGACGCCGCGAAACGGCTCGAGCGGATCGCGGCCGCGGCGGCGTTCGCAGCTCCCGGCGTTGATCGCGCCGAAAGGCGGCAGTAGCGTCCGGGGCGATGAGCACCGCCACCACGATCGGGAGCGCCGTCGACGGCAGCTCCGCCGCGTTCCTGGCTCTGCGCGAAGCGATGGCGAAACGGGTCGCCGCGATCGCCGCCGATGAGCAGCGCCTGGCGCAAGGCGGTGGACCGAAGGCGATCGCCAAGCAGCACGAGAAGGGGCGGCTGACCGCGCGCGAGCGGATCGCGCGGCTGATCGACCCTGGGGCGGAGTTCTTCGAGCTCGCGGTGTTCGCCGCTTGGGGCATGTACGAGGAATGGGGAACGCCGCCCGCGGCCGGAGTCGTGACCGGCATCGCTCGGGTGGCCGGGCGGCTGTTCATGGTCATCGCCAACGACGCCACGGTGAAAGCGGGCGCGTTCTTCCCGATGACCTGCAAGAAGGTCCTGCGCGCGCAGCGCATCGCGCTCGACAACCGGTTGCCGGTGATCTACCTGGTCGATTCAGCCGGCGTCTTCCTGCCGCTGCAGGAGGAGGTGTTTCCCGACGAGGACGACTTCGGCCGGGTCTTCCGCAACAACGCCGTGCTGTCGGCGCGCGGGACGCCGCAACTCGCCGCGATCATGGGGATGTGCGTCGCGGGCGGCGCCTATCTGCCGGTGATGTGCGACACGCTGCTGATGACCGAGGGGTCGGGACTGTTCCTCGCCGGGCCATCGCTGGTGAAGGCGGCGATCGGGCAGCAGACGGGCGCGGAGGAGCTCGGCGGCGCGGCGATGCATGCCGAGATCTCGGGCACCGTCGACTTCAAGGAGAAGGACGACGAAAGCTGCATCGCGCGGATCCGGTCGATCGTCGACAAGCTCGGCGCGCGGCCGGCGGCGCCGTTCGATCGGCGCGAGGCGCGCTCTCCGAAGTTCGACCCGGCCGAGCTGGCGGGGATCGTCTCGGTCGACGGGACGCGCGAGTACGACGTGCGCGAGGTGATCGCGCGGCTGGTCGATGCGAGCGAGTTCGACGAGTACCGCAAGGAGTACGGGCCGACGCTGGTCTGCGGCTTCGCGCGGATCGGCGGCTTCGCGGTCGGGATTGTGGCGAACCAGAAACAGCACCAGCGGCGAGCCGGCCATCCGATCGAGTTCGGCGGCGTGATCTACAAGGAGTGCGCGGAGAAGGCGGCGCGCTTCATCCTCGATTGCGGGCAGAACCGGATCCCGCTGGTGTTCCTGCACGACGTGAACGGCTTCATGGTCGGGCGCGACGCGGAGCGCGGTGGGATCATCCGCGCCGGCGCGAAGCTGGTGAACGCGGTCAGCAACACGCCGGTGCCGAAGCTATCGGTGATCCTCGGCGGCAGCTTCGGCGCCGGCCACTACGCGATGTGCGGCAAGGCGTACGACCCGCGCTTCCTGTTCGTCTGGCCGAGCGCGCGCTACGCCGTGATGGGTGGCGCGCAGGCGGCCGCCACGCTGGTCGACGTGCGCGTGAGCCAGCTCGAAAAGGGCGGCAAGAAGCTGACCGACAGCGAGCGCGACGCCCTGCGCAAAGACACCGAAGCGCGTTACGCCACCGCGCTCGACCCCCGCTACGCCGCCGCCCGCCTCTGGTGCGACAAGATCCTCGACCCCGCCAAAACCCGCGACGCCCTCATCACCGCGCTCGAGGTCGCCGCCCTCAACCCCGACGTCGCCGAACTGCGAACCGGCGTCTACCCGAGCTGACCGCCACGTCCCCGGCATTCGCCGTTCGCCAGATCCGCACCTCCGAACTCGCGTGGTCACCGTCCTCTCCGCCGAGCGTCTCCAGCCCGGGGGGCGCTCATGCCAGCGATTCAACGACGCGACGACCGCGGAAGCCTGCACCACTGCTATGGGCGGGGCGTGGCGAAGCGGACGGTGTTAGAGACCGACCTCGATCGGCGGTTTTTCCTGTCACGCTTGGCGAAGATCGTGCAACTCGGCCTGATCGAACTGCTCGCGTACTCGCTGTTGACCACGCACTTCCACCTGTTCTTGCGCAGCCTGCGCGGCGAGCTGTCGAAAGCGCTCGGGTGGCTTCTCCACCAGTACGTCTGCTACTTCAATCGAACGCGCGGGCGTGATGGCTCGCTGTTCAACGGCCGATTCTGCTCGAAGCGGGTCGAGTCGACGGCGTACGAACGCGCGGTGCAGCTCTACATCGAGAACAACGCCGTCGACGCCGGCATCGTCGCCCGCGCCGCCGACTACCCGTGGTGCAGCGCCCACGCCCGCGCGCGCGCCCGATCACCGCGCTGGCTTTCGGGCGGCGACGGACAGCTTTGGACGCCAATGGATGCGAGCGAGGAGATCGCGAATGCCCGCTGGCTCGTCGAGCAGCGGATGGTGCGCGGCCGCGGCGCGTCGGCCCCTGATCCGCTCTGCGAACTGCTCGACAAGCGCCGCGTCGACATCGTCGAGTGGCTGCGGCGACGGACCGCACTCGCCGACGGAACCGACATCGGAGTCCCGGTGGCCGCGCCGGGAGCTGTGGCGGTCGCGCTTCGCCGCCTCGGCTCCGCGGGCGATCCTGCGGCCGTCACCGGAGCTGGCATTGACCCGCATGCCGTCCACGTCGCGCTGCTGCGCACCCTCTGCGGACTGCGCTGGCCCGATATCGCTCGCGCGACCAACGTCGGGCGCACCGCCGCGCACCTTGCTGCCGACGTGTGCGCGCGTCGCATGCAGACCGATCCAGCGGTCGCCGCGCTGATCGGCTCGATCGCGGCGGAGGCGATCGAGCGCACGATTGGCGCCGCACGCGCACGGCGTTCCGGCGCGACGACTGGCGGCGCGGACGCGGAGGAGGGAGGTGTGCGGAACAGGCGAACGGCGAGTGCCGGGGACGAGGCGGCGATCGTCAGCGTCACCGGCGTTCGGTGATCTCGACCATCCGCTCCAGCGCGCGGCGGGCGTTCGCCACCACTTCGGCGCGCTCGTCAGCTGAAAGGCGTTCGCGGGCGCCGGTGGTTTCGTCGACGACGTCGCCGGCGATGACGCGGTTGGCGTCGGGCGCATGGCCTTTGCGCAACAGGTCGACGATGGCGACAAGGTGCGGGGGATCGTTGCGGGACATGGTGGCGCAGCCGCAGCCAATCGACTGGTAGGTCGGGTCGGGGATGTCGGCCAAGTGAACGACTTCAGCGCCGCGCGACCGCGCCAGCGCCCGCGCGTTCTTGACGAAGTGACCCTCGGTGGCGATGGCGAGCTTGTCGCCGGGCTTCGCGGCCTCGACCGCCGACCAGAGGTACCTGGTCGAGCCGGAACCGTCCGCCACCTGCACCACCGGCAACGGACTCTCCGGATGGACCAGCACCCGGTAGCCGCGCGCGCGCCAATAGTCGACCATCGCCGGCTTGAAGATCGTGTGCACGCCGCACGAACTGCCCCACCGGATCACTCGCGCCGCGTCCAGCCGCGCCCGCTCCTCCGCGCCCATCCGCGCGATCCGCATCTGCCCACCCGCCTCGCCGCCGCCCCACTGAAACTGCAGCTCCGGCGCGACGCCGCTCCACCAGCAGACGACTTCGGCGAGGTTCTGATCGGGCACGAACAGGACCTTCTTCTTCTGCGCGAGCGCCCACTGCAGCACCTTCTGCGCGTTTCCCGACGTGCAGACCGCGCCGCCAGTCGCGCCCGCCAACGCCTTCACCCGCCCCGACGTGTTCATGTACGCGATCACCATCAGCTCGTCGCCGTAGCGCGCGCGCAACTCCTCGACTGCGGGCGCCACCTGATGCTCCTTGGCGTACATCTCGAGCGTGCACCCGGCGCGCGGATTGGTGATCCATACCTGCTGGTGCGGATGGGCGAGCGTCGCGATCGCATCGGCCATGAAGTGGACCGCGGACTCGACGATCAGCTCCGCCTGCGTGTTGCCGCGCGCCTGCAACGCCAGCTCGTAGCTGTCAGCGACGCGCCCGCCATACCGCTCGACCAACTTCACGATCTCGCCACCCATGTAGTAGTGCGCGAGCAGCAGCAGCCGCGGCCCAAACTCCTTCAACGCCGGTTCGAGGTAGCGATCCATCCACGGCAGCACCGACTCGGGCGTGCGATCGGGCAGTGCCAGGTACTCCTCGGCGTACGGCTTGAACTCCTCCTGGTACCAATCGAGCGGAAAATCGGTCTGGCAGATCGGCAGACCCGGCTCGATCTGGAGCCCGCTTGGACGGAACAGGTGCTCGACCGTGCGAGTGGACATGCTGCACCGTTCTAGGGAAGCTCGCCGCATGGACAAGCCGCGCGATCCGCAGCTCAATCCGAACCGGGTCGAGTCGCATTTCATCGAACTTGTGGAATGCCCGCGCGACGCGTTCCAGGGCTATCGCCGGCCGATTCCGACAGCGCGCAAGTCGGCCCATCTGGAAACGCTGGTGCGCGCCGGATTCCGGACCATCGACTTCGGTTCCTTCGTCTCGCCCAACGCGGTACCACAGATGGCCGACACCGAGGCCGTCTGGGCGGAACTGATGCGCGCGGGCTTGACGAGCAGGCGCGACCACTCATCGGCCGCTGCACCAACGGCCGCTGCACCCATGGCCACGACCACCGCCGGATCAACCGCCGCGGCCGCTCCCGCCGCCGTCGACTGGATCGGCATCGTCGCCAACGAGCGCGGCCTCGAACGCCTGCTCGCACTGCCGGGCGTCACGACCGCCGGCTACCCCTTCTCCTGCTCTAAGACCTTCCAGCAGAAGAACACCGGCGCCTCGATCGAGCAGAGCTTCGACCGCCTCGACGCGCTGCTGTCGGCCACCCGCGCCGCCGGCCGCCGCCTGAACGTCTACCTCTCCATGGCCTTCGGCAATCCGTTCAACGATCCCTGGAGCCCCGACCTCGTCGCGCGGTTCGCCGAAAAGCTCCGCGCGCGCGGCGTCTCGAGCCTGCAACTCGCCGACACGGTCGGAACCGCAACCCCCGCGACCATCCGCGATCTCGTCACGAGCGTCGGCGCGACGATGCGGGACGCGCGCTTTGGCGTCCACCTCCACGCCCGCTCCGACGACTTCGCGCAAAAGGTCGACGCCGCTCTCGACGCCGGCTGTCGCGCCTTCGACTCGGCGCTCGGTGGCGCCGGCGGCTGCCCGTTCGCCGGCGACGATTTGGTCGGCAACCTGCCGACCGAGGCGCTGATCGCACATCTTCGCGCGCGCGGCTTCGATCCCGCGATCGCTCCCGCGGCACTCCTCGCAGCCTCGGCATCCGCGGCCGCGGTGATCCACGACTTCGCCGGAGCTCCCGTCCCATGAGCGCGCCGCTGATCACCGTTCGCGACGTCGAAGATGTCCGCATCGTCACGCTCTCCCGCCCCGAGGTAAAGAACGCGCTCTCGGCGGACATGGTGAGCGCGCTGCTTGCCGCGCTCGACGCCGCCACCGCCGACCTTCGGCTGCGCGGCCTCGTGCTCGCTGGCGCTGGCGCCGACTTCTGCGCCGGCGCCGACCTCAAGTCGCTGCAGCAGCTCGCCACGCTCGGCTTCGAGGCCAACCGCGCTGACTCGCGCCACCTTGCCGCGCTCTTCACTCGCATCCATCGCCATCGGCTGCCGATCGTCGCCGCCGTGCACGGCCACGCACTCGCCGGCGGGGCCGGCCTCGCCTGCGTCTGCGACCGCGTAGTCGCGGCCGACGACGCGAAGTTCGGCTTCACCGAGGCGCGCATCGGCTTCGTCGCGGCGATCGTGTCGCGCTTCCTGGTCGATCGCACCGGCCCGCGCGTCGCGCGCGAGCTGCTCCTCACCGCCCGATTGGTGCAGGCCGGCGAGGCGCTCACCCTCGGCCTCGCCGACGAGGTCGCGCCCACCGCCGAGGTCGAGGCGCGCGCACTCGCCTGGCTCGCTTCGCTGCGCCGCTGCTCGAGTTCCTCGATTGCGCTGACCAAGACGCTGCTCGCCGACCTGCCCGGTACCGCCGCCGACGCCGCGCTCGACTGGGCTGCCGACCTGAACGCGCGCACGCGCGCCACCGACGACTGCCGCGAAGGCATCGCCTCGATGCTGGAGAAGCGCAAGCCGCGCTGGTGGCCGCCGACGTCGTGACCGTCGCGTGAGCGAGCAGCGGCGGATCGCGGCGGCGTGCGCGTTGCTGCTTGGCACGACAGCGGCGATCGCCTGGCTGCCGCGCCTCGCGGTGCCAAACGTCGCCAGCTACCTCGCACTCGCCGCGGGTGCCGCCGCAGCGTTCCTGGCACTGGTCGGGTTCGCCGATCGCAACGCCCGCCGAGGCGCCCCGCTCCGCAACTCGCCCTTCTCGCCACGCCGATTGCTGTGGGGAGCGCTCCTGCTGCGGATCGCCGTCGTCGCCGCGCCGCCGTGGCTTTCGGACGATCTCTGGCGCTACCTCTGGGAAGGCCAGGTTCAGCGTGCCGGCTTCTCTCCGTACGTGCACGCACCCGACGATCCGGCGCTGTCGGAGCTGCGCGACGACCTGCACTCCCGCGTCGCATTCGGTTCGATTCCGGCCGTCTATCCACCCGCCGCGCAACTGCTCTTCCGCGCAACGCCGCCCTCGCCGTACCTCTGGAAGGCGCTGATCGCCGCGATCGATCTGGCGTTCGTGGCCTGGATGGTGCACCGGCTCGGTCGCGGCTCCGCGCACCGCGCGCTGCTCTACGCCTGGAACCCGCTGGTGCTGCTCGAGGGCGCCGCAAGCGGCCACGTCGATGCGCTGGCGTGGATGGCGACGGTCGTCGCTCTCGATCGCTTCGCGTCGCAGCGCACGGCGAGCGCGGCACGCGCGGTCGCGACCGGCGCTCTGGCCGGCATCGCCGGGATGCTGAAGCCACAGGGCTTCGTGGCGCTGCTCGGACTCCTGCGCGCGCCACGCCTCGCGACGCTGCTCGGCGCCGTCGTCGCGATCGCGCTCCCGTGGCTGCCGTTCGCGAGCGACGGTCTGCGCCTGTTCGACGGCCTCGCCCGCTACGCCCACGACTGGGAGATGAACGGCCTGTGCTACCCGCCGTGCGTCCGCTTGGCAGAGCACGTGAAGGCGTGGCTCGAAGCACTGCCCGACACGTTCTCACTCTGGCGAGTGCGCGAGATCGGCTACGAGATCGTGCCGAACCAGCTGGGGCGCAAGCTCTCGACGCTGCTCTTCCTCGGCGTGGTCGCACTGCTGCTGCGGCGCTGGCGCGGTCGCGTGCTGCCGCTCGCGTTCTTCGTGATCGCCGCGTTCCTCGCGACGACGCCTGCGGTGCATCCGTGGTACGTCGCCTGGCTCGCGGCCTTCCTGCCGTTCCTGCCCAACGGCGCCGGCCGCTTCGCGCTGGCGCTCACCGTGACGACGCTCGCGGCGCACGCGATTCCGGTGGCGCGACTCGCTGACGGCGCGTGGAGCGAGCCGCCCTGGATCGCGCTCACCACCTGGCTGGCGCCCTGCGCCCTGTTCGCGTGGTCGAGCTGGCGCGGCGAGTTTGCGCCGCTCGAAGCCGCGGATCGGACGATCGGTCGATCGTGACCCACGGCTCCGAGCGAAGACGCGTCAGCTCTTCATGATCGTGTCGAGCAACTGCTGCGCCTGCGGCGGGATCTCCTGGCCGGTCTCCTTCACCTTGCCGGCGTACTTCTTCGCCGCCTCGGGATTCTTCAGGAACCGGTGGTTGAAGAACGCGCCGTTCATGTAGAGCTGGAACGCGACGCTCATGTCCTTCAGCGGACCGAACGCATCGAGCTCGTCGATCTTCTTCGTGAACGGCGGGATCTTGTCGGGACCGTCGATCGACGACATCTCCGCCAGCACCACGCGCTCGAGCAGGCCGTGCTCATTCGTCGGATCGAGTGCGCGCGCCGCCGCCGTCGTCGCGTCGTCGAGCTGGCCCGCCTTCAACAACGCGTTCACGGCCTTCAGCTTGCGACCGGCCTTGTTCTCGGGGTCCGCCGCCAACGCGAGACGGACGATGGCGGCGAGCTTCAGCCCGAACGGCGAATCCTCCGGCAACGTCTCGAGCCTGACGATCGCGCCATCTAGAAGTGCGTCCTTCGCCGCGCCTTCCGCCGCCAGGACCGCCTTCTCGAGCTCCACGACCTCGGCGAGCGCCGCCTTGCCGGTCGCGCGCAACTCCCCCAGGTGCTTCACGTAGGCGTCGGGGCCGCCGGCCGCGTAGCCGGTCCGGCCGAAGACATCACCGTCGGCCGTCATCAGCAGGATGGTCGGGAAGCCGCGGATCGCGTACTTCGCCTGCAGCTCCTGGTTGCGTGCCATGTTCGGCACCTTGGCCACGATCTCCTCGGCGTGCGGGAAGTCGAGCGCGCAGAGGACGTACTGCTCGTTCGCCGCCTTCAGGAACTCGTCGTGGGCGAAGACCTCTTCGTGCAGCTTGATGCACCAGCCGCACCAGTCGGAACCGGTGAAGTCGACCAGCAGGTCCTTCCCAGCTTCCTTGGCAGCCTTCGCCGCCACGTCCCAATCGGCGTTCCAGGCGGACTCACCCTCGGTTCCCGGCGCGGCCGCAAGCGCGGCCGCGGACAGCAGCAATTGGTTCAACATCCGACGCGATTCCTTCGATGCGCCGGAGCGAGCGCTTCCCTGGGATTCCGGCACCTACCGGATCAGGCCCTGGAGAGTCGGCGACACGCGGCGATCGTGCGGCGACTGCGGAGCGTGAGATTTCGGATACGACGCGGCGCGAACTTAGTGACGCTGCTCCTTGGTGCCGGCACGCTCCTGCGCCAGCTCGCCGGCCACGACCGTGGCCAGCCGCTGGTACTGCTCGCGTCGGTTGTAGAGCTGCGCCGAGATGCGGAGCAGCCGCCGGGGAGGCGCCGGCCACAGGGGCAGCGGCAGCTCGATCTGGTGGCGCTCGAACAGGCGCAGTTGGAGCGGATCAAGGCCAAGCGGAGCGGCGCCGGGCTCCGGCTGGTCGGGCAGGACGATCGCCGCCAACGACCCCACCATCGATTCGGGGCACGGTTCGGGCTGCGGCACCGCTTCCAGCAAGAGCCGCCGCCCCTCCAGCACCAGCGCGTGGTTGCGCCGCCGGATCTCGTCGAAGCCGCCCGGCACGAGACCGGCCAGGAATTGCAGCGCCAGCGGGATCACCAGCCACGGTGTCGGATCGAAGGTGCCGGGCCAGTCGAATTCGAGCAGGAAGCGCGAGCGATCGGTGCGGCGGCTGTTGGCGCCGTGGCTGATCGCGAGCGGACGGATCGCCGCCTGCCGATCGCGGCGCACCCACAGCAGCGCCGAGCCCTTCGGCGTGCAAAGCCACTTGTGGCAGTTGCCGGTGTAGTAGGCCGCGCCGAGCTGTTCCAAATCGAGCGCCACCTGCCCCGGTCCGTGCGCGCCATCGACCAGCGTGTCGACGCCGCGCGCCGCAAGTTCCCGCACGATCTGCTCGATCGGGAAGAGCAGGCCGGTCGGGCTCTGGATGTGGTCGACGAGCGCGAGGCGGGTGCGCGGAGTGACCTGCGCCAGGATCCGCTCGAGCACGATGTCGGGCGACGCGAGCGGGAACGGGACCTTGGCGACGACGACCGTCGCGCCGCACTGGCGGGCCACGAAATCGAGCGCGTTCCGGCTCGCGTTGTACTCCTGGTCGGTGGTCAAGAGCTCGTCGCCGGGTGCAAACGTGAGGCTGCGCAGGACGCTGTTCACGCCGGCGGTTGCGTTCGGGACGAGGGCAATGTCCTCGGGGCGGGCGCCGAGAAACGTTCCGAGCGCGCCGCGCGCCGCGTCGAGGTGGCGTTCGATCTCGCGATGGAGGAACAGGACTGGCTCGCGTTCGAGGCGGCGCTGCCATTCGTGCTGCGCCGCGAGGATCGGCGCCGGGCAGGCACCGAAGGAGCCGTGGTTCAGATAGGCGATGGCCGGATCGAGCGACCAATGGCGGGCGAGATCGACGGCAGGCAGCACGGGGATCACGGGAACTCCTGGCGCGGTGAGCCCGGGTGATTCATGAGCCCCGTAGCGAGGCGACGGGATGTCGGTGCAGGACGAGAATGGAAATCGCGGCTCCGACGATGCGGGTCAAAAGACCCGCTGAGCAAGGAACGCGGTTTTCCGACGACGTCATGCGCCGACAGACCAAGCCGAAGTAGGGGTTCATGAATCATCCGGGCTAGAACGTCCGCGCCGCTCGCGCGGTGCGGACGCAGAAGCGTAGCACGAGACGCGCGCGCCTCAGGTGGAGCCGACCACGGTCTCGCGCGCGAAGCACCGACTCGTGATGGCGTCGCTGCTGCTGCTCGCGGCGTGGCTGCGGCTGCGCGCGATCGACTTCGGCCTGCCCTACCCGTTCGCCGCCATCGACGAGCACATCGTGACCGACCACGCGATCGGCTTCACGACCGGCGACCTGAATCCGCATTACTTCGCCTACCCGTCCGGCTGCTTCCTGCTCCACTCGATCGCCTATCTGGGCGCGTTCCTGTTCGGGCCGCACGAGTCGCTGGCGGAGTTCCGCGATGCGTTCTGGGTCGCGCCGCAATCGTTGCTCCTGCTGAGCCGCTGGCTGACCGCGCTGCTGGCGATCGCGACGGTGTGGGCGGTCTCGCGTCTCGCCGCCGAGCTCGCGCGCACCGCCGGCTTTTGCGCGGCGCGCCGGCCCGCGGCGTGGTTCGCGGCGGCGGCGCTCGCGAGCTCGCACCTGCACGCGGCCAACTCGCGCTGGACCACAGTCGACGTGCCGATGCTGCTGGCCGCGACGATCGGCCTCGTGCTGGCGCTGCGCCATCTGCGGCGCGGCGGTCGCGGCACTGCGGCCGGCGCTGCCATCGCGATCGGGCTGGCAGCGTCGTGCAAGTACTACGGCGCGCTCTTCGCAATCGGGGTCGGTGTTGCCGTGGCCTGGCGCGCGTGGGTCGACAGCGCCACGGCAATTTCGTCGAGCGCGCTTCAAGGCAGACGCCATCGCGCACGACTCGTCGCGGTCGCGTTGGCGCGAGCAGCCGGCTGGACGATCGTGGCGTTCGTGGCGACGTCGCCCTTCGTCGTGCTCGACTTCGCGGCGTTTGAAAACGACTTCGCCGAACTCTCGAGACACATGGAGGGCGGCCACTTCGGCCACGATCCGACCCGTTCCGGCGCCGCGGTCTACGCCGCGCACCTGGTCGGGCCGTGGATCGGCGCGTGGCTGGTCGTGCCGGCGGCGTTGGGAGCTTTGCTCGCCGCCACGCGCCGTGGCGCACGGATCGCGCTGCTGGTGATCGTGCTGCCGGCCGCCGTTCACTTCATGGTGATCGCCCGCTTCAAGGCGCAGCCGGTCGACTATCTGCTCGGGCTCCTGCCGGCGTTGGTCGCGGTCGCGGGGCTGTTCGCGGCAGCGCTCGTCCGCCGAGTCGCCACCTCACGTGCCCCGCGCACCGCCTTCGCGGCGCTCGCCCTGCTGGCCGCCCCACTCGCGTTCGGCGTGCAGCATGCCCTTGATTTCACGAGCTACGTCGCGCGCGAAGACAGCCGCGTCGCCGCGCGGCGCTGGATCGAGGAGCACCTTCCGCCGGGCACACTCGTCGCCGCCGACACCTGGCTCGACCTCGAACTGACCACGGCCTGCCTCGAGCAGATGCGCGACGCGCGTGCGCGGGAGCTCCTGCAACCGCCTGGCGCACCCCCCGAGATCCCGAAACGCCGGGCGCGCGACGAACCACTCGCAGCGCTCGACGCAAAACTCGCCGCCGCGCGTCTGCGGCCAAGCGGACGCGGGTTCGACTTCGGCTTCCTTTCACCACAAGTCGAGATCGGGCTGCGTGACGAACTGTTCGCGGTCATCCGCGAAAACGGCGGGCGCTGGCTGATCCTCGACGGCAGCCGCGCCGCACGCGCGCAACGCACCGGCGGCGACCAACTCGACCTCGCCGCGTGGTACCGCCGCCACATGAGCGGCCCGATGGTGGTCGCGCGCTTCGATCCGGCGGGCGGCACGATCAGCGGCCCAGCGCTCGTTGTGCTCGACCTGCGCCTCGATCCGGCACTCGCGCCGAAGTGACCGCCCCAAGCCCGGGTGATTCATGAGCCCCGTAGCGAGGCGACGGGATGTCGGTGCAGGACGCGGATGGAAATCGCGGCTCCGACGATGCGGGTCAAAAGACCCGCTGAGGATGGAACGCGGTTTTCCGACGTTGCGAAGCACGTTCTAGTCATGCGCCGGCAGACCTAGCCGAAGTAGGGGCTCATGAATCGGCCGCGCTAGATCAGCCGCCGGTCGCGGTCGCCGGGTCGCGCGCCAAGAATCGACTGAGGCTCCGGCCCGACAAGAGCGAGGCGATGCCAACGTAGAAGAAGCCGCCCGCAAAGAGCGACATGAACCCGACCACCATCCAGAGGCGCTCGGTCCAGCCGACCCAGATGATCGTGAGCATGTAGAAGCCGAACGCGATCTCGACCCACGGCATGAGGCCCGCGAGGCTGGTGTAGCGGCGCTTCGCGGCCGGGAGCTTCGCGGCAACACCGGCTCTCTTCGCGGTCGCGGCGGCACCGTCGGTCACGTCGTACTTCGGGGTGCGCACGAACGGCGTCTCGTGGCCGCAGAGCGCCTCGATCACCGCCCGCGCGTTGTTGACCGCGAGCCCGATTCCGAGCGCCAAGACGGCCGGCAGGAAGCGCAGCCCGCGCTTCCAGAACGGATCGACCTCGCGCTGCGCGGCGACGTAGAACGAGAGCACCGAGGCGGTCGCCAGCACGAACACCGACCAGTCGAAGAGCACGCTGCGCAGCCGATCGGGATCGGCCAGTCGCGCCTGCAGCGCCGGCAGCATCAGGACGCACATCGCCAGCATCAGCAGGTAGCTCAGGTTGGCAGTCAGGTGGAACGTCGCTTCGCTCTTCACCTTGAACGGCAGGTTGCTGCGCCAGACCGCCGGCAGGACCTTCAGCCCGGTCTGGATCGAGCCCTTGGCCCAGCGGTGTTGCTGCGCCTTGAACGCGGTCATCTCGACCGGCAGTTCTCCCGGCGCGGTGAAGTCGCGCAGGTAGACGAACTGCCACCCCTTCATCTGGGCGCGATACGAAAGGTCGAGATCCTCGGTGAGCGTGTCGTGCTGCCAGCCGCCGGCCGACTCGATGGCGCTCCTGCGCCAGACACCGCCGGTGCCGTTGAAGTTGAAGTGGCGGCCCGAGCGGTTCCGGGCGGTGTGCTCGATCACGAAGTGGCCGTCGAGCAGCATCGACTGCAGCCGCGTCAGCGTGCTGTAGTCGCGGTTCAGGTGGCCCCAGCGCACCTGCACCATCCCGATCTTCGGGTCGGTGAAGTAGTCGACGGTCTTCGCCAGCGTGTCTTGCAGCGGCAGGAAGTCGGCGTCGAAGATCGCGATGAACTCGCCCTTCGCGCGCTTCATACCGGCGGCGAGCGCGCCCGCCTTGAAGCCGGTCCGATCGGTGCGGTGCAGGTAGACGATGTCGACACCGCGCGCGGCGATCTCATCGACCTTGCGGCGCGCGAGCTCCTGCGTCTCGTCGGTCGAGTCGTCCAGCACCTGGATCTCGAACCGGTCGGCCGGCCACTCGATCCGCGCCACCGACTCGAGCAGCCGCTCGACGACGGTCGCCTCGTTGAAGAGTGGCAGCTGCACCGTGACCCGCGGCCGATCGGTGAAGCTTCCGGCCGGGACGGGGTTGTCGCGGCGGTGGCGGTAGTAGAGCCACATCAGCGCGTACCGGTGCAGCCCGTAGATCGAAAGCAACGCCAGCAAGGCGAAGTAGAGGATCAGGATCGTGTCGTGCCAGGACTTCATGCCGTGGTGCTGAACCGCTCGCTTGACCCAATCGACGCCGCGTCACTCTGCGCCGTCAGATTCCGGGCCCATGGAAAACGCGGCATAGTAGCGCGCTCCCCTTTGACACCCAATCCACCCGCCCCGTGTCGCCACTGAACGACTCATCGCCGCCCGCCGCGCCGCCTCCGGGAACTTCGCCACCGGAAGATGACCGGATCGCGCTCTACGACTACCCCGCCGGCGACGTTCGCATCGCCGCGGCACCCGTGGAGCCGCGCGACAGCGCCCGACTGCTGGTCGCGGAGCGCGCGGAGGGCCCCGCCCGACACCACGCGGTGCGCGATCTGCCCGAACTGCTGGCGCCGGGCGACCTGCTGGTGGTGAACGACACGCGCGTACTGCCGGTCCGACTGCGTGCGCGGCGGCAGAGCGGCGGTCGCGTCGAGCTCGTGCTCCACCCCACCGGCCAAGACGACGAATCGGCGATCCTCGCGCTGCTGCAGCCGTCGGCTCGGCTGAAGCAAGGCGAAGTGCTGTCGATCGACGGCGGCCCAAACGTGACGCTGCTCGATCCGCCCGGCAGCGAACTGCGGCGGGTCGCAGTCGCAGGCGGGCTCGCAGCGGCGCTCGCCTGCGGAGAGCTCCCGCTCCCGCCCTACCTGCCGCGCGCCGACGGCGAAGAGCCCGCCGATCGCGAGCGCTACCAGACCGTGTTCGCCAGCGCGCCCGGCGCGATCGCGGCGCCGACCGCGGGACTGCACTTCACGCCGGCGTTGCTCGAACGGCTGACGGCGCGGGGCATCGGCATCGCCCGCATCACGCTGCATGTCGGCCCGGGCACTTTCCTGCCGGTGCGGACCGAGCGGCTGCGCGATCACGCGATGCATGAGGAGCTCTACACGATCGGCGCCGAGGCCGTCGCCGCGATCGCGCGGACCAAAGCCGCCGGCGGCCGCGTCATCGCCGTCGGCACCACAACCACCCGCGCGCTCGAGTCGGCAGCGGGAGCGGGAACGCTCGTTCCCGTCCGCGCGCGGACCCGACTGCTGATCCGTCCGCCGTTTGCATTCCGCGTCGTCGATGGCCTGCTCACCAACTTCCATCTGCCGAAAACGACGCTCCTGGCGCTGGTAGCCGCCCTCTGCGGGCGCGAACGGCTGCTCCTGCTCTATCGCGAAGCGATCGCCGCGGGCTACCGTTTCTATTCCTACGGCGACGCGATGCTGCTGCGATGAGCGCGGCGGCAGGCACAGCGGCAAACGGAGCTGGAGGCCACGAGGCGCGATGAGCGACGGCGAGGGCGAGGGCGACGCGGAACGGGCAGCGACGCTGCGACGCGAGATTGCGCGCCACGACCGGCTCTACCACGTGCACGACCGCCCCGAGATCGCCGACGCCGAGTACGACGCGCTGTTCGCCGAGCTCCAGGCGATCGAGGCGCGGCGCGCGGATCTGGTGGTGGCGGAGAGCCCGACGCAGCGCATCGGCGGCGCGGTGTTGAGCGGCTTCGCCAGCGTCGCCCACGACCCGCCGCTCCTTTCGCTCGACAACACTTACGTCGAAGCCGACGTGCGCGAGTGGCATCAGCGATTGCTCGATCATCTCGGTGTCGCCGAGTTGCCATCGCCGCTGGTCGCGGAGCCGAAGCTCGACGGCCTCTCTTGCCGGCTGGTCTACGAGCGCGGGAAGCTCGTGCTCGCGGCCACGCGCGGCAGCGGCGACATCGGCGAGGACGTGACCGCCAACGTGCGCACGATCCGTTCGGTGCCGCTCGAACTGGCGCACGGCGCACCGGAACGACTCGACGTGCGCGGCGAGGTGGTGTTGCCGCGCCGAGATTTCGACCAGCTGAATCGTGCTCTGGCGGCGAACGGCGACAAGACCTACGCCAATCCGCGCAACCTCGCCGCCGGCACCATCCGCCAGCTCGACCCGCGCCTGGTCGCGGCGCGGCCGCTCGAATTCCGGGTCTGGACGCTGGGCAAGGTCGACGGCGGCGAGGCGCCCGCCACCCACTCGGCAGCACTCCGCTGGCTCGAAACGCTCGGCTTCAAGACGGTCGGCCGCGACGGCTGCGTCGGCGACCTCGACACGATCCTCGCCTGGTACGCGCAACTGCTGGCGCGGCGCGATGACTATCCGATCGAGATCGACGGTGTCGTCTTGAAGGTCGACTCCTACGAACTGCAGCAGCGGCTCGGGTTCACCGCCCGCAGCCCGCGATTCGCTCGCGCCTGGAAGTTTCCGGCCCGCCAAGCGACGACCCGAGTGGTGGCGATCCAGGTGCAGGTCGGGCGCACGGGCACGCTCACGCCGGTCGCCGTGCTCGAACCGGTCGCCCTCTCCGGCGTCACGATCAGCCACGTCACGCTCCACAATCGCGAGGAGATCGCGCGGCTGCGAGTTTGCGTCGGCGACACGGTGTTGATCGAGCGCTCGGGCGACGTGATCCCGAAGGTGGTACAGGTGATCGATTCGGGACGGACCGCCGATGCGGCGGAGTACGTCTTCCCGACCGCCTGCCCCACCTGCGCGACCGCGGTCGAGAGCGACGGCGACTTCGTCGCGGTGCGTTGCCCCAACTTCGCCTGCCCGGCGCGCGTGCAAAAACGGATCGAGCACTTCGTCGGCCGCAGCACGTTCGACATCGAAGGGCTCGGAGAGAAGCTGATCGAGCAGCTCGTCGCTGGCGGCCACGTGAAGAGCGCCGCTGACTTGTTCGGGCTCGATTTCGCCACGCTTGTCGGCCTCGAACGGATGGGAGAGAAGTCGGCGCAGAACGTGCTCGATGCCATCGGGCAGGCGCGGCGCCGTCCGCTCGCGCGCCTGCTCTTCGCGCTGGGGATCCCCGACATCGGCGAGACCGCGGCGGAGCAGGTGGCAACCCACTTCAAGACGCTCGCCGCGGTGAGGGCGGCCACCGTCCTCGAGGTCGAGGCGATCCACGGCCTCGGCCCGAGCAGCGCGAATGGGCTCGTCGATTTCATGCAGGGTGCCGACGGCTGCGCGCTGCTCGATGCGCTCGCGGCGGCCGGCGTCGAGGCGCTGCCGGCCGAGAAGCAGGGCGGCGCGCTCGAGGGGAAGACCTTCCTGTTCACCGGCGCGCTGCCGACGCTGACCCGCGCCGAGGCCGAAGCGCGGGTCAAGGCGCAGGGTGGATCGTTGCTGTCGGCTGTCAGCAAGAAGCTCTCCTACCTCGTGGTCGGCGACGCGCCCGGCAGCAAGCTGAAGAAGGCGACCGAGCTTGGGGTCGCCGTGCTCGACGAAGCGCAGTTCCTGGCGCTGCTGGCGCGCCCGGAGGCGCCGCTGTGAGTCGCGCTCGACCGATCCGACAAGGGTGGCCGATGCGACTGACATGGGCCGCGGCTTTCGCCACCGCCCTCGGCAGCGTCGTGCTCGACTTCTGCAGCCCGCCGCCACCGCCGCCGCATCCAGTCGTCATCGCCTCCGCGAATCGACACGACTTCGGCCCGCTCTGGATCGGTGAAGCAAGGCAGCAGCGCTTCACGATCCGCAACGACGGCGGCAAGCAGCTCGTGCTCGATCCGGTGCGCTCGAGCTGCGGCTGCCTCGTGGCGAGCCTGGCCAAGAACCGCCTCGCGCCGGGCGAAACGACCGAGCTCGTCGCGGAGATTCACGCCGACCGCGGCCCCGCGCAGCTCGACAAGTACATCACCGTCGGGACCAACGATCCGGCGGTCGCGTGGCTGCCGTTCCAACTGCTGACCGAAACCCGGGCGCTCTACGCCTACTCGCCGCCAATGATCGACCTCCAGGCGCTGGTGCTCGGCGATCCGTTCGAGATCGAAGTGCCGATCACGATGGCCGACGGCAACGCGGTCCACTTCGGCACGCCGAAGACGCCCATCGCCGGCTTCAGTTCGAGGCTGAAGGGCATCGAACCGGGAGTCGCGGCGACGAGCGTGACGCTCGTGGTCCGCTTCGACGGCGCGTCACGGCCGGGCCGCACCCTGTTCCACGTGACGCTTCCGAGCGACCATCCGCTGGTCGCACGGGCGAACATCACGATCCAGTCGATCGTGAATCCGCGGCTCGTGTCGCAACCGGCCGACTTGCTCGACTTCGGGGCGATCGCGCGCGCCGACGGTGCGTTGCGCGAGGTCATCGTCAGGAGCCGGGCGAAGGAGCCGCTCGCGATTGCGCCGACGGTAAAGGTCGAGACCAGTATTGTCCGCCGACCCGACGCGGTCGACCTTCCCGACGTCACGGCGTCGCTGGTCGAGCAAGTGGCGGGGCGCGAGTGGAAGCTGACCGCCACCGTCGCTCCGGGCAGCGCCGGCAAGGTGATCGTCGGCCGCATCGTCGTCTCCGTCGACCTCGAAGGCGAGCCGCCGCTGTCGCTGACGCTTGCCGGCCGGCTGCTCGACTGACGATTCAGCTCGGCGCAAAACGGAAGTTTCGTCCGAACGGGGTTCCGCCACCCGCGCTTGTGCGCGCTCGCCGGCCGATACACGCGGCGGAGGCTGGCGGGAGGCGGACCGGAGCGCATGGGTTGGGTCGCGACGTTGCTCGACCGAGTCGGCTGGCGCCCCCGAAGCGTCGACCGTGCCGTCATGCACCGACCCGCGCTGCGGGTGCCGATCGTCGAGCCGGTGGTCGCGCCGGCGGATGCCGGCGCCGATGCGGCGAAGCGCCAGCAGGAGCGCGAACGAGCCGATCTCGAGAAGTCGTTCCGCGCGGCCGTCGTCGACCGGATGTTCCAACGGGACGACCTCGACCTGCGGTTCGTCGAGGAGCTGGGGAGCTACCTCGGGAAGTCGCAGAACGAGTTCGCGCTGCCGCCGGCGGCTGCGTTCGACGTGGTGCGGATGATCGGCGACAGCGGCTACCTCGTGCGCAAGGTCGCCGCGGCAATCTCCTGCGACCCGACGCTCGCCGGCGCGGTGCTGTCGCTCGCAAACTCGCCGCTGCACAAGGGCGAGATCGGCGTCGACAGCGTGAATGGCGCCGTCGTGCGACTCGGCCAGCGCCACCTGCGGATGCTGCTGCTCGACATCGCGCTGCATTCGGCGAAGGTGCGCGGTCGCCCGTTCGAGGCGTTCTCCGCGGCGCTGTGGAAGCATTCGCTGCTCACGGCGAACTTGTCGCATCAGGTCGCGCAACTGGCGCGGATGGACCCGGACCAGGCCTACATGGCTGGCCTGTTCCACGACATCGGCAGCTTCGCCGTCATCGCCGCGGCCAGGCGCCTGGCGCAGCGACAAGAACGCAAGCTCTCGCCGCAGACGCTGCTGCAGTGCGTGCGCAGCTTCGGCTACGAAAAGAACGGCGCGATCGTCGCGCGCTGGCGCCTTCCCGACGCCGTGACGCGGGCCGTCACTCATCGCCGCGATCGCGCCGGCGCCGGCACTGCCGCCGGGCTCGCCGCCGTGATCCAACTGGCGAACGACCTGTCCCGGCCGCTCGGCGCCTGGGTCGAACCACGCGCGGTCGACTTGACCCGCCATCCCGCAGTCGAACTGCTGCGGATCGACGTCGCACGACTGCCGGACACGAAGACGATGCTCGATCTGGCACAGAAAGTGGAGCGGGTAGGGCAGCTCGTCTGACGCTAGCAGGAGGCCATGGACGCACCCCAAAGCGTCGCCGCGATGTTCTTCGCGCAGGCGCGCCGGCACCACGACCGGCCGCTCCTGCACGCGAAGCGCGAGGGCCATTGGAGCGCCGTGCGGTGGGACGAAGCGGCGCACGCGGTGGCGAACGTCGCCGCGCGACTGGTCGCGCGCGGCCTCGCGCCCGGCGCTCGCGTGGCGCTGCTGGCGGAGAACCGACCCGAGTGGTTGCTGGCGGACCTCGCTTGCCTCGCGGTCGGCCTGGTCGACGTGCCGCTCTATCCGACGAGCCCGGCCGGCGACGTCGTCGCGTTGCTGCAGCGCAGCGGGGCCGAGGCGCTGTTCGTCTCCGACGCGGCGCAGTGGAGCAAGGTCGCGCCCGCACTGGCACAACTGCCGCGGCTCAAGCTGGTGATCCACTTCGGGCACGAGCCGCTCGCGGCCGTTGGCGAAGGTGTCGCGATCGTGCCGTTCCGCGAGTTTGCGCTCTCCGATCCGGTCGGTGGCGCACTCGATCATTCCGCCGCGCAAGCCGTAAAGCGGCGCCTCGCCGCAGTCCGCGAGGGTGACGTTGCGACGATTCTCTACACGTCGGGCACGACCGGCGCGCCGAAGGGCGTGATGCTGTCGCACGGCAACCTGCTGTCGAACTGCGCCGCGCTGCTGAAACAGGTGCCGCTCGGACCCGACGATCGCACGCTCTCGTTCCTGCCGCTCTCCCACTGCTTCGAACGAACCGCGGGCCACTACCTCCTGCTGATGGCGGGCGGCTCGATCGCCTACGCCAGCGCCCCCGACAAGGTCGTGACTGAAGTTCGCGAGATGCCGCCGACGCTGATGCTGGGCGTGCCGCGCTTCTTCGAGAAGGTGCATGACCGCATCCTCGGCGCGATCGAACGTGCACCGCGTTACCGCCGCGCGCTGTTCCAGTTCGCGCTGCGCGTCGCCGACGAGATGGCGGCGCACACTGCCGCGAACCACGGCGTACTGCCGCTCAAGCTGCGTTTCCGCCATGAGCTCGCGCAACGCCTGGTGTTCTCGCTGATCCGGCAGCGCCTTGGCGGCCGGCTGCGGCTGTTCGTGTCGGGCGGCGCGCCGCTCGACCCGGAGCTGGTTCGCTTCTTCGGACGCCTCGGCCTGCCGCTGATCGAGGGCTACGGCTTGACCGAGACCGCGCCGGTGGTCTCGGTCAACGTCCCCGACCGGATCAAGCCTGGCTCGGTCGGACGGCCTCTGCCGGACGTCGCGGTCACGATCGCGCCGGACGGCGAAATCCTCGTCCGCGGCCCGAACGTGATGAAGGGCTACTTCGAGGACGCCGCGGCGACAACTGCCGTGCTCGATCCCGACGGCACGCTGCACACCGGCGACATCGGCCATCTCGACCAAGACGGCGACCTGTTCGTGACCGATCGCAAGAAGGAGCTGATCATCGGCAGCGGCGGCAAGAACGTCGCGCCGGCCCGCATCGAAGGGCTGCTCAAGCGCCATCGCATCATCGGCGACATCTGCCTCATCGGCGATCGCCGGCCCTACCTCGTCGCGCTCGTGGTCGCCGACGAGGCGGCATTGAAGACGGCGCTCCAGGAGAGCGGCGAAGCCTGGACCACGCGCGACGCGGTGATCGCGCAACCGGCGGTGCGCGCGCGCTTCGCCGCCGCGATCGAGCAGGTGAACGGCGAACTCGCCCCGCCCGAGCGCATCCGCCGCTTCCTGCTGGTGCCCGAACCGTTCTCGCCCGACAACCAGCAGTTGACGCCGACGTTGAAGGTCCGCCGCCGCGAAGTCGAAAGTCGGTGGCACGCCGAGATCGACGCCTTGTACGCGGCGCCGTGATGGCGCGCTCGCATCGCGACGGCGCGAGCGGTTGAATCGCGCGCCTCGCCATGGCCGCCATCGTTCCTCAAACCCTGACTGCCCGCCTGTTCGCGGCGCTCGACCGCCACGCGCTGCGGCCGCTGCTCGTCACGCCGGCACGTGAAGGCGGCGCTGGCGCCGATCGCGTGCGCACTGCCGGCGAGGTGCGTGACGACGCGTCGCGATTCGCGGCCGCGCTCGTCGCGCTTGGCGTGCGCGCCGGCGAGCCGGTCCTGCTCTGGAGCGAGAATCGCGAACAGTGGCTTGTGGCAGCGCTCGCTCTCCTTCTGCTCGGCGCGCCGGCGGTCCCCCGCGGCGCCGAAGCGCCCGCCGACGAGATCGCCGGCATCGTCGGCCGCGTGCGCGCGCGCGTCGCCATCGTCGAGCGGCCCGAGTTGCTGCGCCGGCTCGCGGCCAGTGGCGATCGCCTCGAGCACGCGCTCTTGCTCACGGGCCGCGACGACGGCAGCGCGGGCGGAACGCGCGTGCACGGCTTCGAGGAGTGCCTCGCGCGTACGACTGCCGAGGAAGGCGCGACGTTGCGCCGCGCGCAGATCGGCCGACGCCGGCTGGACGAGGTCGCCGCGATCGTCTTCACGTCGGGGACCACCGGTCGGCCGAAGGGCGTGGTGCTGACCCAGGCGAACCTCGCCGCCAACCTTGCGCAGGTGCTCGCCGTCATCGACTACCTGCCGGCGGGCGCCAGCTGCGTCTCGATCCTGCCGGCCTGGCACATGTTCGAGCAGATGGTCGAGTACGCGCTGATCGAGCTCGGCGTGCAGATCGTCTACAGCGACCGGCGCCACTTCGCGAAGGACCTGGCGCGCGTGCGACCCGCCGTGCTCGGCGCGGTGCCGCGGCTGTGGATGGCGCTCGAGGAAGGAGTGCGCGCGAAGCTGAAGAACGCGCCGCCGAGAAGGCGTCGGCTGGTCGAGTGGGCGCTCGCGCGCGCGATCGCGCGGGAGCGGGCGCGTCGATTCGGCGGCAATGGTCCTGGCCTGCTCTCCGCCCCGCTCGATGCGCTGCTGCAACGTGTCGTGCTGCAGAAGATCGCGCGCACACTTGGAATCGAACGGCTTGCCGGCGGCCTGCCGATCAGCGGCGGCGGCTCGCTGCCGGAGCACGTCGATCTCTTTTTCGCGGCACTGCGCGTGCCGCTCATGAACGGCTACGGACTGACCGAGACCTCGCCGGTGCTCACGCTGCGTCGACCGGGGCAGGCGCGCGGTGGCACGGCCGGCGCGCCGCTCGACAAAACGGAACTCTCGATCCGCGATGTGGAGAACGGCGCGTCGCTGCCGACCGGGCAGCGCGGCGTCATCTTCGCGCGCGGCCCGCAGGTGTTGACCCGCTACTTCGAGGACCCGATCGCGACCGCGGCGGTGCTCTCTCCCGACGGCTGGTTCAACACCGGCGACCTCGGCCACCTCGACGCCGACGGCGAGATCACAATCACCGGCCGCGCCAAGGACACGATCGTGCTCCTGTCGGGCGAGAACGTGGAGCCCGAGCCGATCGAGAATGCGCTCGCCGCCTCGCCGCTGATCGCGCAAGCCGTCGTCGTCGGGCAGGACCGGAAGTTCCTCGCGGCGCTGCTGCTGCCACGCACCGGCCACAGCTCACCGGAGCTGCCGCGCGCGGAGCTTGAAGCGTCGATCCGCCGCGAGATCGACACGCGCGTGAACGCCGCGGCGGGCTTCCGATCGAACGAACGGATCGCTCGATTTGCGCTGCTCGACGAACCGTTCACGGTCGAGAACGGGCTCTTGTCGCAGACGATGAAGGTGAAGCGCAACGTGGTGCAGGAGCGCTACAGCGCGACCATCGTCGCGCTCTACGCCGACAACGCCGCCGCGGAGGGTTGACCGCTCATCCGTTCCGGCAGCGCAGCCTCGATCCCCGCCATCACCTGATCGCGCAGTTCGCGGCGCGCCTCGCGCGGCGTCCGGTGGAAGGCGACCGCGCTCGGCTCGATCAAGCGCGAGTAGCGGATCTCGATCCGGGCTGGCTTCGGGAACCCGCCGTTCCGCGGAAGCGCGTCGAACGTGCCGACGATGGCGGCGGTGAGGACCGGCGCGTCGCCTTGCAGCAACAACGAAGCGACGCCGAGATGCCCCGCTTTCAGCCGACCGTCGTCGCTGATCCCGCCTTCCGGGAAGATTCCGACCACGCCACCGTTTCGGAGCACGTCGAGCGCGCGACGCATCGCCTCGACGTTGATCGAGTTCTCTTCGACCCGGATGCAGCCGAAGACCCACATCCAGGGGCGATAGGCCCTGAGGTCATAGACGTCCGAGGTCACGAGGTAGGTCACCGGTCGGCGCAGCGCGAGACCGAGTGCGACCGGGTCAAGGTACGAGACGTGGTTGGACGCGAGCACGAGCGGGCCACGCGGGAAGGGCGATGGCCGTCCGACGATTCGCAGCCGGAACCAGAGCGCGAAGAGGACGCGCGCGAAGATCCAGAGCAGCGCGTAGAGCAGGAGACGGATCGCACTGTTTGGGGGCGCCGCGGGACGAGTCATCTCAACCTTGCCTTCTTCGCCCACTCCGAAGCCGGAAACTCGTCCTGGCAGCGGCGAAGCAGCAGTTTCGCGCTCTCCTGATCGTCCGCCCCCGGCCGCGCGGCGAGGCAAACGCCGGCCTGATAGAGCGCCTCCGCCAGCAATTCGCTCCCCGCAAGCTGGTCGCCGTAGTGGAAGACCGTGCGCAAGAACGGGAAGAGCGCAGCGTCGTAGTCGGCGGGCTTGCGCTGCTCCTTGGCCAAAAATGTCGCGCCGAGACCGTTGTAGGCGCCGGCGACGATCACAAGCTCGGAGGCCTCGCGCTCCTTGATGACATCCTCGAAGTAGATCCGCGCGCGATCCGGCTCGCCGCGTTGCAGCAGCAGGCAGCCAACGCGCAGACGCGCCATGTTGGCGATGTCCGGGTGGTCGATGGCGCTCGCCTGCAGTTGCAGATAGGCGGCGAGCGCCGCAGCCGGGTCGCGGCCGCCAGCGAACTCGTCGAGCTCGAGCAGACGGAGCGCAGCGAGCAACGGGTAGCGGTCGCCGAGTTTTCGCGAAGCGGCCGGGCTCGCCAGCTCCTGGTAGCTCTTCCTCGCTGCGGCGATGTTGCCGAGCGCACGCTCACACGCGGCGATGCGCTCAAGGCAGTCGCCAAGGAAGCGTGTCGCGGGCACTTGCCGGAGAAGTTCCTGATATGCCGTGATCGCCTCGACGAATTGACCACTGAGGCGGCGGCACTCGGCCACGCGGAAGAGCGCGTGCGGCTTCTCCCAGTTCTTCGCGGCCGCCGCCGCGGCGATGTAGGAGCCGGCGGCCTTGCTCTGATCACCGGCTTTCCACGCGGCGTCGCCCGCCGCAAACCACTTCGATCGCTTGCTGTAGCGCACGTCCCTGACGGTTCCGGCGGCGATCGTCTGCTCACCGGAAGCGCCCCGCTTCCTGAAGGTGAGCCCATCGCAGCTCTCCTGGATCACGGTGACACCCGCGATCACGTCGCCCCTCCACAGGACGATCTCGTCCACCGGAGCCGGTGCTCTCCACGCCGCCAGCAACAGCGGCAGAAGCAGCAGCAGCGTCAAAGCAGCGACTCGGGCAGATCGCCGTCAAGGTTTCCTTCCGTCACGCTGCGTGCGGCGCCGTCGACTTCCTCGCGCACGTTCCAGCGTCCTTCGTTGCGGCCGCGCCGCACCGCGATCAACTCGGCGACGATCGACACGGCGATCTCATCAGCGGTGCGCGCGCCAAGTCGCAGCCCGACCGGCGTCCGGATGCGCTTCAGCCAGTCGCGATCGACGCCGACGGCGAGCAGTTGCTCGAACGTCAACCGCGCCTTCGTCCCGCTGCCGATCATCCCGACGTACCGCGGAGTCGCGCCGCGACGCCACAGCTCGTGAAGGATCTGGCGATCGTCGGCGTGCGAACGCGTCATCACCAGCACGTAGGTTGCGCGATCGATCGGAACCGTGCGCGCGGCAGCATCGGGGTAATCGACCCGCGTCTCCGCCGCCATCGGGAAGCGCGCCTTGCTCGCGTAGTCGGGACGATCGTCGGTGATCAGCAGACGAAAACCAACTCGCGCAGCGAGAGTCGCGACGGCTTTGCTGACATGGCCACCACCGAAGAGCACGAGTGGCGGCGCGGTGATCGGTTCGAGGTAGACCTCGACGCTGCCACCGCAGATGAGCGCTCCATCGGCGGAGTCTTCGGCGGTGAGCGCCATCGCGACGCGACGCGGCCGCTCCTCCTCGATGACCCGCTGCGCCTGCCGCTTCACCTCTTCCTCGAGGCAGCCGCCGCCGACCGATCCGAGCGTCGTGCCGTCCGCGCGAACGAGGATCTTCATCGGCTCGCGCGCCGGCGCGGAGCCCTTGACCTCGATCACCGTTGCCAGCGCCGCCGCAACGCCCGCCTCGCGCAACCGCACGATCTCGCGAAAAAGTCGGTCTTCGACGCTGTGCGCGGGCCCGTCGTCGAGTTGGTCGAGTGGGGTGACTTGGATTCGGGAGCGGGTCGGTTCGGGGGTCATCGGGGCGGGAGCATAGAATGCTGCGCCAAGTTCTCCCGGTTGCGGGACGACATGACCATCCAATATGGATGGTTGACAGCCATCCATTACCGGCCACAATCCCGCGCCATGAACGGTGCCGACCTACCGCTCGACCGCGACAGCGACCTTCCGCTTCGGGACCAACTCGTCGCTGCGATCCGCGCCCGCATCGAGTCGGGCGAGTGGGCCAGCGGCACCCGCTTGCTGTCGAGTCGCGATCTCGCCAATCGGCTCGGTGTCAATCGCACGACGGTGGTGCTGAGTTACGACGAGCTCAGTCGGCTCGGTCTCATCGACTCGGCCGTCGGTCGCGGCAGCTTCGTTCGCGGCGCGGCCGCGATTCCGCGCGCCGCGGCGCCCGCGACGCCCGCGACCGGCGCCTTCACCTGGGATGGAGTGCTCGCGCGCAGCCGTCCGCTGCCGACGCTTCCGACCGACGTGGGCACGGTCGACAGCGTCGGCCTCGCGCGCGCCGTCGGCCATCCGATGCTCTTCCCGCTCGAGCGGATCAAGACCGCCGTCGATCGCGTCTTCGCCGAGCTCGGCCGTGACCTGCTCGCCTATCCCTCACCCGCCGGCTACGAGCCGCTGCGCGCTGCGCTGCGCACCCGACTCGCGCGCCACGGCGTCGCGGTCGATCGCAACGAGCTGATCATCGTCAATGGTTCGCAGCAGGGACTCGACCTCGTCGCGCGCCTGCTGCTGGCCGACGGCGGCACGGTGATCACGGCGCGGCCGAGCTTCTCCGGCGCGCTCGACGTCTTCCGCTGGTGGCGCGCGCAGCTGGTCGGCGTGCCGGTCGATGAAAACGGCTTCGACCTTGCCGCGCTCGATCGCGCGCTGGCGTCATCGCGCGCGCGCCTCGCCTACGTGATCCCGGATCGAGCGAATCCCACGGGCCTGACGATGTCGCCCGCCGCGCGCACCGCGTTCCTCGAACGGCTGCAAGCGGCGCGCGTGCCGGTGCTCGAAGACGACTGGCTCGCCGAGTTGCGCGGCGTCGGTGAACCGGCGCCGATCAAGGCCGGTGATCGCCACGATCAAGTCCTCTACCTCGGCACCTTCTCGAAAGTCCTGGCGCCAGGACTGAGGCTCGGCTGGCTGCTGGTCCCGAAGGCGCTCTACAAGCCGATCCTGGCGTTGAAGAAGACCTCCGACCTCGCGACCAACTTCCCGGCGCAAGCCGTGCTGCACGAGCTGATCGAGAGCGGTTTCATCGACCAGCACGTGCGCGATCTGCGCGTGCAGCTCGAGCGGCGCCGCGCGCTGGTCGATGCCGCCATCGACCGCCACTTCCCGCGCGGCGCGCGACCGTGTCGCCCGCATTCGGGCATGGTCTGTTGGATCGAACTACCGCCCGGCAGTGAAGTCGCGCGCCTGGTCGAGGACGCGCGCCGCGCCGGCATCGAGATCTCGTCCGGCACGCCGTTCGACCCGGCGGGCCAGCCGATCGCAGCCTTCCGCCTCGCCTACGCCGCCGCCGATGAGGACGCGCTCGAACCCGCCATCGCTCGTCTCGGCAAGCTGCTCCATCACCACCTCCATGGCGCCGGCCAGCTCGCCGCGCCGCCGATGGTCTGAACCAGAAGGAACTCCGATGCAACGCAATCCGATGCAGGACAGCCCGAAGCAGCACGACGGCGCGCGCGGCGCCGACGACACGCCACTCCCCCATGGTCTCGACGAGGTGAAGATCGGCCTCGCGCGGATGCTGAAGGGCGGCGTGATCATGGATGTCACGACCGTCGAGCAGGCGAAGATCGCCGAGGATGCGGGCGCCTGCGCCGTGATGGCGCTCGAACGCGTGCCGTCCGACATCCGCAAGGAAGGCGGCGTGGCACGGATGGCGTCGATCGACATGATCGCGCGCATCCAGCAGGCGGTCACGATCCCGGTGATGGCGAAGGCGCGCATCGGCCACTTCGTCGAGGCGCAGGTCTTGGAAACGCTCGGCGTCGACTTCATCGACGAGAGCGAAGTGCTGACGCCGGCCGATCCTGAGAACCACATCGACAAGCGCGCATTCAAGGTGCCGTTCGTGTGCGGCGCGACCTGCCTCAACGAGGCGCTGCGGCGGATCGGCGAAGGCGCCGCGATGTTGCGGACCAAGGGCGAGGCCGGCACCGGCAACATCATCGAAGCCGTGCGCCACCTGCGCCTGATCCAGAAGACGATTCGCGAGCTGTCGGTCACGCCAACGGCCGAACTGATGCATCGCGCGAAGGAGCTGCAGGCGCCGTTCCATCTGGTCGAGTTCGTCGCGAAGCACGGCAAGCTACCGGTGCCGAACTTCGCCGCGGGCGGCATCGCGACGCCGGCCGATGCCGCGCTGGTGATGGCGCTCGGCGCCGAGGCCGTGTTCGTCGGCTCCGGCATCTTCAAGTCGGACGATCCGGCGAAGACGGCTGCGGCGATCGTCAAGGCGACCGCGCAGTGGCGCGACCCGGCGGTCATCGCGCAGGCGTGCCGCGAGACCGGCAGCGCGATGCGCGGGCTCTCGATGGAGTCGATCCCGGAGGGCGAGCGGCTCGCGACGCGCGGTTGGTGACATGCGCGGCATCGCTGGCGTCCTCTGCCTTCAGGGCTCGAGCGAGCCGCACCTCGCGCGGCTCGCTGAACTGTTCGCGGCCGGCGAGTTGGCGCAACCACCGCGCGAGGTGAGACAGCAGCGCGACCTTGACGGCCTCACCCACCTGATCCTGCCGGGCGGCGAATCGACCACGATCCGCCACCTGCTCGATCTGTTCGGAATGACCGACGATCTGCTCGCGCGCCATCGCGATGGCCGGCTCTGCCTCTTCGGCACCTGCGCCGGCGCCATCCTGCTCGCTGCGGACGACGGCACGCGGCCGAAGCGCCTCGCGCTGCTCGACGCGACGCTCGATCGCAATGCCTATGGCCGTCAGGTCGACTCGTTCAGCGAGGCGCTGACGCTCGAACTGCCCGAGGAGCACGGCGCCCCGACGTTCCACGGCGTCTTCATCCGCGCGCCGCGCTTCACGCGGATCGGGCCCGGCGTGCGAGTCGTGGCGCGGCGCGGCGCGGAACCGGTGCTGGTCGAGGCGCCGGGCCTGCTGGCCGGAACGTTCCACCCAGAGCTGACGCGCGATCTGCGGATCCATCGCCATTTCGTGGCTCTGAAGGTCGCGACCCACTGACAACGGATTGAAGTTTCAACTTTCAATCGGTCGAAGTTTCGCTCCGCGCCATGTTCCGCCCCCGCGACCTCTCCGACGCCATCGAGCGCGCCTGCCGCAGCTTCCCCTGCGTGCTGGTCACGGGGCCGCGCCAGTCGGGCAAGTCGACCCTGCTGCGCCAGCGTTTCGGCGGCTCGCACGCATACGTCTCGCTCGACCAGCCCGACGCGCGCGAGCGGGCGCGGCGCGACCCGTCCGGCTTCTTCCGCCGCCATCCCGCGCCACTGATCCTCGACGAAGTCCAGCACGTCCCGGAACTGCTCTCCTACGTCAAGGCGATGGTGGACGAGAACCGCCGGCCGGGCCAGTTCCTGTTGTCGGGCTCGCAGTCGTTCGCGCTGATGCAGGGCATCAAAGAGTCGCTGGCGGGCCGCGTCGCGGTGCTGACGCTGCTGCCGCTGTCGGCGGGAGAGATCGCCGGGCGCGTCCGCGACGCCCGCGACCGCGAGCCGATCCCGGCGCGCTGGATCGCCGGGCAGGGCGAGCTCCCGAAGCGGATCGCGCTGGCGCGCTGGTTGATGCGCGGCGGCTACCCTGAGCGCTGGTTCGCGCGCGGCGTCGATCAGGAGCTGTGGGCGGCGAGCTACGTGCAGACCTACCTCGAACGCGACGTGCGTTCCTTGATCGGCGTGCGCGACCTGAACGCGTTCGCCACCTTCCTGCGCCTCGTGGCGGCGCGCACCGGCCAGATCCTGAACCTCTCCGATCTCGCGCGCGACGCCGGCATCACCCATCCGACCGCCCGCCCGCCAATGGATCTCGGTCCTCGAGGCGAGCCACCAGGTCCTGCTACTGCGCCCCCACTACGCCAACCTCGGCAAGCGGCTGATCAAGGCGCCGAAGATCTACTGGCTCGACACCGGCATCGCCGCCCATCTGGTCGGCCTCGACGAGCGCACCGTGACCACCCACGCGATGGCCGGCGCGCTGTTCGAGACCGCCGTCGTCGCCGAGATCCTGAAGGCGCACCACCATCGCGGCCGCGAGCCGCGCCTCTGGTACTTCCGCTCGCGCGACGGCTGGGAGGTCGACGTAGTGATGGAGCGCGGCGGCAAGTTGCACGCGATCGAGATCAAGCTCACCGCGACGCCGCGCCCACTCCACGCCGAGCCGCTCGAACGCTTCCGCCGCGCGACCAAGACCACGGCCGTCCCCGGCTTCGTGATCTGCGACGTCCACCAACCCGAGCCGCTCGCGCCCGGCGTCACGGCGATGCCGTGGGGTCTGCTGTAGCACCGACGGCTCCCGCATCGTCGCGGCGCGGAACCGGTGGCAGTCGAGGCGCCGGGTGTGGGTAGCGTTCGCGGTCGTTCTGGAGAACACCTTGAGTTCCGTCGCATGTTCGTTCGGCCTCGTGCTTCTGTCGCATTGTGCACCGCCCTCGGACTCGATCCAGGGCGCGCCGGTCGCTGCTCCCGCCTCTGGCGAGCGTGGCGCGTCGGCGGCAGCACCGGCGGTCGCTCCGTTCGACCACTCCGACTGGGACACGATCCTGAAGCAGCACGGCAATGGCGACCGCGTCGACTACGCCGCGTTGAAGGCCGACCGCGCTCCGCTCGACGCTTACCTCGACCGCGTCGCGAAACTGCCGGCCGAGGCGCTGGCGAAGCTCCCGCGCGCGGACCAGATGGCGTTCTGGATCAACGCCTACAACGCGCTCACGCTGCAGACCATCGTCGACCACTATCCGATCGCGGCGTCGGGCCTTTCGGCGCTGCGCTTCCCGAACAGCTCGATCCGCCAGCTCGACGACCCGTGGGGCAGCAAGCACACCATCGCCGGCGCACAACGCTCGCTCGATGACATCGAGCACAAGATCCTGCGCGCCGAATGGAAGGACGCCCGCATCCACGCCGCCGTCAACTGTGCGAGCGTCGGCTGCCCGCCGTTGCGCCTGGAGGCCTTCACCGGCGAGCAACTCGAAACGCAGCTCGACGAGCAGATGCGGCAGTTCGTCGCCGACCCGCTCCGCAACAAGATCGACCCGGCGCAGAAGAAGATCGAACTCTCGCCGATCTTCGACTGGTTCGGCGAAGACTTCGGCACCAAGGCCGGCGGCAAGGGCAGCACGAAGGAGAGCGAGCGCGCGCTGCTCGCCTGGCTCGAGAAGTACGGCAAGCCTGAGTGGAAGGAGTTCCTCGCGAGCTTCGACCCCGACGACGTCGACTTCCTCGATTACGACTGGACGCTGAACGAAGTCGTCCGCTGAACGATGGCAGGCGCGCTATCCTTCCGCCCCGCCTTGGGGGGGATCGTCGCATGCCTGCCGACCCAATGAATCCGCCGGCGGACGCGCCGCCGCCTGATCGCGCCGCTGGCGATGCGCGCGCGCTCGAACTCTTCGCGGTGTGGCTCGGCCGCCACAATGACGAAGTCGACGACGCGAGCTTCGAGCGGATCTGCCGCGACCACGCCGAGATCGCCGCGGAGCTGCGCCGGCTGAAGCGCACGCTGGAACAGGTGGCGGCGGCACTGCCGCGCGAGGAGTCACCCGACGGCGTCGCTGATCGCCTGGCCGCGCAGTTCGGCGACGAGGTCGATCCGCGGATCTCGCTCGACGGCACCGACGAGCGCGCGCACGCTGGCGCGAGCCGCGGCGCGGTCCATCCGCCGCCCACCTCGACCTGGTCGCGGCTGGTCGAGCGCATCCGCGGCCGCACGGCGCCGAGCACTCGCTACACGGTCGGCGAGGTGCTCGGCAAGGGCGGGATGGGCGTGGTCTATTCGATCTGGGACGCCGACCTGCGCCGCCGCCTGGCGATGAAGGTGATCCGCCGCAGCGGCGAACGCGAGGCGCCGCCGCCACGTCTTGGCGCGACGCCGTCGCCGGCAGCCGTCGCCACTGCGCAAGCGCCGATCGATCTGGTGAGCCTCGGCCGCTTCATCGAAGAGGCGCAGATCACCGGGCAACTGAACCACCCCGGCATCGTGCCGATCCACGAACTCGGCCTCGACGCCGACGGCCGCGTCTACTTCACGATGCGCCTGGTGAAGGGCTCGACCTTCGCGCAGGTGATCGAGTGGGCGGCGACCGGCGAGCAGGGCTTCAACCCGACGCGCGCGCTCTCCGTGCTGGTCGCGGTGTGCGACGCGCTCGCCTACGCGCACGCGAAAGGCGTGGTCCATCGCGATCTGAAGCCGGCCAACGTGATGGTCGGCCACTTCGGCGAGACCTATGTCATGGACTGGGGCCTCGCCCGCGTGCGCGGCCAGAAGGACCGCCACGATCTGCGCTTGAAGGTCACCGACACCACGCGCTTCAAAACCGAGCGTGACGAGCCGGCCTCCTCGCGCGATGACGCGCAGCTGATGACGATGGACGGCGCCATCGTCGGCACGCCGGCCTACATGCCGCCCGAGCAGGCGTTCGGCAAGACCGAGCTGATCGACGCGCGCGCCGATGTCTACGCGGTGGGCGCGATGCTCTACCACCTGCTGACGCGGCGCATGCCCTACGTCGAGCCCGGCGCGCGCATGTCGCCGCGGATGATCCTCCTGGCGGTGCAGCATGGCCCGCCGAAGCCGCTGCACGAGATCGATGCCACGGTGCCGGCCGAGCTCGCCGCCATCTGCGAACGCGCCATGGCCCGCGAACTCGGCAAACGCTACGCGAGCACGCAGTCGCTGGCTGGCGAACTGCGCGCCTATCTCGAACACCGCGTCGTCGCCGCCTACGAGACCGGCGCCGTCGCCGAGCTGAAGAAGTGGATCGAGCGCAACCAGGCGCTGGCCGCGTCGCTGGTGGCGGTGGTGGTGCTGGCGATCGGTGGGCTGAGCTGGAACGCATGGACGAGCCATCGGCATAACGAGGCAATCGCGACGAAGAATCGCGATCTCACCACGGCCAACGCGATTGCCGAGCAGAACGCGTCGGACGCGCGCGAGCAGGCGACCCGCGCCGACGCCGCCAAGCGCGAGGCGGAGGCGAATCTCGCCGACGTGCTGCGATTGGGCGACATCAAGCGGGTGCGCGATCTCGAGGCGCGCGCCAAGGAGCTGTGGCCGGCACGGCCGGAACTTGTGCCGGAGATCGAGGGGTGGATCGCGGACGCGAAGGAGGTCGTGAGCCGGCTCGATGCGCACCGAGTGTCGCTGGCGACGCTGCGGGAGAGGGCGCTGCCGGCGGACGCGCCGGAGGAGACGACCAGCGTCACGGCGCAGCGGCGGGAAGCCGAGCAGCGGCAGCGGCGCGAGGATCTAAAGCGGCTCGACGCGTTCCTCGCGAAGCGCGCGGAAGCGCTGGCAGCAGCCGATCAGGCGGAGAGTGCGGCGGCCGACGCCGAGACGAACGCCGAGAAGAAGGAAGCTCTCGGCGCCGCGCTGGCGGGATTGGCGATACAGCGCGCGGCCGTAGCGGAGGAACTGCGGGGCGGCAGCGGTGGTCGTGGCACCGACGCAGGCGCCGAAGCGGGCGCCTCTGCGTCCGCCGATCGCGTCTGGCGATTTGCCGCCGACGCCACCAGGCCGCAGTGGCGCCACGATCAGCTTGCGGAGCTGGTCGCCGCGATCGAGGCGCTGCAGGCTGGGATCGAGGCTCCCGCGGAAGTGGTCGCCTCATGGAATCCGTCCGCCACCGAAGCGGCGCCGCCCGCTGCCTTCGTGCCGGCGGCCGCGACGATTGCCGCGCTGCAGCGGCGCATCGACCACGCGGCGTGGGTCGAGCAGGTGTCGCTGGATGAGGCGCTCGACGCCTGGCAGGAAGCGATCACGCGCATCGCCACGAACCCGAAGTACGCCGTCTTCGCCGATCGCCCGTTCAAGGAGCAGATCGGACTGGTGCCGATCGGCCCCGATCCCGACTCCGGGCTCGAGGAGTTCTGGCACGTCGGGACGGGCGCGCGGCCAAAGCACGATGCGACGAGCGGTCACGTCGTGATGCGCGACGCGACCGGCGTCGTTTTCATCCTGCTGCCGGGGGGCACCTTCACCATGGGCTCCCGCGATCCCGACGCCGACCACGCGGTCGGCACCCCGAACGTCAATCCCGTGTTGCGGAGCGACGAGCAACCTCCCCACGCCGTGTCGCTGGCGCCGTTCTTCGTCTCGAAGTTTGAGCTGACGCAGGCGCAATGGCTGCGGGTCGCCGGCAGCAATCCAAGCTGGTTCCAGGAGCAGGACGGGATCGGCAGGGCCTATCCGGCGACTTCACCCGTTGAGCAGGTGTGGTGGGACGTCGCGCACGATCAGTGCGCCGCACTGGAACTGCGGCTGCCGACCGAGGCGCAGTGGGAGTACGCCGCGCGTGCGGGCACGACCTCGGTCTATTGGTGCGGCGATGATCCGGCGGAGATCGATCACCGCAAGGCGGGCAACATCTTCGATCAGAAGGCTATTTCCGTCGGCTACTCGGTGCCGAAGACAGGTTCGACGGAAGCTTGGGACGATGGCTTCAGTGATGTCGCGCCAGTCGGGACGTTTACGGCGAATCCGTTCGGTCTTCACGACGTGATCGGCAACGTTTGGGAGTGGTGCGAGGACGAATACGCCGGCGACTACGAGAGCGCCCCCGCACGTCCCGGAGACGGAGAGCGATCGCTTCCCGTGCAGGCTGGCACCCGCCACCGCGTCTTCCGCGGCGGCGGCTGGCTCAACGGGGCCGTGTACGCGCGTTCGGCGAGCCGCTACCGGGGCGATCCCTCGGACCGCATCAACAGCCTCGGCGTCCGTCCCGCCAGGGTCATCACTTGGTGACTCTTACGACTTCACCGACCGCATTGGCGATCACCGTGAAGCATCGCTGAGGTCCGCGGTCCGCAGGCCAAGCGCAGCGTGGCCGAAGGACGGCGGACCGGCCGGGAGCAAGGCGGTGAACCTGGCGCGGAATCGGGAATGACGAGTCCGCATTGCGCGCAATGAGCGGCCGCACGGATTGACATCAAACGTGCGATGCGGATGCTGCCCCGATTTTTTTCGATGGCGGTTCGGCAAAGGGTGGGTACTGGGCGGTCTCCTTATGGAGACTCGCGATGCGCGTCAGACTGCTCACGTTCCGCTATTCCGCGACACTCGGCGGCTTCGATGACACGCCGCTGGTCGAACTGCTGCGCGACAAGGAACTGATCTCCTTCCGCGAGCACTTCTTCGCGGTGAACGAAGTTCCGCACCTGACCTGCGTCGTTACGTGGCAGGAGGCGCTGGTGCCGACGCATCGGATCGGCTCGGGAGCAGCCGTTGGCGCCGTGCCGTCAGCCGCCGCATCCGGCAGAACGGAAACGGCCGCGCGAGCGCGATTCGAGCCAACCCCGCAAGGTCACCCCGCCGCCGAACTCGACGAGCCGCAGCGCCTGCTCTTCAATTCGCTCCGCGAGTGGCGCGCCACCACCGCGCGCGCCGAAGGCGTGCCACCGTTCCTGGTGTTCACCAACCGCCAACTCGCCTGGATCGCCACCCAGCGCCCGGAGTCGGCCAACTCGCTCGCCAATGGCCACGGCATCGGCCCGTCGAAGACGCGCCGCTATGCCGAGGCCGTGCTGCGCGTGCTGCATGGGCCACGGCCGGTGGCGGCGCCTGAACCGGGGGTGGAGTTCGATGCACCGGCTCGAGCCGGGCCGGTCCCTCCCGCCGACTTGATCGTGGCGGTCCTCACCGCGGCACCGCAACCGTGAGCGCCATCCCGATCGATCGCCCGGCTCCGTCAACCGCCGGCCCGGAACTCCTGGTGCTGGCGCAATGGGAGGAGTTCACGGGTTGGCTTCTCGCCCACACCGGCCGCTGGCCGAAGTCGGTCCGCTTCACGCTGGCGCAGCGCGTCGAGGAGCACGCGCTCGACATCACCGAGATGCTGGTCGAGTCGCGCTACGTACCGGCTGCACGCGCGGCGCACTTGCGTGAAGTGAACCTCCGGCTCGAGCGGATGCGCCACCTGCTGCGCCTCGCGCTCGCCACCCACGCCACCTCGAATTGCGGCTTCGAGTCCGTCATGCGCGGCATCGACGAATGCGGTCGGATGGTCCACGGCTGGCGCGAGGCGTTGAAGCCGAGGAGCACAGAGCGATGAAGCGCGTCGGCAACCTGTGGCCGCTGGTCACCGATTTCGGAAACCTCCGCCGCGCCGCGTTCCGCGCCGCCGCCAGCAAGCGCGACCAGCGCGGAGTCGCGGGCTTCCTCGAACGGCTCGAGCCGGAGCTCTTCGCGCTGCAGCGCAAGCTGGTCGACGCCACGTGGCGCCCCGCCCCCACCCACTCCTTCACGATCCGCGATCCGAAGACGCGCGTCATCACGGTGGCGCCGTTCTGCGACCGCGTCGTCCACCACGCGCTGATCGATCCGCTCGAGCCGCTGCTCGACCGACGTCTCTGCTTCGAGAGCTTCTCCTGCCGGCGCGGCAAGGGGACGCACAAGGCGCTCAATCACGCGCAGCGGATGCTGCGGCGGCATGCATGGTTCCTGAAGCTCGACGTGAAGGCGTTCTTCCCGTCGCTGTCACACGCCGTGGTGATGGCGACGCTGGCGCGCATCGTGAAGGATCCAGAGGTTCTGCGGTTGGTGGAGCGGATCCTCGCGGCGCACGGAACGGGCGAAGGCGGCGCGCGCGGCGTGCCGATCGGCAACCTCACCAGCCAGTGGTTCGCGAATCTCGTGCTCGGCCGGCTCGATCACCAGGTGAAGCAGGAACTGCGGATCCCCGGCTACGTGCGCTACATGGACGACTTCGTGCTGTTCGCCGAGGACAAGGCGACTCTGCAGGCCGCGCACGGTTGGATCGAGCGGTGGCTCGGCGAGGAGCTCTCCCTGCGGTTGAAGCCGACGGCGACCCAATTGGCGCCGGCGAGCGAGGGATTGCCGTTCCTCGGAATCCACCTGTGGCGCGGGACGCGCCGCCTGCGACCCGCGAACCGGCGCCGCACGGTGGCGCGGCTCGCGACGCGCGGGCGGCAGTTCGCCGCCGGTCGGATCGAGGAGCCGGCCTACCTCGACAGCGCTCGCTCGATCTTCGCCCACTTGCACGGCACCGGATGCCGTGCCTTCGCGCGGCAGCTCGCAGAAAGGAGTTGTGAGCCCATGTGATGGGGACCGGCCACTGGCTCCCGCAACCGCGTCAACCGCGGCGGCGGCTGGAACAACGAGGCCGTGAACGCGCGTTCGACGAACCGCAACCGGAACGATCCCTCGAACCGCAACAACAACCTCGGCGTCCGTCCCGCCAGGGCGTCGATCCGCCCGATCGCGATGGTCACTTGGCCAAAGGCCCCGGACCGCCGCGCCGCGCAAGTGATGCCCAGGCTGGTCTCCTGCGCTTCGATCGGGTGGACGGCTCGCGGTAGCGAGCCGCAGCCCGATCGCGGCCGAAGAGTCATGCGCCGCCGGCCGTGGTAGCCGAGGAGACTCGGCGAAGCGGCTGGCGACGCCTCTTTTCGAGTTCGACTCGACCGACGTGGCTCCGCGAGTCGGCGGTCTCCCACTCCTCGCAAGCGCAATGGAGGACGGTGCACGCCGGGCCCGTTTCCAAGATCTTCAATCGCCGACGACTACTTCCCCAGCTTCCTCGCCAGCAGTCGCACGACATGCGTCTTCGGGCCGAGGTTCCAGTCGCTCTCGAAGCGGCCGTCCTCGTAGGCGAGCACGCGCCAGTCGGCGAAGGTTTGCAGCAGCTCGCCCGGCTTGAACAGCGTCTCCTTTGGCGGGCCGCCGCCGTCGTGCTCGCTGCCCTGGCCCTCGATCACGATCACGCCGCCCTGCTTCACGGCCGCCTTCAGTCGGTCGACGATCGAGAGCGCGGGGTTGAAGTAGATCACGCTCAGCAGGTCCCACTGCGCGGTGCCGTAGTCGAAGGCGTAGAGGTCGGCCTCCCGGCAATCGAGGGTGAGCGACTTCGCCGCAGCGCTCGCGCGCGCCTTGTCGAGCCCGACCTTGCTGATGTCGACAGCCGTGGTCTTCCAGCCGCCGGCCGCCAGCAGCAGTGCGTTGCGTCCATCGCCGGCAGCGAGGTCGACCGCCGTGCCGGGCGCGAGCCACTTCTCGTCGGCGAGGCGACGGAGCGAGCGAGCGAGAAAGTCGTTCGGTTCGGTGCGGTAGCGCGGCTTGGCGGTGCTAAAGACCTTGTCCCACTTCTCCGGATCGCTGACGCCGCCACCCTGCGGCTGCGACGGCGAGCGCCACGCGATCGCGAGGCCGGCAACAACCGCGACGGCGAGCAGCAACGCCGCTGCGGCAGCTCGTTCAAGAGCGGATTTCCTCATGCGTCGATCTCCCTCGCGCTTCATTTCGTCGCCTGACCCGTCGACGGTCGATGCGGCGCACGATCGTGCCAGAAAACTCTGCGACTGCACGCGCGCGATTCGCGTTTGCCTGACGCTTCACCCAGCACACCGCCGAACTAGGCGCGCAAGGGAGAGGGCGGCAGGGCGGCACGACCGGCCTGCAAGACGACGCGCCAACACGAGATCACACCTTGATTCACGCTGCTGCCGCCCTGCTCCTTTCTTGGCTGAACTGCGTCGGCGAACCCGAAGCGCCGGCAGCTGACTTGATGGTCGCCGCGGCGACCCGTCCGATCTTGGTCGAGGCGGCGCCACTGCTCGGCGGCGACCGCCCGCTCAAGGCGAGCGGGCTCGCGCCAGCGAAGCGCTGCGCCCCGTGGGTCCTGATCGCGTCCGCGAGCGACGCCCCGCCCGATCGCTACCGGCAGTGGACCGAGGCTCTGGCGCACTGCGGATTCGCGACGCTGGTCGTCGAGCGGCAGCAGGACGAGGCGTGGTGGCGCTACGCCAAGGCGATCGAAGACGCGGCGACGCTGCTCCGCGCCGGAGCCGCGACGCCGGACCACCCGTTGTTCGAGGCGATCGATCCGCACCGATTGCTGGTCCTCGCCGACGGTGACGGGACGACCGCGGCGGCGCGGGCGGCGGCGACCATCGTCGATCTCGACGGACTGTTGCTGCTCGACCCCAACGATGCCGGCGCAGCACTGCCATGGCTCGCCCGCATCGAGGCGCCCGTCGCGACTGTGGCGAGCGGCTTCGAGCGCGAAGAGCACGCGAACACCTGGTTCCGCGCCGGCCGCGGTGGAACGAGTCGCCGTTGGTTGGTGCAATTCCAAGGCGAGCAGGGGCTGCCTCCGGACCACGGAAAGGAACGGCCGCGACTCGAACAGGAAGTGCGCGACGTCTGTGTCGCCTTCGTCGAATGCACGCTGCCGACTGCGACGGCTACAGCGACGAGCACGCGGACGCTGACCTTCGCGGAACGCGCGGGTCGCGGCACGATCGATCGCACGATCAAATCCACCGACGACGCGGCGCGCATCGCGCTCGCGCAATCGCGCTGACGCGCCGCTGACACCGCGCCGGAAGGCGCCCTCGGCGTCAGCGCTCGAGCTTCGCGGAACGCGCGTTCGCAAGCGTCGTAACCGTGGCTTCCCCAACTCTCACGAGGGAAGCCCATGCCGACGAATCGTCTCCGCGCGTGGTTGCCGCTGATCGTCGCCGCGATTCCGCTGGTCGCTTGGAGCGCGCAACAAGTCGCGCCGAAGGTGACGCAGCGCCCGTTCGCCGAGCTCAGCACGCGCGGCAGCACGCGCATCTTCTATTGGGGTGGCAACAGCTCGGGCGGGCAGCTCGAGATCCACTACGGCCAGCCGCCGTGGAAGGCGGAGTACGACGCCGCGATCCCGACCTTGTCGGGCCAGCGTTGGCGGCTCGGCCAGAACTTCTGGACCACGCTCGACACCAACATCGACCTCGAGCTGGCCGACGTCGAGATCCTGGCGGGTTGCTACTACCTCGCGCTCGAACGCAATGCAGATGGGTCGTTCGTGCTCTGGGTGCTCGATCCGGTCGAGATCCGTGACGCCCACCTCGACGCTTTCTTGGTCAAGCAGACCACGGGCGGCATCGCGATCCCGCTCGCGTACAAGAGTTCGCCGGTGCTCGCCGACAAGCTGCAGATCCGGCTCGACGTCGAGCCCAACGTGAAGGACCGAGGCAAGTTCGTCCTCCACTTCGGGTCGCACGAGCTTTCGGCATCCCTCACGATGGCGCCGGCCCGCGACTGACCGCGGATCGACCACTCCGCAGCACTCCGCACAGCGATCTCTCGCTCCGCAGCGCCAACGCACAGCGCCTCGAACGGGCGGCTCTGGCGCACGGTACGATGCGCCGCGCCCGCCGGATCGACGCGCAAAGTGCATCGATCAAGCGTCGGCGCGCCGCCGAATGGCGGTTCCCACTGTCCCATTGCAAACAGTTCCATTGCGAGAGGAAGAAGCCGATGGTTGCAACCGAAGTCGCGTTGCGTTCGCGCGGCAGCGCGCTGAAGGCCGTGCTCGTGCTGGTGGTGGCGGCGGGCGCTGCCTATGCCTTGTTTCCGGGCGTCCGCGCCATCTTCGACCAGCAGCTCGACAAGGTGGGCGGCTGGAACGACGAGGCGCGCCGCCACGATCCAGTCGGCTTCATCGACTACTCGATCGGCAAGCTCAACGAGAACGTCGCCCAGTTCGGCATGGTGAAGGTCGACCTCGCGGTTGCCAAGACGAAGATGCAGAAGATCCGCGACGACAGCCAATCGAAGGTCACCTTCGCGAGCAAGGAGCTCGAGACTTTCAAGGCGGCCTACAAGGACGCGGCGGGCGGGAAGGGCTGGCCAGTGACGCTCGCGGGGAGGACCTACGACGAGGCACAGCTCAAGCAACAGGTGAACGTGTTCCTCACGCAGCGGACGAGCTACGAGATGTCCGCGAAGCAGGCTGCTGACGGCGCCGCCTCGGCCGGCAAGCGCGAAATGGACGTCCTGGCGCGCGTCACAGAGAGCAAGGCGAAGCTCGAGCTGCTGAAGACGCAACGGGAGTTGGTGAAGGTCGCCAAGCTCACCGCCGAAACTGAAGCGCTGCTCGCCGAAGTGAACGAAGTGCTCCTGCAGAATGAGGAAGCCACCGCGGCGAACCCGGTGCTCACGGTGGAAGAGATGATGAAGCAGAAAGAGTCGAGCTCTGGCGCGTCGAACGCCAACGTCGACGCCTTCCTCAACGGATGAGCCGACTGCGCCCGCTCACGGCGTTCCGGCTGTCCACGCTGCGCCACTCGCTTGCGGCGTGCGTGCTCGCCTCGCTTGTGGTGGCCGTCATCGGTGGCTGCGGCGACGAGTCGGGCCGAGCGCCTGCGGGAAGAGCACCGGTGAAGCCGGTGATGGCGCCACCGAAGACCAACTGGACCAGCGACGAGATGGCGGCCGACCCGGAGGGCTACCTCCAGTGGGCCGACCAGAACCTCGCCGCGCAGATCGAGACGCGGCGCCAGCGCATTGCGACGGTCACGCAACGTGTCGGCGAGCTTGAAGCAAGGCGCACCGGGTTCGGCACCAATCTCGACGACGTGCGCAACATCGAGAAGCGGCTCGCCGACGCTTTGCGCAAGGCCGAGGAAGAGGATCGCCTCCCCGTCCGCATGGGCGGCAGGACGTTCGAGCGCGACAAGGCCAAGGCGATCCTCGTCGAGCTCAACCGCCTGCTCGGGGAGCGCAGCCCGCTGCAGCAAACGTACGAAGACGGCCTCGCGCGCCTGCGCCAGGTCGAGGCGGGGCTCGCTGCCGACATGACGCGCCTCACCGCGCTGCGCGACAAGCTCGCGATCGACTTGGAACAGGTGCGCGTGAGCCACGGCGTGGCCGAGCTCGAGCA
>SHYZ01000108.1 GCA_009692535.1 Myxococcales bacterium
GAGCAGCTCGCCGAGCTACGCACGATGCTGCGGCGGAAGACGACCCCGCAGAAGCCACCGGCGGCCGCACCGTCGGACCCGGAGGGCGACACAGCGTCGGCCACAACAGAGCCCAGCGCCGCCGTCGTTGATCCCCCCGCGCCCGTACCGAAGCCGTGGCCCAAGAAGGCGAAGACGCGGCCCAAGGGTGCGGGTTGGCTCCCGAAACCCGACCATCTGCCACACGTCGTGTACCGAGGCAACGTCTGCAAGTGTGAACACTGTGGGAGCAGCAACTTGGTCGACCGCGACCTCTACACCGCCACCCGCATCGACGCGGTCGAGACGATCGCACGGCTCCGGCGGGAGATCCTGGAGGTGGTGAAGTGCAAGGACTGCGGCAAGACCACCACGGCCCCACCGCCCTCGCTGCCATGTGAGCGCGCCAAGTTCACATGCGGCTTTCTCGCCTGGCTCGTCGTCATGAAGTTCGTGCTGCTGGTCCCGCTCAACCGGATCCACAAGCTCCTTCGACGTCAGGGGGTGGTCGTGCCGAAATCGACGCTCGTTCGGCTCATCGCCCTGGCGACGGACCTCGCGTCGCCGATTGACAACGTCCACTGGCGGGAGCTCAAGGCGCGAAATTGCGTCCTCACAGATGGCACCGGCCTCAAGGTGCAGATCGAGGGGCTGCCCAAGGTCTGGCACGCGGTCCTCGACGTTTTCAACGGTGACCAGACCGCCGTCTACAAGTTCGCGCTCACCAAGCACGGCGACGAGATCGCCAAGCTGCTGACGGGCTTTCAGGGCGCGATCATGTGTGACGCTGAGAGCCGGCTCAACGAACTCTGCCGTCAGGAAGGGATCAAGCGGGCGAACTGCAACGCCCACCCTCGCCGGGAGTTCCGCGACGCCGAGGCCGCGCAGCCCGTCCTCGCGAAGAAGGCCGGGGACTTCATCAGCAAAATGTACAGCATCGAGCGTCGGGCCACGGCCGAGGGGCTCGTCGGGTCGGACCTGCTCGCCCGACGTCAAGCCGAGACCCGTCCCATCGTCGACGCCTTCAAGCTCTGGCTCGACGCGCAGCTCGTGGTGACGCCCCCGCTGCTGAAAAGCGACCCCTTCGGCAAGGTCGTTCGCTACTACCTGCGCCACTTCGACGACCTCACCCGGTTCGTCGATGACGCGGACATCCCGATCGACAACCACCCTAGCGAGCGGGCCTTTCAGGATTATGCCCGCCTCAGGCTGAACTCCCTGTTCGCCGGCAGTCCCAAGGGATGGCGTCGGTGGGCGGTTCTGCTCGGCGTGGTCACCACTGCGAAGCGCCGGAACTCGACATTCAGGCCTACCTCACCTGGATGTTCGAACGCCGCGGCACTCGACGGCGAGACTACAAGCTCGACCCGGTCGATCTCACGCCCGCCGCGTACAAGCGGATGCTTGAGAAGCAGCGCGGATTCTTCAATCCAAGCTTCGTCGCCGTGCACGGCGAGATTGACGCGCTGCGCAGCCTCGTCGCGCATCTCGGGTACGCGCACGAGGGCCGCGAGCATCCCGCCGGGCGCCGGCTCGTGTTCGTCGGAGATCTCTGCGATCGCGGTCCGGACAGTCCCGCCGTCGTGAAGCTCGTGAGCGAGCTGAGGAGCGCCGGCGTCGCGCAGTGTGTCCTCGGCAATCACGAGATCAACGTGCTCCGCGGTGCGCAGAAGCACGGCAACGCGTGGATCACGAAGCCCGAGCACGAGGAGAACACGCACGAGTACGCCTGCGCCGTCGCGACGCCTCCGCAGCGCGCGACCTTCGCAGCGTTCTTTCGCACGTTGCCGCTCGCACTCGAGCGCGCGGATCTCCGTGTCGTGCACGCCGCGTGGGATGCGGACGCGATCGCGACGCTGCGCACGCTCGACGACGATTGCGCCACCACGTTCACGCGCTTCGAGGAACAGACGATCGCCGATCTGGCGAGGCTGCTTTCGCTCAAGCAGGCGGCTCTCGCGCCGCATCGCCACGGGTTGCGCGACGAGACCTATGCGATGCCCTCGTTGCCCGACGTCGGCGCCTACGAGCAAGGTAAACAGACGCTCAACCCGGTTCGCCGGATCACGTCGGGGCTGGAGCGCACGACGACGACCCCGTTCTTCGCGACCGGCGAGTGGCGGTTCTGCGATCGCGTGCGGTGGTGGAACGAGTACACCGACGATACCGCCGTCGTGTTCGGCCACTACTGGCGCGTCGCATCCGCCGCGATCAAAGGCAAAGTGGACCTGATGGCGGAGTACGGGATCGGCGACTGGCAGGGGCCGAAGCGGAACCTGTGTTGGGTCGACTTCTCCGTCGGTGCGCGGTTTCGCGAACGGCGTGATCGCGTGCGAACAGGCACACCGGCCGACGCGCCGTTCGAGGGTCGGCTCGCCGCGGTGCGCTGGCCCGAGCGCGCGCTCGTGTTCGCCGACGGCGAGGTCGTCGAGCCGTCCTGAACTAGAGCCGGACGGTCTTCTTCTTCCCACCACCGCCGGACGGAGGCAGGCCACCCTCGACGACCGCGGTCGCGACGTTCTTCGCGCTTGGGAGCCCCGCGAGCGCGACCTCGACCGCGCGCACGTTCTCCTCGGGCGATCCGAGCTCGCGCATGTCTTTGAGATACGTGTCGAGATCGACCTTGCCATCGGCGATCGCGAGCGCTCCGAGCAACACGTCGATGATCGACTTCGGATCTCCGACGCGCAGGATGTGCTCCTTCGGGATCACCGTCGCCCACTGCGCGAGGATCACGTCGTCGGAGTAGTTCGCGTACTTGTTCGCGGTTTCCTCCTTCGTCTCGTGTGCGCGCGGGTCGTAGTCGAACTCCGCGACGATCATGTCGCTCGCATCGCCGGTCTGGCCATTCGGCGAGATCACACCCTCGTGGTGCGTGATCTTGCCGCCGACCTCGAGCTCGACCTTCCACGCAGTCGGCGTGTGCTCGCGCTCGTGGAACGTGAAGTTCCGGACCCACACCTTGTAGCGACCCGGGCGCGCCGAGCCCTTCGCCCAGCGCACGTTCTCGACGGGCTTCGTCGTGCGCGCGCCGCCCGCGTTCATGTCGACGTCGAGCCAGCCACCGCAGCTCGCCTGCTTCGCACCGTAGTAGATGTGCTCGCCCGCCGGCGTCTGTACGTGCAGATCGAGGTCGTTGCCGTTGTTCCACAACAGCGATGCGCGCACGTCGACGCCGTCGTATTGACCGCCCGCCTTCTTCACGCGGTCGCGGATCTCGGCGTCGATGTTGTCCTTGCGCTCGTCCATCGTCTTCTGCGGATAGATGAAGAACGTGTGGAACTTCTCCTGCAGCCGGCGGAACGCTTCCTTCGCCGTGACGTCCTCGGTGACCTCGTCGCCCGTGACACGCTTGATCTGCGCCTTGTCGAGCGTCGGGTAGAACCCCTCGTCGCCGAAGAAGAAGCAGTAGCCCTTCTTGCCCGTGCCGGCGGCGAGCCGCACGGCGTTCGTTTGACTGTAGAAGTATGCGGCGAGCTCGTAGCTCTCCTGGCCGGTGCCACCGCCGCCCTCCTCGATCCACACGCGCCCGAGCGCTTCGTCGAGGCGGTTGTCGCCTTCGAACTGACTGACCTGAAGCGGCGCGCGATCGCTATTCGCGTCGCCGATCGCGCAGAAGCTGATACCCGGGTTCTCGATGTAACCCTTGAGCTCGATCTGCCCCATGAGCTGCGGCAGCTTCTCGTACATCAGCTTCGTGTCGTCGCCGCGCGAGCGCGTCACGTCGAGCGCGACGATGATCGGCGTGACGTTGTTGACCTCGCGCTTCTTGCCGAAGGGATTCAGCGCGGGATGTACCTCGCGTGCGGTCGGTGCGGTCGTCGACTGGAACGCGGCGTTCGTTCCACCCGAGCGCAAACCGCGCGCGATATCGAGGCTGTAGCGTCCTCCACCCATGATTCAGTTCCTTTCGCTGTTGCTGTGAGAGAGATCGAGCGGCACGAACTCGTGCTTGCCCCAGATTTGTTCGCGGATCTTTTCGAGCAGCGTGTACTGCTCCCATGCGTCTTGCGCGCGGCCACCTTGCGACTCCACGGCGAGGTAGCGCACGAAGCGCGCGAGTTTCGGTTCGATGCCTTCGGGCATGGTCTTCGTCGCAGGATCTCCGCCGAGCACGTGGATCGCGCACTTGCCGAGCGCGTAGAGATCCGATGCCGGCGTCGGCTTCCCGCGCGCGGCGACCTCCGGCGGACCGAACGACTCGTTCATCGCCTTGAAGGTCGCGCCGGTCTGCGCCGGATTGACGACGGCCCAGCACCAGTCGACGAGCCACACCATGTGATCGCGCCCGCGCACCAAGATGTGTGACGGATCGAGGTTGCCGTGCAGGATGCCTTGCTGGTGTGCCCAGCCGAGCGCCGCGAGTGCGCGCCGCAGGATCCACACGACGTGCTTCGCCGGCAGGCCGGGCTCACCGCGCCCGCGAAACACGTCGCGGATCGCCGTGAGATCGAGACCGTCGAGACGATCGAACACGGTGCCAAGCCGACCGTCGCCGGTGCGGAACTGATCGCGCGGTGCGACGAAGTGGATCGCCGTCTTGTGCGGCTTCGCCAGCACGAGGCCGAGTACGCGCGTCTCGTGCTGGAGCAGATCGTTGTCGCTCGCCTGATCCGCGACCTTGAGCGCGACGTCGACGTTCGTCGTCGCGATGCGACCGCCGTACACCGTCGCGATGTCGCCGTGCGCGAGTGTCTCGGTGACATGGTACGCGGCGGTATCCGTGCGCACCGTGAAGTCGACGCGCGCGAGCACCGGTGTCGAGACCTGCGGTGCGGCGGGGACGCGGATCAGCGCGATCGGTTGCCAGTCGCCCTCGCCGAGGATGCCCCCACCGCCGTCGGCGCCGAACGTCGAGCGCGAGTTGTCGACGACGCGCGCGCTCGATTGATCGATGTTGATCACGTTCACGTGCGCGCCGTCGCCGCCGACGCGCACGTGGATGTCCTCGAAGCGGAACGTCTCGGTGCCCGCTCGCACCACGCCGGCGAGTGCGTGATAGCCGGCGATCGTCGGGATCACGGTGATCGCGAGCGTCGCGGACTTGTGAGGTGCGAGCTCGCCGCTCGTCGCCACCGGCAGTGCGTCACTGGAGAGCGTCGCGGCGAGCGAGAGGTTCGGGATCGCCTGCGGGCCGCGGTTCTCGACGCGTAGGCGCACGAGCCCGCGTGCATTGATCGCGAGGTGTTCGAGGGTCGTTCGATCGATCGCGAGCGCGATGTCGGTGAGCGCCGCCAGGACCGTGCCGCACGCGCTGCAAAACACCGCGCCTTCACGCAGCGTCGTCTCGCAGGTCGGACACTGAGGTTCCATAATGAGTATACTGTACACGATATCGGAAACGCGACTTCCGTTGCAAGCATCTGCTCGCTAGAGGAAACACCGTGGCAAATCAGACGTGCGGGCAGTGCGGGAGCGGAAACGACGACGGTGCCAAGTTCTGCGAGAGGTGCGGCGCGAGCGTGGCGCCCGTCATCCACTGTCCCACCTGCAACGCGATGAACCCGCTCGGCCGGAAGTTCTGCACGCGCTGCGGCGGCTCGCTGGAGCACGCGGGGTGGGGCGAGGTCCCGCAACCCGGCGCGGTCGTCGACGGCGTGTGGGAGCGAGGGAACGACGAGCTGATCCGGCGCGTCGATCCCGACGAGGCGCGCCGGTTCCTGGGGATGCGCACGGTGCGCGTCCCGCCGGGGACGGTTGGCGTGGTGCTCGTCGATGGCGTCGTCGATCGCGTGCTCGCACCGGGCGAGCGCACGAGCGTGTCGCTGTTCGAGCGGATCGCGAGCTTCTTCACGGGGCGCGCGCGCACGGCGTTCTATCTCGTCGATCAACGGCCGTTTCCGGTGCCGTACGTCGTGCGCACGCGACCGAGCGCGACCGGCGAGATCGTGAAGACGCAGGTGCTCGTCACGTTCATGCTGCCGAAGGGCGACCGCGCGGCGCTCGGGCAGTTCATCGCGAACGTGATGGGCGCGCGGTCGAGCGTGTCGACCGGCGATCTGTACAACCGGCTGCGACCGGATGTGGTGCGGATCGCGCAACACGTGATCGAGCGGCAGGCGGCGAGCGGTGAAGTCTCGTACCCCGATGCGGAAGCCGAGATCCGGAACCAGCTCGAGATCGCGATCGCGGCGCGCGATGGGCTGACCGTCGACGTCACGTTGGCGCCGCTCACGACGGTGTCGTCGATCGATCTTGGGCTCGGCATCGGCGAGGCGCCGACGACGCGCGGATGCGTGAAATGCCGCGCGGAGCTGCCGGCGTCGATGCGGTTCTGCGATCGCTGCGGCGAGAAGCAGCCGGTGGCGGTCACGGCGGTCGCGGGCGGCGATGCGAAGACGGCGCTGTTCACGAACGATGGCCAGCAGATCGAGCTCGATCTGATCGTGCGCGCGCAGGGGCAGCACGACGACTTCACGAGCGCGAAGATCGCGCCGGTCGTCGTCGCGGCGGTTGCGGCGCAGCTGCGCGAGCAGGCGTTCGCACAGCTCGCGAATGGTGCGGGGATCCGCGCGCTCGAGCAGGCGGTGATCCCCGCGATCACCGAGGCGCTGACCAGCCTCGGGATGACGCTCGTCACGCTCGCGGTGCTCGATCTCCGCAGCAAGACGGGGCAGTGGGTGCTGTCCGCGCGTGCGGATCTCGAGCGCGCGACGGAGGATGTTCGCCTCGGGCTGTCGTGGCTCGAGCAGCGCGACACCGAGCTCGATCTCGAGCAGCTGACGATCGCGCGAGTGCTGCGTACCGAGCAACAGCGGCGCGATCAGCGGTTCGGCGAGGCGGAGATCGCGATCGCGGATCGCGCGCGCGGCGAGGCGCTCGCTGATCGCGGCGCGGCGATGGATGTCGCGCAGATCCATCGCGACGCTGCGGTGACGTCGACGAGAGATGCGTCGGAGCTCGCACGGCGAAAGACGTTGCTCGAGGCGGAGCTCGCCGAGTCGCGCGCACGGGCGGATGCTGATTTTGGCGAGTTCGAGCGGCGGAAGAAGTTCGAGCTCGAGATCGCGGCGATCGCGGAGCAGCAGCAGCTCGCGAAGCTGCGCGGGATGGCGCAGCTCGATCGCGAGATGGCGGATCAGGAGCAGGCGCATCTGCTCGCGCGGCGCGCTGGCCTCACGGGGCTGACGCCGGAGCAGATGATCGCGATGCAGGCCGCGGAGCTCGCGAAGGCCGAGGGCGGCGGGGCGGCGTGGGCAAACGCGATGGCGGGTGGTCGACTCGAGGACGAGCGCCGGCACGCCGACGAGCAGCGCGGGATCTACGACCGCGCGATGCAGTCGATGGCGAGCGTCGCCGCGTCGCGTGCGGAGCCGCCGGCCTTGGTTGCCGCTCCGGTCGTGCAGGTCGGTGGCGGAGCGGCGCCGACGCGCAGCTGCGTGTCATGTGGCACGGCGATGAAGCCGGATGCGAAGTTCTGCGGCGCGTGCGGAGCATCACCGGCGGCGGTGTGACGTGACGGCGATCGACGTCGTCCTCGGGCTGGGCTTCGGCGACGAGGGCAAGGGATCGATCGTCGACTGGTTGGCGCGCCGCGCGATCGCGGAGGGTGGTGCGCCGCCGCTCGTGATTCGGTGGAACGGTGGGCCGCAGGCGCAGCACCACGTGGTCACCGACGACGGTCGCGTGCATTGCTTCGCGCAGCTCGGGGCCGCGTCGTTCGTCGGGGCGCGCACGCACCTCGCGGGTGACATGGCGGTCGACCTGTACGCGCTCGAGGAGGAGCTCCGCGAGCTGGCGACGACGACGGGAGAGGCCGCGAGCGATCTGCGCGCGCGCGTGACGATCGATCCGCGCTGCGCGCTCGTCACGCCGTGGCACGCGACCGTGAACCTCGTACGCGAAGCGCTGCGCGGTGGCAGGCGGCATGGCTCGACGGGGCGGGGCATCGGCGAGGCGAAGCTCGGGCCGATCCGGATGTTCGCGGGCGAGCTCGAGTACGACTTCGCGACGCGCCTGCGCGAGGTCCGCGCGGGTCTGCTCGCACGTGCGAGCGCGCTCGCGGCCGACGACTTCGCGCGTGCCCTGATCGCGCGCGCGTCCGAGGCCGACATCTTCGACGCGTACCTCGCCGCGGCACGCCTCCCGATCGCGGTGCGCGACGAGGCGCCCGCCGCCGATCACGTGATCTTCGAGAGCGCGCAGGGCTCGCTGCTCGATCGCGATCACGGGTTCTTCCCGCACGTGACCCCGAGCCGGATCACGCGCCGCGCCGCACGCGACGTCGCGCGCGGGTTGCGACTCGACGCGCCGATGACCGTGTGGGGCGTCCTGCGCGCGTATCACTCGCGGCACGGCGAAGGGCCGTTCCCGTCGGAGGACTGCGAACTCGCGACGCGCCTCCCGGAGCTCCACAATCGCGAAGACGGCCACGCCGGCCGGTTCCGCGTCGGCTGGTTCGATGCCGTCCTCGCGCGCTACGCGATCGGCTTCGCGGGACCCATCGACCGCATCGCGGTGACGTGCCTCGATCGCGTCGCCGCGTTGCCGGATCGCTCGATCGTCACGGCGTGGCGCGACAGCGCGGACGTCGAGCGTGATGTCACCTCCGCGATCCCGGTCGTGCAGCGGGTCGACGACGTCGCGACCGCGATCAGCGAGGCCCTCGGTCGCGCGATCGACGTCGCGTCGTACGGCCCCCGCGCCGCCGACAAGTCCGGCACGAAGTCCGCTTAGTCGTCGCCCTCGGCGCGCATCACGTCGAGGTTCGCGTACGCGTCGTCAACGAGGGGACGTCACCGTCTGGTTCGACGCGGAAACCATCGATGCATGGAGCGCGCGACCACGGGGGCATCGCGGTGGCCAACAGCGATACTCCGATCTCGCGATCGTCACGACGCTGACGCTCCGAACGGTGTTCCACCTCGCGCTTCGGCAGGCCGAGGGCTTCGTGGCCTCGCTGATCCGCCTGATGGCTCTCGACCTCGAGGCGCCGACCCGGTGTGGAGCACCACACGACACTCTCCCGGCGGAGCGCCTCGGTCACGGTGCTGCCGCCGGTGCCGATCCACCCGGGCCCGATCCACCTCGTCATGGACTCCACGGGCCTGAAGATCGTCGGCGACGGCGAGTGGCACGTCATCAAGCACAAGCCCGCGAACAGGTGTCGGTGCTGGCGCAAGCTCCACCTCGGTGTGGATGCCGACGGCTTCATCGTCGCCTCGGAGTTGACCGAGAGCGGCGTGGATGACGGATTTGTGGGGGTTGCGATCATCCGGGGGCACCGGGCCGGCATCGTGCGGTTCACCGCCGATGGTGCCTACGATACCCGTGCGATCTACGAGGCCCTGGCGGCTGTCGGCGGAGTCGGCGTGAACGTGGTCATCCCCCCGAAGAGAGATGCGGCCCCGTCCGCGTCGCGCGACGAGGTACTCCGGCAACGCGACGAGGCGATCGCCCGGATCGCCGAGGTGGGTCGCCGCCGGTGGCGGAAGGAGGCGGGCGCGCACCGCCAGGCCCGGGCCGAGAACGCGATGCTCCGGTACAAGCGGATCATCGGGGAGGCGCTCAGGGCGAGGAAGATGACGACACAGACAACGGAGGCGAGGGTCGCGGTGAGCGTTCTCAACCGCATCACTGCGCTCGGAGCGCCGGTTTCGGTGGCGATCGTCCGTTGAACCGAGGTACCCCAGGCCCAGACCCTGCCCGCCCCGGAGCCATGCACCAACGCCCTGGATCGGAGCCCTTCGTCGGCGAGAGCTTCAGTCTTCCCAGCGGACACGCGCGTGGCTCTCTTTGCGCGCTCGGAATCCTCGGGTACTTGGTCGGGATCCGACAGGGGCGCGCGCTCGCGATCACCCTGTGCGTCGTCCGGTTCCTGGTCCTCGCCCGGGTTTCGGGCCGCGCGGGTTCCCCCTCCTCGCCAGCACCAGCAGACCGAGCCCCGGCAAGAGGCCCGCCAGCCTTCCCGGCCCGCCGACGGTCCCGCACCCGCAGCCCGCGGACTGGCTGTCGCGGCCGTCTCCCGTCTCGGCCGCCGAGTCCCCGTCGCCTGAGCCATCCCCGGTGCCGTCGTCGCCCGACCCGGCATCGTCCCCGCTGTCTTCAGGTCCGGCTCCACTGTCCTGCGATCCGTCCGCGATCCAGCTCACCCTCAGGTGCGGCCCTCCGCCCACGCTGCCCTCCTTCGAGACGAAGTGCGCGCCGTTTGAGTCCGACGCCCCCGGCATCAGCGCAAACGCGTACACCCCGGGCGCGCTCACCGCCGCGGACACATCCAGCATGTACTGAGCTCCGGCCTCGATCGGGGCTGCCCGATCAAGCACCGGCCCGGTCCGCCCCGGTCGGCTGTTCCAGGTCAGCGAGTTTTCGCTCCACGCAGCGCTCGCGGCCGCGTAGACCTCCGCCCCGTCGCCGTTGGCCGAGCCGTCCGCGCCCGCCGCCATCTCCAGCGTGGCCGAGGTGATGGTGCCGGGGATGCTGGAAAGGTCGAATTGCAGGTACACTTCGCTATAGTTGGCCTCCACGCAGAGGTCGGTGGTGTCTGCGTACACGGTTGACGCGGAGTCCGTGGCCACCGTCACATCCTGCGTCGCCTGGACCGACTCCGTGGTCTCCTCCACGCCGCCGCCAGTGTCCTCGTCGTCGAACGGCACCTCTGACTCGAAGCACACCTCGTTCCACGTGGACGTCGCATTGCTCATCCTCCAGGTCGATCCGTCCACCAGCGAGAAGAGGCTGATGTAATTGACGGGCATCGCCGGGTCGTTGTCGCCGGAGCCCTCCCAGGTCCCATGGTCGCACTCCAGACGGTATCCGAACGTGGATGGATCAATCCACACGGTCACATCGCAGCGCTCCCCACCATCTGTGAACACGACCTCGGACGCGTTGGGGTCGGCCCACGTCTCCGTGTCGGGCATCGGGCCGCAGTTGTAGCCATACTCCTGCTTGAGCGTGCCGCTCGGGTGGGTCTCGTTGGGTGGGTCGTCGGGGCCGTATACCTTTAGCGCCAGGCCGCCGCCGGCCGCGCAGGTGCTGTCCGTCAGGTCTGCGAGCGCACCCTTGGTGCCAGCCCAGTCGTTGGGGTTCACGCCCGTCGCGTCGAAGGTCAGGGTCACCGTGCTCGACGGCGTGTTCGTCTCCATAAAGGTGTTGAACTCGTCGACGGTGAGGCACTCGGTGCCCGCCCGGGCGGCCAGAACACCGAGCAGCGCGATCTGGAGAATGGGGGAAGGGAGCATCTGGAGCCTCGGATGGTCGGGGCCTCGCAAGCCGCGTGCCGCGAGGCAGCGACGGAAAGGCCTGGGTTATCGGCGTGGTGGAAAGGAAGCATGAACGACCTCTCGGTGAGCGCACTGCGGGAGCGTACACCCTGGCGGGCGCCGTCCGCAAGCCCTGCGACCCCCGAAGGCCGCGGACCGCGATCGGGCCGGTCTCGCAGTCGCAGGCACACCTTCACCCTTCCGCCTACCCGCCAGCGGACGCGCGCGCCCTGCGCTACGCCCCCCGGACCGCGGTGATCAGCCATCCGCCGGCGGCCCGGTCGCTTTCTCCAGTCCGGTGAGGATGCGCGTGAACGTCGCCGTGGGCCCGCTCACGATGGTGCGGAGGGCCATCGGCTGCTATCAGTGCGGACATTCCCAGCCGTTCACCTTGAAAACCCTCTGGAGAGTAAACACTCAGCGGACCCGTTCTGGGCCAGATTCCGCCGGCGTGTGAGGCTGCTCGGGATCGGGAGCGTCAATGGTGTTGTCAAGAGTGTTCACAGAGGCCGACCGCGAGTCGGTGAGCCGTTCCACCGCTTGTAGTTGGCCTTCGAACCCTTCCGGCCGGACCGGTGTGAGCCGAGCCCGACGACTCAGGGCTTGCGCCACGGCGGCACCTCCCCCTTCGCGATGGCCTCCCTGACGGCCTCGACGAGGGCCTCGGCGATCTCGCGTCGCTGACGTGCAGCCTGCGTTTCCGGGCGGCCGGCGCTGCCTGTGCGCGTCTCCATCAGGTCGCGCACGTCGAGCGGGCTTGCTCAGGGAGGGGCGGTTTCGTCGGCAGCAGAGCAGGCAGGAGCGGACCTCGCCCAGGTTTCTCGACGAGTGGATGGGGCAGGAACGTCTCGCGAAGATCCGCGAATTTGCGAACAGCAGGTTCATATCAGCGCAGCTCCGCGTAGTAGAAAGGATGGAGGCTCCCATGCGCATCGTCATCGTCCGCCACGACCCCGCCACCGAACCCGGCCCACACCCGCCGCTGACCGACACCGACGTGCTCGCCGCAGTGGAGACCGGGCGTTGGCTTCGAGCTCAGGGGGTCGATCCCGGTCTGATTGCCGACGAGACGCAGCTGTGGATGGCCGACATCGCGCTCCGGCTGGAGGCAGCGTTTCCTGGCTCTCCAGGGCAGATTCCCGGTATCCACGGCGTCGGGCTGCCCGCGCCTGCCCAGACAGGCTCAGCCTCCGAGGCACTGTCATCCTCGGCGGCCCACCTTCGGAAGCGGCTGTTGAGGGAGCGGAAGACCGGTCGATGCAACGGGGATGATTTGATCTACCTGCTCGGCCGGGATGCCGTGGCGGCACTCGGTGAGGTGCTGGAGGCCAGTCCCACGGGCGTGGGAACCGAACGACGGATCCCGGCGTGGATCCTCGTCAAGCGTGGCGGGACGTGGAGGGTGGAGGCGGCGTTTCCCGGTCGGGAGCCCGGCGACACGTCTGCACCCACCGCCCCCATCCCTCGCCTGCCTCGGGACCCCAAACTTGGTCCGGTCACCCGTCGCGGCACTCCCGATCGCCCTTGGGAGGAGTTCTTGCCCCACCGGGATGACGACCTCTGGGTCGGGCTCGAGCCCCTTTTCGATGCTCACGGCCAGCAACTCCCGCCCCGCCCCCTCCGGAAGACGCAGCTCGAAGTGTGGTGGGCAGCCAACATCTGCATGCGCACGCATTGGGACGTGGTGGCCGTCGGCGTGGACACCTTCACGGTCGACCGGAGCGGGGCATCCAAACGAACGTTTGCGCTGTCGGACTGGCCTCGCTGGCTACAGCGCCGGTTGCAGGAAGGGGTGGTGACGGTCCATTTGCCGTGGTGCGACCCGGAGAGTTGCTCCGGGTGTGATGGGTCCGGTGCGCAGACGGAGAGATGAACGTCGGCGATCAGCGCCTGCGACGGTCGGTCATCGAACTGGCGCGCTCGCTGTCCAGCGTACTCGGCGATGTGTCGTGAGGGAGCGGGCGAGGGTCGCTGAGCCGGTGATTGAGATGCACCGAGTAGCCGCGGGGGCGGACGCGACAGTGACGCGACGTCTCAGACTGGGCGTCGTGGACTCATCTCGATGACCGACCGGCGCCGCACCGTCAGCCAGAAGTTCGACGTGCCCATGGCGACGGGCTCGTCCAGCACCTCTGCGGCACCCACGGCATGGAGGTGCGCCTTGACGAGGTCTTGCCATTGCTGGTCGGTGTCCAGAGGCGTTCCCACATCACGAATGCCGGTGTCGCTGAGAAACCCGAGGTAGACGATGACCGTCGGTACGCCGAGGCTGGCGAGCTTCCACGCGAAGGCGATCCGGTTGGAGAGTTGGTAGTGGGACGCGTGCGAGATCTGGATGTCCGGGCAGCGGCCGCGCAGGCCATGGCCGTAGCGAACATCCTCGCCCCGCCCCCATCCGCGCACTTTCCCCAAAATTCCCACTCGGCCCGGCAGCCGCCGTCAGCCCCCGGGCGCCGGCCCTGCGGTTCTCGCGTCTCGCTCGGTCTTCCACATCAGCGGCGTGAGCACATCCT